>CAMAVB010000063.1 GCA_945861465.1 Candidatus Kuenenia stuttgartensis
GTCCACTCGCCGAACGCGAGTGGACGCCAGGGGAGGAGGGAGCGTTGTGTTCTGTGTAGCCGACAAATTGTCGCCCCGACCGGGACAAGCCCGCCGGAAGCGTTGTCGCAAGAAATACCACAGTCCAGGATGAAACAAGAACCGGATAACTCAGAGTTTGTAGGGTGTGACAAGCGGCTGCGCAGGCACACCAGATCGATGATGCGGTGTGCCTGCGCGTTGCTTGTCACACCCTACGAGTTACCCATCGTCAATAACAGGCCAACCGTGCTCATTCCAGATGACTCAACGGGGTTCCGTAAGTCGATGCTTCACGAGTTCCGGAAGATATTTCATCGGCACGGAACCGTGATCGAGCACGGCTTCATGGAAGCGGCCGAGGTCGAATTGATCGCCAAGTTCGCGCTGGACTTGTTGACGCAGACGGTAATGAGCCATGCGGCCGACAAAGTAGGTGCTCAATTGGGTCGAGCTTTGTTTGGCTCGAATAATTTTCAAGCGTGCCTCGCCTTCGGACTGATACGCTCCGTCGGTGAGGAATGCATAAGCTTCTTCATCCGTCATGGTGGTGCAGTGCATTTTGTGGTCGAGAATCGTGTTGGCGACGGCGCGCAGATAGAACTTCAACTGATTCAGCCGCAACGCGAGATTGCCGTCGCCGTAGCCCTGATCGAGCATCATTTGCTCGGTGTACACGGCCCAGCCTTCGATAAACACGCCGGACTGCAGGACTCGGCGAAGCAACGATGGACAGCGGTTCGAATACTCCAGTTGCACATAGTGTCCCGGATACGCTTCGTGAATTGTCAGCACCTGCAACATGTGCTGATTGTATTCTTCCAGAAAACTTCGGACACGATCTTGACCCCAGTCAGCCGGCGGGGGACTGACGGCGTATGTGCTGAGTCCCATGGGATCGAGTGGCAACGCAGAATCCAGATAGGCCAATGAATTTCCACGCCGAAATTCCGGCATCTCAATGATCTGACAACGATCAGGTTCCGGCAGGCGCAGAATGTCGCGCTCACGAATAAAATCCTGAATCCGACCGACACTGGCGCGGGCATCAGTGATGAGATCTTCAGGCTTACCATGTTCCTGACTCACGGCATGCGTCACCTGAGCAATGGTTTCGCGCCGACCAGCGTCGTCATCAGGCGGAAGTGTCTTGCCGGGAAAATAGTGACTCCAGAGCTGTCGCGAGACGACATACATTTCCTGTTGGACGCGAATGAATTCCGCTTCGGCATCCGCCAGCACCTGATCGGCAGACAATCCGGCGTTCAGGACGAGTTCGAGCTTCTCTGAAAACAACGCACGTCCCAGACGCCATTCGCCGTTGGCACGAAATCGACGGCTGTCTTCGAGAAAGATCTGGTGCTCCTGCAGCGCCGCAACGGCCTGCGTCGTGACTTTGCGAAGTTCTTCAGCCTGCGGCGTATCGCCTGCAAGGACGAAGATTCCCTTTTCGTAAAATCCTGTCGCGCCGCGATTTTGCAGGATGGCGGTTTCCAGAATCGACGGCGGGGATTCACGCAGTGTCTGTTGAGCCGTCTTCACGATCCGCGGAATGTGTGTGATCCGGGAGATCGCATTCCTGATGTTGATTTCTTTCGGAAGCGTCGATTGCGTCAGCAGAGAATACACGCTGTCGCTGATGTAGTTGCCATAGGTGCGCGGATCTTCTTCGAACGGTCGTGTGTGCTCCGCCAGCCAGATGTTGCGAGTCAGCTCATCACGCAGAATCTCAAAATCGATCTGCCCGTTGCGGGACAATTCGCGGTACGGCACTTCCATCGGCAGAAGTTTCAATCGTCGTCGATACTGTTCCAGCCATGCCTGGCGAGCTTCCGGACTGATGTCGTCCAGTTGATGATCAAAGCGATGATCGCCCAGCATCGTGGCTTCGAGCGGTCGCATAAGGAATGATTCCTCCAGATGCGACTTAAAAAATGCCTCCAGCTTTTCATCCGCCGTTTGTGCGACGACCGATGTGATAAGGCAGTGTGTGACGACAATCGAAAAGAGGATGTGCTTGCTCATGTGGGAAGCATAATCATCCGATCGCGTCCGTCAAAGCCAATGCGGACGCGTGTGAACGGGCCGATTTTTGAATTCACGATATTTGCAGCGTGGGACAAGCGACAGCGCCGGCCCACCATTTGCCTGGTGTCCGGTTGGTCTTTACACTGCCTCCCAAATTCCCGATAGGTCTTATTTAACGTATACGTCTTATCGGAGCAGGCATTATCGGCGATTGCCGCCTTTGCAAGTTTTGATTTCGTGGGTCTGAAAAACAATGACGAAAATGACGAAGACGTCTGAAGTTCGTGTCGGTCTGGTGCAGATGACGTGCGGGGTCGATCCACTGCAGAATCTGGAACGTTCGATTGAAAAGATTCGGGCGACCGCTGCGGACGGCGCTCAGGTCATTTGCCTGCAGGAAGTGTTCAACACGCAGTACCCGTGTCAGGCTGAAGAACATTCTCGATTTGAACTGGCAGAACCGATTCCTGGCCCGACGACTGAGGCTTTGCAGAAGATTGCGAAAGAATGCCGCGCGGTGATTGTCGTGCCGCTGTTTGAAAAGCGGGCTCCCGGTTTGTATCACAACTCCGCTGTCGTGCTGGATGCGGACGGTTCCATTGCCGGGATGTATCGCAAAATGCATATTCCGGATGACCCGTTGTATTATGAGAAATTCTACTTCACGCCGGGTGATCTGGGGTTTCTGGCCTTCCCGACGCGGTATGCAAAAGTTGGTGTGTGTATCTGCTGGGACCAGTGGTATCCTGAAGCCGCTCGACTGACGGCCATGCAGGGTGCCGAGCTCCTGTTTTATCCAACCGCGATTGGCTGGATACCCGGCGAGCGGGAGGTCTACGGAGCGAGTCAATACTCGGCGTGGCAAACGATGATGCGGAGTCATGCGATCGCGAACGGCCTGTTCGTCGGTGCGGCGAATCGTGTGGGTATCGAGGGTGAGATTCAATTCTGGGGCGGCAGTTTCCTGGCCGATCCCTATGGCAACGTCGTGGCCCAGGCCACGCATGATGGCGAGGCCAACGTGGTCGTGCCGTGCGATCTGTCACTGATCAACACCGCGAGGACGCACTGGCCCTTTTTCCGCGACCGACGGATCGACGCCTTCGGTGACCTGCAGAAACGCTGGCTGGAGTAAGGACTGAGACAGAAATAAGTGGGGCACGATTCCATCGTGCCGGGCACGTTATAAACGTGCCCCACGTCCGGAAGACGACAGCTATTTCTGCGCCGGTCCTAAACCTGTTCTACTCTTGCTTCACTTCTTTTTCATCGCTTGCAAAGTGGACGGCATCTGGACCAGCGTGGTTGGGAGAATCAAATGCAACCTGTGTCGGTATGCGGTTCATCTTCATGCCATGCGGAAGTCGGCGTGCTGACGCCACGTCACTTTTCAAACTGCCGTCCTGAAATGGGCCCATACCCATGACATACCAGTTGTTATCATCGGACTGGGCCATCGACAAACCGCCATCGCCCAGTACGGTTTTTGTCTTAGCATCGTACAGCACGAGACCCAGTTTCGAATACCCGTACTGAGACTTGCGTTCGGTCAATCGGACTTCTGGAGTCTGCATGCCAGCCGGCAGCGGGAGCGATGGAACGCCAAGATACATTTCGGTCGAGTCTGTGCCGACACCACCGCTGCGAACTTCCATGATGACGTCGGCAGCATCGGCTGCTGTGGCCAAAGCACCGCCCGCGTACATGACTCGGTGTCGTAACGAACCGACAATATAACTCTTATCGACGCACTCAAGGTACTTGTCATCGACGAAAACCTTCTGGCCATACAGCGGAGTGAAGTCCACTTTATCCAGCGACTGATCAACCGCATTGGACAACAGCAGTTGCTCCTTTGCCGTTCGGGCGGTGTTCGATGTCGAGGTATTTGTGCAACCGGTTGTCACCACGATCAGGCCTATGGCGAGCAGCAACATTGCGTTCTTAGGGAACATTGGCAATCCTCATACAACAACAGGATGAATCACGCATGAGTCTAGTCGGCCCGAAAGATTCCCCTCAATCCCCACCTGGATCTTTTTCGTACTCACTCCGCACTCCACATGCGATGCAGGCAGGAAGTGCGATGTTCACCGATCCCGGTCCGGCAAATTTCGCTGAAGCAGCGGTATTCTCACTCGCCGGTGACCGATGGAGCGATCGGACGTTGGCCGTTGGCGCGGGCTTCGCCTGCAATCCAAATGAGTCATCGAGTCAGGCCCGGCGGGCACATTGTCTGCCGCGGGCGAAGCTGCGTTCGATGGATTCCTCGAAGCGAATTACGCCTTCAGGAATTTCTCGATCGCATCAAACCCTTTCGTCAGAGTGTCCATTGATGCCGCGAAACTCAGGCGGACGTAGCCAGGTGCCCCGAAGGCGTCGCCGCTGACGATCGCAACATGAGCCCGTTCCAGCAGGGCCGTGCAGAATTCCGTCGCATTTGAAACTGCAGGACCACCACCGACAGGTTTGCCGTAATAGCTGCTGATGTTAAAGAAGACGTAAAACGCACCACCAGGTTCTGCGAAAGTAATTCCGGGGATAGCCCGCAGACGTGCCGTCACATAGTCACGGCGAATGGCGAATTCTCGGCACATGTCAGCGACACACTGTTGAGGCCCATTCAGCGCGGCGAGTGCGGCGTATTGGCTGACACTGCATGGATTCGATGTCTGCTGGCTCTGCAGTTTATTGATTGCGGCGCTGACATTTTCCGGGGCGAGAGTCCAGCCAATTCGCCAGCCCGTCATGGCGTACGCTTTACTTACGCCGTTCACGATCACCGTACGCTGCTTCACTTCTTCGCCAAATGAGGCAAACGACCTGAATGCGTGACCACTGTAGATCAGCTTTTCGTAGATCTCATCGGACAGCACGGTGATATTTTTTTCGACAGCAACTTTGGCCAGTCCTTCCAGCATTTCCACCGGATAAACGCCGCCGGTCGGATTGCTGGGACTGTTGAGCATCATCAATCGCGTCTTTGGAGTGATGGCCTGGCGAAACTTCTCTGGCGAAAGACAGAATCCTTCCTTCTCGGTCGTTTCCACCATCACGGGTTTCGCACCCGTTAACTCAACGAGAGCCGAGTAACTCACCCAATACGGAGTTGGGATGATGACTTCATCGCCGGGTTCACAACAAGCGACAAGCACGTTGTGCAGACAGTGCTTGGCTCCGTTGGAAATGGTGACTTCGGACGGCTTCCATGCAACTCCGTGATCGCGTTTGAATGCATCGCAGATGGCCTGCTTCAATTCCTGGATTCCGGTGGCAGCCGTATACCGAGTATGTCCGGCATCCATCGCGACCTTCGCGGCTTCGCGAATATGCAGCGGCGTAATAAAGTCCGGTTCACCGACCGTGAATTCCAGCACATCGATCCCTTTGGATCGCAGTTCACGCGCCTTTGCGGCGGCGGCCAGTGTTTCAGACGGTTGGAGATTATTGACAAGTTTTGAGGTGTGCATGGCGGTTCGCTGAGGCTAAGTTAAACCACAAATGGCGCATTTTGGCATTCTCTGGACACGACGGGAGTCTACTCAGATGACACACATTGCGAAAATCGGCCTGTGAATGTTGCCAGAATTCTCAGATTCTGACGGGGCTTTTAAGAGATTTTGCTCACTGCCGCCGGAAAAAAGACCAACGAATTACGTCTGGTGGCTTCGTTTGCCGGATGGAAATCGCTATCATCCGCAGTTCTTAGGCGAGCGGCAGAAATGAATTTACCGGTACGACGGACTTCCAGTCCGTCGCATGGTGCTACTCGACGGACTGGAAGTCCGTCGTACAAATTGCGGATGGTAAGTTCTATCCTGCCGCTCGCTTTAGAGACTGGAAGTTCGATTTTGGGCAGGGACCGTCCGTCGTTTGATCCTTTAATGTCGATGTCTACTGTCCGTGTCCGGAGTTGAAAAACTGTGTCGGGAACTATTGCTCAACGTAAATCCATTCTGATTGTTGAAGACGAGCCCATCATTCGCGAAACACTCGCCGAATTTCTGATGGGCGAGGGATTCGAAGTTCGTACAGCAGCAACCGCTGCGGAAGCAATTCGAGTCGCTCAGGAGCGGGATTACGATGTCGCCATCTGCGATATCCAGCTTCCGGACGGCGACGGCGTGAAAGTGCTGCGCCAGTTGCATCGCATCAATCCGGCTATTTTTGTGCTCATCATTTCCGCCTACGCGACGGTGGAAAATGCCGTGGAAGCGTTCACTGCCGGAGCCTTTGACTATCTAGTCAAACCCGTTCGCTTTGAAGAACTGGTGAAACGTCTCCAGCGTCTGTTTAAGTTTCAGGATCTGTATCGCGAGAACCAGCGACTGCGAAAAGACCTCGCGCGAAGTGCTGGCTTTGATCAGGTTGTGGGGTCCAGCGCGGCGCTGCAGGATCTGCTCAAGACAATTCGCAAAGTTGCAGCGACAAATTCCAATGTGCTGCTCGTCGGCGAAACGGGGACCGGTAAGGAGCTGTTCGCCCGCGAAATTCACGTGGCTGGACCCAACAAAGAAGAGAAATTTCTTGCGGTCAGTTGCGGAACCCGTCCGGTCGAACTGCTTGAAGCACAACTGTTCGGAACGAAAAACGGTCAGGAAGGCGTCCTGAGCATGGCTGGCACAGGGACCGTCTTTCTGGATGAAGTTGCCCAGCTGCCGCCAGGCACGCAGTCAGAAATCCTGCGGGCGATGGAGTATCAGGAAGTCACTCCGGTTGGTGGTACAAAGTCTGTCAAAGTTCAGGCGCGGATTATCGCCGCGACCTCACGCGATCTCAGCCATGAAGTTTCCGAAGGCAATTTTCAGGAAGACCTTTTCTATCGCCTGGACGGTGTCAAAATCCGCATTCCGGCACTTCGTGAACGACTGGATGACATCCCGGAACTTGTGGAATACTTCATCGTACGAAATCGGGACGCAATGGGCAAACGCGTCTCCGGTGCGACCAGCGAGACCATTCGCACCCTGATGGCTGCTCACTGGAAAGGCAATGTGCGCCAACTGGACAATGCCATCGAACGAGCGGTGATGATGTGTGAAGGCGAAGAAATTCAGCCGCACGATCTGCCGCCGGATCTGCTCGGTGGTGGTTCCGCCTTGCCGGATACAGATGACCTGCGATCCGCTCTGCGACACTACGAACGCCTGCATATCACCCGCGTCCTGCGTCAATGCCCCGACAAGAAAGAGGCGGCTCGCCGGTTGAAACTCGGCCTTTCGAGTCTCTATCGGAAAATCGAAGAACTCAAGATTGAGCTATAACAAAGCCCGTGAACACTGACGAAATCAAGTCGTGCATTCCGCATCGCAATCCGTTTCTGTGGCTGGATGAAGTCACAGAAATCAGCGACACGCACATTATTGCGCGCAAAGTATTGTCGGCAGATCTGCCGGTTTTTCAGGGCCATTACCCGAATTTCCCCGTGTTTCCTGGGGTGCTGCAGTGCGAAGCCTGTTTCCAGGCCGGAGCTGTGCTGATTTCCAGACTTGTCCCGACCGATACCAATGCGGTACCGGTCGTGACACGGCTGAACAACGTACAGTTCCGCAAAATGATTCGGCCCGGCGAAACGATTGAACTGCATGTGGAACTCACGGCACGCCTTGCAAATGCCTTCTTTCTGAAGGGCAAAGTCATGGTGCGCGATACCGTCACGAATGCGACCAAAGTCACTGCTCGCCTCGAATTTGTCTGCACCGCCGCAGCCATGGAAGCTTGAATTCGAACGACAAGTACACCGCAAGCGGTTAGCATTTGCTCGTTTTCCCGCGTGCCCTACGGGCCGCAATCTTGAAATTTGAAATTTGAAATTTGAAATGCGGGGAGTGGCCCGCGAGGTGAAACGGAACTGCCATCTTCGACAGCGCGGTATGGCGGTCCTTGTGCAGGGTGTTCACTGATCCGTGCCACTGAACGAATCCAGCTTCGTCATTTGACGCACTCTGGTCCACAGGCTGTGCCGCGCCCCGATCAGAATGCCCGCCACAAAACCGGTGACATGCGCGGCATTGGCGATCGGTCCAAACGCACCGCCGATACACAGCAGCATCCAGAGCACCGCCATTACCAGTTGATCGTTGGCGATGCCAAGTCCCTGCTGTGGCTGAGTCCGGCCCTTCATCCAGAGGTAACCGATCAGGCCAAAGACAACGCCCGACATGCCGCCGAATTTTGCCGGGACATTAGGCGGACATTCATAGAAGGTCATCACCCACCAGTACTGTCCCACGTTCGATACGACGGCAAGCACCAGGATCAGCAGCACAAATCGCCGAGTCCCCCTGGCAAATTCGATGCCTCGTCCAAGATTCCTCAGCCACATCATGTTGAAGAGAATATGCAGCACACTGAAGTGGAGGAAGATGGGCGTAATGAATCGCCAGATCTCACCGCTTTGCACGATGGCAGTTAATGACGGTGTATCGAACAGAGCGATATCGCCAAAAGGCGTCGCGACAGCAAGCATGGGCGGCTGTATAAACAGTGCATTGCGAAATGCAGACAATTCGTTGTTGCAGGTCGGCGGAATCATGCTCTGGCCCCGGCCCGTCCTTTGCCAGTCTGTGCAGAGCAGCACAACGAGAACCGATATTCCGATCAGGACCATTGTTGCGGGATAGCACTTCCACCACACTCCGGACCAGCGATCCTGAATTCGAACCTGCAACTTCCGTGTCTTTTTCTGTTCGGCTCGCGCGTCCAGCTGCTGTTGCTTCAGCGTGTGCGTCGCCGCTTTGAATTCCGGTGCATTCGGATTCTTCTGAAACTCGGCGAGCACGTCGCGCGCCCTGTCGCGGTGCTCGTCACTCAGCACCCACACCACCCAGGATGTCTCTTCCTGAGCGACTTCGGCAGGCATGGAACGAGATTGCAAAACATTCGCCAGCAGATTGGCATGGCGTTCGTCAGTAAACGTATGGAGTTCGCGCATAGTTGGATATCAGATTGCAGTTATTCTATTGTCGGGACAAGTGTATCGATCCCGGAGAGAATCCGTGAGAGACTTGACCGCTGAATCCGGACATGAATGCCAATTCAAATAGATTTCCGCTGCAGGCCATGATGCAGGAACTGCTGACCGGAAGAACCCGTTTGATTTGATTTGGCGGGTTCCACATGGTTGAATTCCGGTGCGATGGCTGGATGCTGATCAACCGGAACGTTAGAAAGCAGCGAAGATGAACGCGAATACGGGGGCATCATCGGACGGATCGGACCGATTATCCGACCGATCGGACAGATCCGACCGATCATCAGACAAATCCGGCGGATTCAAACAGCAAAGCCAGCGGCGGCTGCGGCCCAGTGGGGGTTACCGCACGTTGCGCAGCTATCAGGTCGCCACAGTGATCTATGATGCCACCGTGTCTTTCTGCGACCGCTTCATTGACAAACGTTCTCGCACAAATGACCAGATGGTCCAGGCCGCGCGCAGTGGTCGCCAGAATATTGCCGAAGGCAGCCGCGCGGCGGCCACAACCAGCCAGACCGAACTGCGACTGGTCAATGTGGCACGCGCCAGCCTTGAGGAGCTTCTGCTGGATTACGAAGACTTTCTTCGACAACGAAAGTTGCGAACCTGGGCGAAGAATGATCCCGATGCGCTAACAGTGCGAGCCACAGGCCGTCAGATTGATCCGACGGATCGGTCGGATCCGGTCACGCACTGGAAAGCTTACGCCCGGTGGCTGGAACATGCCGATCCGGCGGTGGTTGCCAACACGCTGATTTGCCTGATTCACCAGACCAATTACCTGCTGGACCAACAAATCAGCGCGCTCGAACGCAGTTTTATCCATGAAGGCGGCTACAGCGAACAATTGGCCAGTGCGCGTATGGCCGAGCGACAAAAGAAAAATCAGTCGGATCCGTCCGATCCGACTGATAAGATTCCAAAGTGCCCGCTGTGTGGGAAGTTTCTTGCTCTACGAACCGCTCAAAAGGGCGCGCGTGCAGGTTCGCAGTTCTGGGGATGTTCCGGCTACCCAGAATGCAAAGGCACGCGACCGCTGGACAGTTGAAGAATATCGGTCCGATCGCCTGCACAACAGCAATACGAGGACCGTCGCCAGCTTCGCGGATGTCCGACCGATGCTGATCAGGCCGACGCGGTGAAGACTTCTTTACGCTGAGCCATCCTACTTCAGCGAGAGTTGCCCGACGTTTTCAATGTCAGCCTCAACCCGACCTGGGCTTTGTGTCCAACTTCTGGCGAGCGCGAGATTTTCGGAGTCACAGCAAGCCAATTCCGGACACGGCTACGACGAACAAGAGAAGCGTTGAGGGTTCGGGCACAACGGTGACCGGCCCAGACAGATCCAAACCCTTGATCTAGTGGTTCCAGCCGGTCGTTGTGCCAGACGTATTAAACGTGCCGGTCAGCGTGAAATCACCAGAAACGCCACTGAAAAGCTGAATGGTCACGTTGCCTTCGGCTGCCGAGATATTGGTCAACGATGTTCCATTGTAGACGAGATTGGTCAAGCTCTCGGTGTTGCCAGTCGTGGAGCGGATGCGGTACTCCAACGCGTTGATCTCGCTGAAGTACGTCTGAGTGGCCGACGTCCAGGTTGTGCTATCGACCATATACGACGGCCACACGTACCAGACACTTTACAAAGGCACCGCCCCGGATCACTCTGCAAGTTTCCGGGCTTTTTCGGTGACGATGTGTCTCATGCGTTGCAATGCGGTCGGAATTGCGATTCCCTCGAGTGACTTTCTTTGAATTTTGGTTGAAGAATCTCCAGGTGTGCCTAGAAACGCTGCGATCGCGATTGGTCGCGACGCTGCGACAGGTGGTATGAATTGGAACCACATTTGCAGAGAGTGGACACTCGAACTAAGAACGTCCGGGAATTCACCCCGAACCGTGCCGGTGGACTTTATCACTATTTGCTTGGAGCGAACCCATATGGGTCTGTCGAAATTTGTGTTGGCACTGACGTTGGTGACTTGCATTGTCCACAACGCCAGCGCGGGAGTGATCTATCGGGAAGTGTTTCCAAATGACTCCGTAACGACCGGAACTGGACAACAGGCTGCCGAGGGCATCGCCCAGGGCTGGTATGGGCAACAGCATGGGGGCATCCCATTCACCACTGCCCAATCTGGACAGATCGCCAAGCCTACTCAGGGCGTAACGCCTGAAATGACTCCGGTCAATTCCAATCCGGTCGGTCCTGTCGCGGAGACAGGATTCTGTTTCTGGTCCCCGAAGAACCGCGCCGGGATTTATTTGTACACAGGCGAGATTGCCGCATTGAGTCTGAACACGAATAAGTTGACGGATGTTTCCTGGGACTCTCGCAATGGAGGCGCTGTCGATTCGAACTCTCGTATGCGGCTGGCGTTGCTTGTGGGAAGTGACTGGTACATCTCGGACCAGGGAAACAACCATACCCTCGGTTCCGCGACCTGGCAGTCGAACACACTGTCACTGAGTAGCCTCACATTTGGCCTGTTCAACGACCACAGTGTTACCGAACCGGCGAACGCACTGCCTCGGAACAACGACGGAAGCACTGGGCTTTCGCTCCCCGCTGGGACGTTGAATGCGATTGGGCTCTAAGTAGGTTTCAATCAAAGTGCATCCGGGAACGCGACCATTCGTATCGACAATTTCACCGTCTCGGGGGTTGTTCCCGAACCATCGACGATTGGTCTGCTGGTATCAGGACTGATTGGCCTGTTCGCGACGCATCGGTGGCGCAATCGAAAGATGGCTTGATCTCGAATTGAGCGACTCGCGTTGCGTAAATCATCGACGCACGGGAGAGCCAATGTGTTTGCGCATCATGCATTGCTGGTGATTCTCGTGCCGCCGAACTTTTCAATGACGATCGCATGGCTGCGGTGCGGCGGCGCGTCGAAAAAAGTCGGTCGAAGGAGCAATCCCGATCGGGCTGCTGTTGCGGCATTCACCGGGCTAATTTCCGCCTTCGTGCCGGGGTTGGGCGTCGGCTGGCTCTCGTGTCGAGTAAGTCGCTGCGGACTTTCCTGGTTGGGGTGGGAGGGACTGATCCGGGGCGGGCATCGCGGAGGCGACCCGTTTGCTGCTCGCGCAGAGCCGCTCCCCGGAAGGCACCCTTTCTTATTTCTCTGATCTGTTTTCGGGCAAGAAAGCGTAAGGACCGAGCAATCGTTCTGAGACTGCGGCGTCAGCATCGACTGCCAATCGGAGATTGTTGGGGTTCTGAAAGGGTTTCATGCTTGCACTGTCTCCAGGCCCGAAGATATCCTCGCAACGCTGCGAATGCGTATTGGCAGACCAGTGTGGTTCCGCTCCAGAACATTCACGATGCCACTTCAGGCTTTTTTGGGCAGGTTTTTTGTACTTTTTGTCAGGCAAACAGTCAGGTCGCTTCATGATTCCATATCGGGTGCAACAAGGATTCACTGCCAGGATGGCTTCGATGCTGGTGATTGTCCTGTTGGTCCAGTCGGCCTCTCTTGCTGTGGCTCAGGCAGTCAGGAACAGCAAATACCAGCAGCCTGATGCGTTTCGGCAACTGGAGGAAATTCTTCCCACACCGAATGGCTATCGAACTGCGTCGGGTGCTCCTGGGCACGAGTACTGGCAACAGAAAGTCGACTACGACATCGACGTTGAGCTGGACGACCAGACACAACGCATCACCGGACGGGAGACCATCAGTTATACGAACAATTCTCCGGATACGCTGACCTATCTTTGGTTACAGCTGGACGCCAACTTGTTTCATCCGCAGTCAAACGGTCGCACGTCTGACAACGCCCCGTCATTGTCGAATGGAATCTCCTCCCGGGGGCTCGATTCCCTGCTGACGGCAGAGACCTTTCCGGGACATCTGGAGATTACGGAAGTCAAAGATGCAGAGACGAATCAAAAGCTGAACTTTACAATTGTGCACACCTGCATGCGGATTGACCTGCCGGCGGACCTGCGGCCTGGGCAAACAACGCGATTCTCAGTTTCGTGGAATTACGGCATCAATAATTCGCGTTTGATTTCCGGGCGGACAGGCTTTGAGTATTTCGAAGAGGATAAAAACTATATCTACGAAATGGCGCAGTGGTTTCCACGTCTCTGCGCTTACACCGATCTAACCGGGTGGCAACACAAGGAATTTCTGGGCCAGGGAGAATTTACTCTGGAGTTCGGTAATTACGTCGTGCGCATCACAGTCCCGGACGATCACGTTGTGGCGTCAACCGGGGAATTGCAGAACCCCGCCGAGGTCCTGACGGAAGTTCAGCGACAGCGGCTCGACCAGGCGAAAACGGCCGTCGATCCTGTGTTTATCGTGACGCCGGACGAGGCGAAAGCCAATCAGGCGGAAGGCACTCAGGGGAAAAAAACCTGGATCTTCAAGGCGGACAATGTGCGTGACTTTGCATTCGCCTCATCGCGCAAATTCATCTGGGATGCAATCGGACATGACAGCGGTGGCAATAAAGTCATGGCGATGTCGTACTATCCGAATGAAGGCGAGCCGCTGTGGAGCAAGTATTCCACTCGAGCCATCGTACATACGCTGAACGTTTATTCGAAATATACGTTCAATTATCCCTGGCCGGTGGCCATTTCCGTGAATGGTCCGGTTGGCGGCATGGAATACCCCATGATTTGCTTTAATGGACCTCGACCTGAAAAAGACGGAACCTATTCGGCTCGCACAAAGTATGGCCTGATCATGGTCGTCATTCATGAGGTCGGTCACAACTATTTCCCCATGATCGTCAACAGCGATGAACGTCAATGGACATGGATGGATGAAGGCCTCAATACATTCCTGCAGTACCTGGCAGAAGTGGAATGGGAAGAAGACTATCCTGCAGAACGAGGCGAGCCCAAAGACATTACCGGATACATGAGCAGCCCAGGTCAGGTGCCCATCATGACAAACTCCGAGTCCCTTCTGCAGTTCGGAAACAATGCCTATGCAAAACCCGCTACGGCGCTGAATATTTTGCGTGAGACCGTTTTGGGGCGGGAGTTGTTTGATTTTGCATTTCGTGAATACTCACGACGATGGAAGTTCAAGCGTCCGTATCCCGCTGATTTCTTCCGCACCATGGAAGATGCCAGCGGCGTCGATCTGGACTGGTTCTGGCATGGTTGGTTCTACACGACCGACCATGTGGATATTGAGCTGACAAATGTGCGTCACTACACATTGAGCGACGGTGATCCTGCTCGGGAAGCCCAGGAAAAACGAGCGGAACGCAGCAAGGAACCTGAGACTCTTTCCAAACAACGCAACAAGTCACTGCCAAAGCTGGTCGATGCGTTCCCGGATCTCAAAGATTTCTACAATTCGTTCGATGACCTGAAAGTCTCGGAAGAAGACAAGAAGTCCTTTGAAAAGCTCCTTGCGGACCTCAAGCCGCGTGAGAGTGAGTTACTGAAGACCAAGTCGAATTTCTACATCGTCGATCTGAAAAACATCGGCGGTCTGGTGATGCCGGTGATTCTGAAACTCACCTACGATGACGGCTCATCAGGCGTCCTCCGATATCCTGCGGAACTCTGGGTGCGCGACAGCGTTAACTGTTCAAAGTTGATCATCAGCGAAAAGGTGATTCAGTCCGTAGAGCTGGATCCTGATCTGGAAACAGCCGATGTGGATCGAAACAACAACTACTTTCCGCCGCGGATTAAATCGAGTCGGTTCAAGTTGTTCCAGGACCGCCAACGATCGCAGAATGAGATGCAGAAGGCAGGTCTTGGCAAAAAGGAAGACGAAAAGAAGAGTGAAGCTCCGAAAGTCGAAGAGAAGGCACAGCCATGATTCAGTCGGTGCGGATTCCGGAGCCTGGGACCGGAGTAGAAATAACTGTCGTCTTTTGGCCGTGGGGCACGTTTTTAACGTGCCCGGCACGATGGAATCGTGCGGCACTTGTTTCTGTCTCAGTCCTTATTCGTTCGCTGATTCTGCTGGTCATCCCGATGATCGTGACCATCGAGTCGGCAGGCGCAGGACATCCATTTCATTCGACCTTTACAGAGATGGAATGGAATCGGGCCAGCGGTCGCTTTGAGGTGGCATTACAGCTTCCCGGATTACAGATCGACGACGAACTTTCGCGGCTTCACCAGCGACGCATCAATCTGGAAACAGCCGCAGACTCCGAACGACTTTTGCAGGAGTACATCAAGTCCCGGTTCTCAGTGACCGGGAAAGGGCTGGATCAATGCCGGCTGCACTGGGTTGGGATGGAAATCGACGCCCGCAATGTGTGGGCTTATTTCGAGGTAGAACTTTCCAGCCGCGACGTGCAAGGAACCAGCGTGATTCCGACGGAGCCACATCATTCGATGCCCGAAGAACTCACCATCGAATGCCGCTTCCTGGTCGATTCACTTCCAGGCCAGGTCAATATGATTACGTTGATTGACGGTCCTCACCGGGCAACAACTCAGCTTACTTCCGATCAGACCGGATGCACTGCAGTTGACGATCATGGACTGGAACCAATCAAAGTGCGAGAATTGGATTGAGAACTCCTGAAGGTTTAGAACATGTCACGATGTCATTGATGGAGCAGTGATTATTGGCCGGTCCCCTCTCGCTCGATCCTTGTTTCCGCATTGATTGGTCGGAAGTCTCACGATCGACCGTCAAAGGACACTGCAATTCGTCGCAGGCCGCGGCAAAAATAGTCGATCACGGACGGCACGTCGATCTGCGTGATCACTTCGGCGTTGGTTTGCCTTGGTCTAAACGGGCGGCGATCAGCGATCGTCATGCCGGCGGTGAGTTCGCCAGTGGTTTCGACATCCAGGGCAACGGTCTCCGTCATAAACTTTGTGGCATGCGCGGCAATCGCGAGGGCGGCAGCGGCGGGGATCGGGACTTCTTCGCGCGGAAGGAACTGACGATTGGCACGAACCGCGAATTGCAACAGGCCGATCACAAACTCGCCGACGGGTGTGGAAGGAATGAGCCCGCTCAAACGATCAATGTCGTCAAATGTCAGGCCCGGATCATTGCTGACATCAAGCGGGACGATAATCTTCCCGACCGGTGACCGCATGACAGCGCGCGCGGCCTGTGGATCGGACCACATATTGAACTCCGCCGCAGGCGTCACATCGCCGCTGTGCTGCGTGACTCCACCCAGGCAGATCAGTCCGTTCAGCAGCAGCGGAAGATCGGGGTCCAGATCAAATGCCATTGCCACATTCGTCAACGGCCCCAACGTGACGATGCGAATTTCCTGAGGATGCTCGCGCACCAGTTCGACAATGAGTTTCGGGGATTCACGTCGATTGTGCAGGTCCGGTACCAGGGGATCAACTTCGCCCAGCCCCATCCGCCCGTTCAGGGATTGCTGCAGAGGCATGCCCGCAGGAATATGATCGGCCGGCGATTCTGCAATATCGGATTGTCCCACCCGCGGATGCCGCAGAGGATCTGCCAGTCCGACCAGATAGTGCAGATTGCGAGTTGCCTGAACGCCGGAAACGCTGCCCGAAACTGCGGTGAGACCCATCACATCGATCGACGGATCTGCCAATGCGACCAGAACTGCAAGGGCATCTACAATTCCCGGATCAGCATCAATAATGATTTTCTGACTCACGGCAGGTGTACTTTCGAGGGATCTGGTTTTGGGTCGTCATTCCGTGGAGAAAACTCCCGCCACGGAACGTCGGGGCACATTGAGTTGCGGATAATCCCCTCTCCGGGATATTTTCCATTCTCTGATATTGTAAGGTACTTGTCGAACCAGTCGAGTCACACAGTTTCGGCCTGAATGCTCTTTTGTCCAGACAAGCGGAGTATCTCGCATTGTGCAGGGACCCTGCAAACGAGATCGCAGATTGGCGTGACGATTTCATCACGATTCGGCAGGCATATCTGCTTTGAGCCGCATGGAATGAGTTGTAGCCGGATTCGTAAGAATTCTGGCGCATCCGCACGATGCCATGCTCGGCGCGCGGCTGGGCGTCAGCCCTCCGTGTGCGATTCCTTCACTCGCCGTTGTTAACGCTGAGGTGCGGCTTTCCTGATCGAGTTGAATTCTTCGTCCGTTACAAAGTCGGTTCCTGTTCTAAAACACCGAAGACGGCAAAACGCAAGTCCAAGTGCTGTTGGATGGCAAGGATCGCATTGAGGCTCAGTCAAAAAGATCTGGCCGACTGTCCTGGGATGAAAGAGCAACAAATCCAGCGTTACGAATCCAATGATGATCATCGGCCTGTGCCGTCATTCCACCATTTGTGCAAGTGATGACGGGACGAAGGGGAAAATGTCGCCAGTTGTTCGATCTGGTGAAGGGCCTGACGCAATTCTTCAGGCGAAGCATCAGTTGAGTCGGCCCAACTCTGCATCAAGTCTGGTGTCGTCAAAACGGAAATCGAGTGCTCTCCTGCCAGTCGAATCGCTTTTCGATCATCTGTTGCCACCGTCCAGTCTCTCGACTTAGCGATTGCCAGAGCCATGGCTTCACCATCGTCGATCTGTGTGGCGAAATCCACGTAGAGTTCCAGTTCGGCACCTTCAGCCGGATCACACGAATGCACGGTTCCATCATCGATCAGCGATTGAAGTTCGATCGCGATTTTGACCGTCGTGCCATCGGACTGAACCTGATGAATGTACAACGACTCACTCAACACAACTGATGGTACGTACCATTTCCTGCCAGGCGTCAGCAGACGAGTCCGCAAATCGCCGGCCGCATAAAGATTGATCATGCAGCATGCATCGATCACAACATCATCCATGACTTCCTGCATCCCACATCATGAGGCCGAAAGTAAGGAGCGTTCCAACGGTACATTCAGGACAGCATCGCTGCCGTCGCTGCCAATGTCGTCGGACCGTTCTCCACATTCAAGGACGATTTTTCTGGCGGATACGCGATCTGTCCGCAGGAATTTTGCAAGCTCACCCTCCGAGATTTTCTCTTCACGAAAAGCCAATACTGCAAGATACTTGTAACGTGCGGGATAAGGCTCTACTGGGGTCGTTTCCCGAGGCACAAGGGCCAGGCTTTTTCGAGCGTGCTCCGGCTTGAATCCTTGTTCCGACAGCAAGTCCCACGTACCTTTGCGAATCAAGGATAACGACTCCAGCCGCAGCGTCATCGCCTGCACAGAAACAGCGTAGTAGTTCGCCAGTCCACACAAATCGGCGACCTGAAAATCGTCTCGACTGTTGGTGACATCAAAATACTGACGCCGCAAGCCGGTTGCCGGCATCAGGAAACACATCGCGAACGCATCGGCGAATCGCTCGCCCGAAGGTATGCGTTCAGAGTGCTGAGTATAATCGACACCAGGCTTGTGGCGATCTGCCAGAAAGTGTCCATATTCATGCGCGAGCGTCCAGCGTTGCCGAGCTTGAGGGTGTCGGGCATTCAATAAGATACAGTAGCCCAGTTCGGGGACGAATGCGTACATGCCCGCAATTCCAGATGCCGTCGGGACAGAAAAGATTCGCACGCCAACATTGTTTTCAAGCACTTGCCTCAATTCGAGAACTGGACCATCACCAAGGTGAAGTCGCGATCGTTCGCGTGCCGCAACATCCTCGGCGAAATCTGTAAGTCTGCTAGCGGGAGCCTGCACTTCCTGTGGATAGTTCTGAAATGGTCTGGCACCCACGATCTTTTCCAGTTCGCAGTAGTCAACCGCAAACTCGTGGAGTTGATGGATCGCCGAGAACACTTCATCCGATTCACTGAGGTTACCATCCAACGCCGCGCGAAGATGCGGCTCCAATTCGATGTTGGGCGCATCAGGTCGTACCAATTCGTGTACGCTGCGGCCAAAGAAGCCAGCCAGAGCCACGACTTCTCCCCTGGTTGCGGGTCTCGTTCCTTTTTCAATCCCGATATACGGCGGCCGACTCATTCCCAGGTGCTTAGCCGTCTCTTCCTGCGTCTTGCCACAAACTTTGCGAAAGTCAGCAATCCGCTTGCCCAACACTCGTGGGTCAATCTTGTCAAATTCGCTCATGCCACACTCCCTGTTGTTTACATTGTCAATCCAATTTAGTGAAAATAATTGGTTATGTAAAGTGAATCACAACAAAAGTGAGGCGTTTCTGTGCCAAACCCGGAGCGGGTTCCACAACACAGCTTGGCGACACCCGCTTGCTCGCAACCACAGGACGCAATACGATGGCCGACGTACGAAAATCTGAACCGTTGGCGGCGTTCCGACCTTGTCCTAAGTCCGTCGTGTTTTGATGTGTGCCACTGGCTTTGCCAGTGCTTCCTGCAGATGGGGGCACTGGCAAAGCCAGTGGCACACAATCCATCAACTCAGCACATCAAAAAGATTTACGACGAAAGAGAGCTGGAGGAATTGGCAACTTGTAAGGATTACTTACAAGTTCAAACTGAAGAATCGTAGGGTGGGACCAGCGGCTGATAAGCCGCGCCGGCCCACCATGTTCTGACTTTACCCCGGTGGGCCGGCGCTCGCATTGCTCGCTTGTCCCACCCTACGTTTCGATCCCTGCGTTTCGATGAATCAAAGGGATGACAACATGATTAAAAACGAACGTCAATATCGAATCACGAAAGCCCAGTCGGACGAGTTCACTGAGGCCCTGAGCAGCCTCCGCTCGCGACAGGGCAGCGATCCGCTTTTGATGCAACTGGAGAGCGATGCTCTCGAAAGCCAGTTGGACGAATTGCGAAATCAACTCGAAAATTATGAACGACTTCAATCCGGTGAGAGTGATGTCATCAGTTGTTGATTCATTCCACGAGCTTCCTCAGGCCCTGGTCAAGGCAAGGATTGCGCTGAGGCTCAGTCAAAAAGCTCTGGCCGATAATCCTGGAATGCAAGAGCAACAAATCCAGCGTTACGAATCCACCGATTATCAGTCAGCCAGCATGTCCCGCCTTCACGATGTCGTACAGGCACTCGGCGTCTCCGTTCGAATTGAATTCAAGTACACCACTGATGCGCGTCCATGATGGATCTCAAGTTCAGTCAGGCGTCACAGTCAGGCCCGGTAGGTTGCCCGTCGCTGGATTTTCTGCAGGCGGGATCGTAAAATTAGCAGAGATAACGCCCTTGTCAGTTTCGCTCCTGACCTCCGATGCCGCAAAAAAAGCAATACGACGGACTCGCTACCGGTACACGCTCAACTCTGATTATACTGGTCTTAATAATCCCACATGGCAGCTTTTTGCAATTCCGCGTGTAGACAGACGTGTGAGCGTCGAACCATACACGATACGAAAAATCGGTCCTAGGCATCACCAACTGATCACCGGACAAATGCAAGAAACAATAAAAAAACGTGCCAGGCTGTCCCGATGCAAGCAATATCGCTACGTTTTGGAACGGTCCTGGGGAAGTGCCCAGACGGTCGTCGTCATTGGACTCAACCCCTCGACTGCTGACGCCTACGTGGATGATCCGACAGTACGACGTTGCATTGGGTTTGCTCGCGATTGGGGGTACGACCGGCTGTTGATGGTTAATCTATTCGCGTATCGCTCAACCGATCCAAGTGCGCTTCTTGATGTCGCCAATCCTATCGGGCCGTCAAACAATCGGATTCTCCAAGAGGCTGTCGCGGAAGCAGATTGTGTTGTCGCGGCTTGGGGCGCGAAAGGAGGGCTGTTGAAAAGGGACCAAGAGGTTCTTGCCATGCTGGGAGATGTTTACTGCATTGGCCTGACGGCGTCAGGAATGCCACGCCATCCGCTTTACATGCCCGCAACAAGCCAGCCGGTTCCAATGACGTAGCTTTTCCTGAACATCAGAATTTCTGTTTTTCAGGGGTTGTCGGCGGAAAACTCATCTGGTAAGATTTCCTTACACAACCGTAAGGAGATGATAGATGAACAAAATGGATACTATTGAACGGGTAAAGGGCGTAATTCTTCGTTTCCTTGAATCCAACGAGCGGGAATGCCCGCCGCTGGGCAATGACTGCGAGCTGCATCAACAGGCTGGCCTAAGTAGTGACGAAGGCGTTTGCATTGTCCTCGAATTGTCCGCTGAGTTTGGCGTGACGATTCCCAATGATTTTAATGCAGTCCTTCACGAAAGCGGACAGCGTTCTCGAACGCTCGTCGAACTCGCCGATTGCATAATTGCGTTTAGGGAGGCGGCCTGATGGCTCAGTCAAACCCTGTAAACCAGGAGACATTAGCGGATCGCCTTCGGTGGGCGCGATCGCAGGCCGGATTGTCTCAGGCGCAAGTCGCTGACCGGTTTGGTTGGCATCGGCCGACGGTGTCGCAGATTGAAGCGGCGCAACGATCCGTCAAATCGGACGAATTGAGAGCATTTTCGGAACTCTACGATGTGAAATTAGAGTGGTTGATCAATGGCGATGACGCGATTGACGACAATCCGCGAATTGAAGTTGCTGCCCGGGAACTTGCGAAGCTAAGTGAGAAAGACCTGGCCACACTGATGCGTGTGATCAAGGTGCTTCGCTCCGGGAGCGATTCCTGAAATGTCGGAACTGCAGAGGATCACCAATCAAGCACTCAGGGCAGCGTTTGAGTTACGGCGAAGCTTGTCGTTAACAATCTCGGAGCCAATACACGCCATGGAGTTGGCATCAAGACTTGGCGTAGACGTCCGGCTGGAGGATTGCCCAAGTCTCGAAGGGATGTATTTGCGTGATTCACGGCCACGCATTTTCTTGCCCCACAGTGGACATCGTCCACGTGGAAGGCTTCTTTTTTCGTGCGCTCACGAACTCGGCCATCATCAACTCGGTCATGGCACATCCGCCGACAGCTATCTTTCCGATGAATTCGGCGTCTCATCTACAAGCCCCGAAGAAATCGCTGCCGACACGTTTGCCAGTCATCTACTGATGCCGAGACAGGCGGTTGTGAAAAGCTTTGAGCGGCGACGAATGCCAATGAAGAATCCCGCACCCCTGGACTGTTTCTTGGTTAGCCAGGAGCTTGGTGTCGGTTTTACGACGCTTCTCACGCAAATGTCCGGCGGCCTACGGTTGCTGTCCTACGCTAGCGCGACCAGTCTGAAGAATCATAAACTCGCCGAACTGCGCGCAAGCATTTGGTCAGAAGCTCGTTCTTCCGATTTATTCGTAATTGACAAGCATTGGATCGCGGCCACCTGCAATGTAACCATTGCGGATTTCATCGTTCTCCCAGAGTCGATGAACAACGACGGCGACTGCGTTCGAAGGATTGCGAGCTGTGCAGCGTATCCAGGGAACGCTGTCTACGAAGTCGTGTCAAAAGGAACTCAATTGCTTGCGGTTTCCGACACCATATCAGTGACACTTCGAGTTGCACCTCAAGCATTCATCGGAACCTATCCGAATAGCTATTTGGCGGAGCCATCCGATGAGTGATCCTCCAAAAGTCATCGTTGGAGAATGCATCAACGCTGGTTGGTGCCGATACCTGTTACACGTTATGGAAGTCCCCGACAGAAAGTGCGGCCCGGCAATTGTGTCCGTCAACTGCGATGGCAATTATGATCGCCACTCAAGCGTGAGAAAGGAGATCGATCGCCTGCTAAGCACACAAAGGTGTTACTCGACGGACATCACTGCGATGACAATCTTCCCGCAGAAGGTATGGCTGTGTAATAAAACTCTTTCCGCAAAAGCATTCTGTGACCTATGTGTCGATGACCTCGCCCCTCGATTGAAATCGCTGAATCAGGTGAACCGAAACGGTCTATACTTCGAGCGGATGATGAGTTACGCCGCAAACAAGAAGGGAGTGCCAACGCGGGTTAATCAGCTCGAGGCGATAATTGATCGTCTGAATGGTCCCAAGAAGTTCAGAATAACTGGATTGCAAATGAGCTGTTTTGACCCGGCTTCCGATCACACGGCTCAGCCGCAGCGGGGATTTCCTTGCCTGCAGCAGATCGGAATTGACTATGACGGAAATGACGGCATCTCGATCACGGCGCTATATCCAGCGCACAGTGTGGTGGATCGCGCCTACGGAAACCTCCTGGGGCTTATGGACTTGGGCAACTTCATCGGCCATCAAACCGGGCTGTCCTTGAAACGCCTGAATTGCTATGCGATGTCACCTCGAATAGGCAAGGTAAATCGCGGTGACATTCGCGATCTCGTAGCTGAAGCATCCGCATTCCTCGAATCGATTGAGACGAAGTGATGATTGAAACAATGGATTTGACGTTGCGTGATTACCAAAGTTGCGCAGCGGCGACGGATCAAGTGCCCGACAATGACGAAAACAAACTGCAATCAATTATGGTACCGCTGCTCGGGCTAGCTGGCGAAACTGGGTCACTGCTAACCGAGTTCAAAAAGTATATGCGGCAGGGTGAAATCTACAGACCATTTGAGCAACAAGTCGCCGAGGAGCTTGGCGACATTCTTTGGTACGTGTCCAACATCGCCAGCAAAATGGGGTTGGATTTAGAGGAGGTCGCGAGATTAAACCTGTCGAAGCTCGATGATCGCTATAGGGCCGAGCTTGAAGACCACGCCGGCCAACGCCGGCTTTTTGAATCACAACGCAGTTTCGACGATGGCTATCCGGAAAATGAACGCCTGCCCCGATCGATCCGCGCTGAATTTCATTCAGTAGCTGACGGTTCCAACGCAAAATTACATGTGACACTGAATGGGGTGCCCTTTGGTGATGCACTTACGGACAATTCGCATGTCGAAGATGGTTATCGCTTTCATGACGTCTTCCATTTAACCATGTGCTGTCGGCTTGGTTGGTCTCCAATCCTCAGAAAGTTGCTCGGCTGCAAACGCAAATCCGAGCGGCAAGTCGATGAAGTCGAAGATGGCGCTCGAGCCGGTATTACTGAGGAAGCAATATCTGCCGTCGCTTACGGGTTTGCCAAAGACTTCTCCCTTTTTAACGGTGCGAATTCGGTTGAGTTCTCGTTGCTGCGGACAATCAAGTCTATGACATCATCTTTTGAAGTGCGGGTATGTACCTACAGAGAATGGGAGTCGGTAATTCTAGAGGCATTTAGCGTATGGAGAATGATGATGACGTGCAATGGTGGGGTATTCATTGGCACGAATGCACGAGTGTCGTATCAACGACATGCAACGGTGGATTAGCGAGCGTACAAGAAATGTCGTTGGGTTGAGGTGAGCTCAAATCTGTGGCCTTGGCACGCATCCTCTTGGCAGAGCAAGCAAAAAGCACAAACGCGGACTATTTGTTTTAATGCCAGGCGGGAGATTAAGCTGATCATTACAGCGAGGTGTTCCGAACCATTGGGCCAATGCGCGGGCTGCTTTGACAGCTACGCCAGTTCCAAGAGATTCTCGTCCACGGTGAGCAGATAATCGTGCTGAGCCCGGGAAGCTGCGACTAGCCCGCCCTCAGCTTCGCTTGCACAGGGTCAGCGGCTGTCACCCGCTGTTTGAGCGTCCGCCCAACCGCGTTTTTGAATCCCATCCAAAATCAGCCCAAACTCACCGAGATATCGACAGGCGAGTTTTTTGTCATTCACAACTGCAGGCAGAATTGCAAACGCTTCGTTGCCTCGAACCATTTTTCCGAAACCGCTCATTTGGTCGCGCTACCGGTGCGTGCTTCTGATAGATTCGTGTTCCCCTTAAAGCAGCTTTCTCCATCCCATCATACCCGCCGCAGAGCTTTCCTCTGGAGCAAAACGCGATGCCTGATTTTCTTCGACCCGAACTCGTCGCGGGTTTGCAACGTCGAACGTTCCTCGCTGACTTTAGCCGCAGCTTTACAGGGTTGGCACTCGGAGCGATGCTTGCTGAGGACGGTATCGTTCGGGCTGATGAGCATGCAGTCTGGCAGCCGCCGGATGGGCAGCCGCACTTTACTCCGAGAGCGAAGAGTGTTGTATGGCTCTTCATGAATGGAGGGGTCTCGCACGCGGAGTCGTTTGATCCCAAGCCGGAGATTACCAGATACGCAGGCAAGTCCATCAGTGAGACGCCTTATGCCGACACCCAGAATCCAGAGCGGCTCAAACGACGCGAAGTTGCGTTCAACGTCGAGCTGCGGCAGAAGCTCTATCCCTTGCAGGTTGGCTTTCGAAAGTACGGTGACTGTGGCATCGAAATGAGCGATTGGGTTCCGAACATTGGAAGCTGCATCGACGACATCGCAGTTGTGCGTTCCATGTGGACGACCGACGACAATCACGGTGCACAGACGCAGTTCCACTCAGGCCGGCATATGCTCGATGGCGAATTCCCGACGCTCGGTGCCTGGGTGGATTATGGACTGGGCTCACTGAACGATAACCTGCCTCAGTTCATCTCGATGGGAAATCGCGAGTACTGGAACGCTAAAGACGGCCATTATCTCGGCCCGGCCCACGATGCTGTTCCTGTTCGCATCGATCCCAATAACCCGCTCGACTACGGTAAGCCCTCCAGCGGTCTGACGATCGACGAGCAGCAGCTCAACTTCGAACTGGCGGGACGCCTGAATCGACTCAAGGCCATCGAATATCCGGACGACCCCGCTCTGATGGCGCGGATCAAGGCGTATGAACTTGCGTTTCGCATGCAGACGTCGGTTCCCGAAGCACTCGGGTTCGACTCGGAGACGCAGGCGACTCAGGAGTTGTACGGCCTCAATGACCCCGCGACGCGCGACTTTGCTTCGCAGATGCTGACGACGCGACGGCTGATTGAACGAGGTGTGCGTTTTATTCAGGTCCAGCACGGAGCGGGTGGAGCAGGAGCCTGGGATGCGCACAGCGGCCTGAGGGGCAACCACGAGAGCAATTTCAAAGCCGTCGATAAGCCAGTGGCCGGGCTGTTGAAGGACTTGAAACAGCGTGGTCTGCTCGATTCAACGATCGTGATCTTCGCAACCGAATTCGGTCGGACGCCTGCGTCGCAGGGTACGGACGGTCGAGATCATCACCCGTATGGTTTCTCAGTCTGGATGGCTGGCGGCGGAATCAAAGGCGGCATTGTTCACGGCGCGACGGACGAAATCGGTTTCCATGCCGTCGAGCACCGGCACTATGTCACCGACATTCATGCGACGATCCTGAGACAACTGGGACTTGATTCCCGCAAGCTGGAGGTTCCCGGCCGAAAACGACTCGAAATCGACCACGGTAACCCGATCATGGAGATCATCGGATGAGCTACATGTTTGTCTTCGTGTCGCCACCGGCACCGCCGGCGACTTTTTGCAGGGCGGCGTTGAGTTCTCTGTCGTGGATGTGGTCGCGGCTGTAGATGCGGAAGATGATGAAGCTGGTGGGCAGGCTGCGGAACAGTTCGTCGTCGTCCAGTTCATGCGACAGTCCGCTCGCCGCGTCGTACCAGTAATTCTGCTTGCCGACAGGCTTACGGGCACTCGGGCGGTGATAATGTTTTGCGACGTCGATCCGCAGCGGGATATCACTGATGGCTTTCGGCAGGTAGTCGCGGACGCGACGTTCCACTAGATCCGGTTCGGAAAAGATGGTCGTACTTTCGGCCTGGCCGCCGTGAAAGTGCATCGTGCGTTCACACGCCATCCGCCACATTTCTTCGCGGTTAATGATTGCCTTCCAGTGTTTGCCCAGTTCCTGAAGTTTCGGATCGGCGCTGTCGGCCCAGCGTACAACATCGACAAGGAACGATGTTTCTGTGAGTCCCTGATAAGCCTTCAGATGGTGCAACGGGTTGCCGGGAAACATCCGCTGCATGGTCTCCGCAAAATGGTCCTCGAGCGCGATGTCGATGCCGCGGACTGTGCGATGGAAGTAGATCGTACGGAACAGGTTCGCTCGGGTTTCGATAAAGTTGATCAGCGTCGGCAGACCGCGTGCATGGATCGTGAGACCGTTTTCGGTGAAGAAGCTGTAGTGGATCAGGCGGGACATATCGAAGGCCTTGGTGTTGTAGCCCGACATGTACGCATCGCGAAGTACGAAATCCATGTTGTCCACTGTGTAGATGCCGCTGAACAGCGAACGCAGTTTCCGCAGCCAGTCCGGGTGTCCTTCGTGGTCTTCCGCCGTTCCGGCCGGACGTCGAATGAGCCAGCCGATTTGTCTGGGATCAATTTCTTCCAGCGGCTGCAGCCTGCCGTTGGGATTACGACGAATGCGACGGATGGTTTCGCCGAGTTCGTGTTCGATAATATGCCCGCCGATGTCTTCGTGCGTCAGATCGAACTGAGCCAGATAATGGTCGTCAAAGAAGTGGCCGAACGGTCCATGTCCGACGTCGTGCAACAGACCGGCAATCCGCACCATGCTTTCGACACACGCCCTGGACGGAACGTTACGGCACGAATCGACGAGTGAATCGTACCACGCATTGATGGCCACTGATCCCAGATGCATGACACCCAGCACATGCTGAAACCGCATGTGTTCGGCGGATGGAAACACCCACCACGCGGTCTGCAACTGGTGAATCTGCCGCATCCGCTGCACCCACGGATGGTCGATCAGATCCTGTTCAGCGGCTTCGCCGGACGGCAGCCCAACACGGGAAATAAAGGGGATGTACCCATGAATCGGATCGTGCGACAGACTCTCCGTTGTAAAATCGCGAACCATACATCCTCCATTGAGCGGCGTGTGAACAATTCGCGAAGGGCGAACGTCGCAGCGGTCGAGTTTTCTGAAAGTCAAGGAATTTTGCCGAATGATAGCCGCAAAAAGGAATCCTGCGATTGGATTCCGCCCGTGTTTTTTGCATTCTGGTCCGCCAGACCGCGTGAATGCGTCCTCAGGAATCAAAACTTTGCCAGCTGTCGTTTCATCACTGGTTGACCGCTACAATAAGCAGACCTAGAGTTGTACGTCAGGAACGTCTGCTTTGTCATTGAACACATCAATTCCGATGGCCGTTGAATTCGTGGTTTCGCAAACACTACGGTCAGCCGGATTTTTCCACGGGTAAAGCGCAGAATGTCAGGTCAGCAGGATCAGTCGTCTGGAAGTGATTCGGGGAATTCCGGCAAGTCAGGTCGTCCGCCGCGAAAAGACCGCAATCAATCAAATAACGGAATGTGGTATCTAATCGCGATTGGGCTCATTGCAGCCGTCGTGATCTCAGTTGCCGCACGAGGCCGCAGCGCAGAACGAATATCGTACAGCGATGTGATGCAGAAGTTGGATAAGAAAACCCTGAACGCCAGCCAGATGTTTGAAGTGGCGCTGTCCCAGACTGGGCTTACCTGGCAATATCCGTCTCGCGAAGATGCTGTGGCAGGTAAGGGCGGTGAATTCAAACGCTACCATGTTCCGCTGATCGGTATCAGCGATGTGAGTCGAGCGAAGCTTGAGGACAAGCTCAATGAAATGGAAATCCGGTTCTCTGGCACGGAATTGCCGTCCGACTGGATCGCCATGCTGCCGATGCTGGTCATCACTGCGATGTTTGTCGGAGCCTTCATTTTCGTTCTGCGACGTGTCGGCGGGACCGGTTCGGCGATGTCGTTTGGACGCAGTCGCGGTCGGTTATATGCTCAGGAAGACGTGCATGTCACGTTCAATGATGTGGCGGGCATAGACGAAGCGGTCGAAGAGCTGAAAGAAGTCGTGGAATTCCTGAAAACGCCACAGAAGTATCAGGCTCTGGGGGGGCGCATTCCGCGCGGAGTGTTGCTCGTTGGCCCTCCGGGTACGGGCAAGACGATGCTCGCCAAGGCCGTTGCCGGTGAAGCGGGTGTGCCGTTCTTCGGTCTGTCCGGTTCGGACTTCGTGGAGATGTACGTCGGCGTTGGAGCCGCGCGGGTCCGCGACATGTTTCAGCAGGCACTGCAGCGGGCTCCAGCGATTATCTTCATCGACGAATTGGATGCCCTTGGCAAGGTACGTGGCAGCGGTGCGCCGGGTGGTCATGACGAACGCGAGCAAACGCTGAATGCCTTGTTGGTCGAAATGGATGGATTCAGTACCGATCACAGCGTGATCGTGATGGGAGCCACTAATCGACCGGAAACGCTGGATCCGGCTTTAATGCGACCGGGCCGTTTTGACCGCCATGTGCTCGTTGATCGGCCGGACATCAAAGGCCGTGAGGCGATTTTGAACGTACATTCAAAACGGATCAAGATGTCGGACAATGTCGATATGAGGCGTTTGGCAAAACTCACGCCTGGCTTCGTCGGTGCCGACCTCGCCAATCTTGTCAACGAGGCGGCTTTGTTGTCGGCTCGCCGTGAGGACAAGCGTGTCACGATGAAGGCCTTCGAAGACGGCATCGAACGTGTGATTGCGGGTCTGGAAAAGACGTCTCGCATCATCGTGGAAGTCGTCAAACGACGCGTCGCCTGTCACGAGTCCGGACATGCTCTCGTCGCTGCCAGTCTGCCGCACACCGATCCCGTACACAAGATCTCCATCATTCCCCGCGGCATGGGCGCACTGGGCTATATGCTGCAGTTGCCCGAAGATGACCGCGAACTGTTGACGCAATCGGAACTACAGAGCCGAATTTCAGTGCTGCTGGGCGGGATCTCTGCCGAACAGATCATCTACAACGAAACGTCCACCGGAGCTCAAAACGATCTGCAGCGAGCCACCGATCTGGCTCGCAGAATGGTGACGGAATTCGGCATGAGTCCACGTATGGGCCGCATGTACTACAGCGAAGCCCAGCGCTCACCGTTTCTGCATGGCAGCGGCGGGATCGTCTCAGAATCGATTCATGCCGAAGCGACTTTGCGTGAGATCGATATCGAAGTGAAACGCCTGGTCGATGAAGCGTATCGCACAGCCATGGACACTCTGACGTCTCAGCGCACGACCCTGGAAAAAATTACGGCAGATCTGATCGAAATGGAAACAATGTCGGCCGAGCACATGCATCAGATCATTGATGCCAACCGCAAAGGCCCGAAACTCATGGCGGGAGCAGGCACAATCGTCACGGAGGCAGCGCCCCTGGATCAAAGCCAAGCGCAGGATGTCACGGCCATCGCGGCTCCAGGTCTGGACGCTGCAGACGGTTAGTGCTGTCTCAATGCTTGATTTTGGGGTAGGCCGGACCAAGCGCAGCGCAGTTCCGGCACTCGGCTGACACCAGCCGGAACTGCGCTGCGCTTGGTCCGGCCTACAGACGCAACCCCAATTTGTTGTCTTGACGATACACTAGATTCGACACTCATGACGTTTATTGAACTGCAACCTGTGACTGGTCCGGTACACGGTGTGATCCGCCCGCCCGGTTCCAAGAGCATCACCAATCGCGCGATGGTGATGGCGGCTTTGGTGGATGGTCCGCTGACAATGTTCGGTGTCCTGGACAGTCAGGACACCCGGGTGATGGTCGAAAGTCTGCGACGGCTGGGGTTCACCGTCGATCAGGATCTCGCTGCCTGTCGCTGTACGGTGCATGGTCTGGGTGGCCGTGTTCCTGCTGAGACTGCAGACCTGTGGCTCGAAAACAGCGGCACCAGTATCCGATTTCTGACTTCTCTCTGTGCGCTGGGGACAGGTCAGTATCGTCTGGACGGCGTCGAAAGAATGCGTCAGCGTCCGATCGGTGATCTTGTGCGCGCCCTGAAACCACTCGGAGCGAACATTCAATTCGAAGAACCGCTCGGTGACTGTCCTCCGATTGTCGTGGATGGCAGTGGCGGCATTCTGCAGGGCGGTTCCACTTCGATCCACGGCGATATCAGCAGTCAGTTTCTCAGCAGTCTGCTGATGGCTGCCCCTGCGTGCCGCGAGACAGTTCATGTCAGAGTTGAAGGCGAACTCGTCTCCAGACCATACGTCACTATGACACTTCACATGATGCAGGCGTTTGGAGCCAGTGTGCGGTATCCCGATGATCTGTCGTCCTTCCTGATCGAGCCACAGCCGTATCGCCCCGGCACTTACGAAATCGAACCGGATGCGTCCGCCGCCAGTTATTTCTTCGGAGCTGCTGCCGTGACCGGCGGCTCTGTGACCGTCACAGGTTTGTCCCGACAGGCATTGCAGGGCGACGTCGCATTCGCAGCCGCGCTGGAACAAATGGGATGCGAAGTCTCATGGCAAAGTGATCGCATCACGGTCACCGGTCGTCCGCTGCACGGCATTGACATTGACATGAACGCCATCAGCGATACGGCGCAGACATTGTCTGCCGTCGCGGTGTTTGCGGATTCCCCAACCACGATTCGCAATGTCGGTCACATGCGTCACAAGGAAACCGACCGCATCGCCGCCGTCGTGACGGAACTTCAGCGTGCCGGAATTCAGGCTGAAGAACTGGCGGACGGTTTGCGGATTCATCCGGGAACCCCGCGTCCGGCTGAAATTCAGACCTACGACGATCATCGGATGGCGATGAGCTTTTCACTGCTCGGGCTGAAAGTACCAGGCATCAGGATCCTCGATCCCGGCTGCACTGCAAAGACCTACCCGCAGTACTTCGAAGACCTCGCGGCGCTGTGTGCGGGACGTCTCTCGTGAGCGACTCTTAATCTTAATCTTAATCTTAATCTTAATCTTAATCTTAATCTTAATCTTAATCTTAATCTTAATCCCGCTCCGTCTGCAGCGTTGTGCGCGGACCGCAAGATCCCGTTCGCCGGGCTTGCTCGAAATCGATTATGATTAAGATTAAGAGTAGGATTAAGAGCGAGAGAGAAAGCAGTTGAACGACATCCTCGAATGTCACTTATCTCGCGAACGATCGGAAGTGCGTCGCGAGCCCGCTGACGAATTGTCCGCGGCTCATCACACGACCGATTCCAGCCGCGCGGGCAGCGTCGAGTTTGGCAGTGTGAACGTGCGGTCCGAATGCTATTGTACGTGCTAACAATTCCGGCGATGCGTTCATCGCGAATTCGTGCGGATCGCTGAACGAGGCCGCAAGATCCAGGCACACGATGCTCCCCACCTTCGCGGCCGTATCGATGGCAGCCTGCAAAGTATCGACGGACACAAATTCGAAACCGCTTGCTTTCGCAGCACCACCGACAGAACTGATGAGCATCAGGTCGGTGGAACAGAGCACGACAAATGCGGCGGACGGCGACTCGGGTTTCGTCATGG
>CAMAVB010000064.1 GCA_945861465.1 Candidatus Kuenenia stuttgartensis
CACGGAGATGACTCACCTGGAGTTGAAGAGGCTTCTGCTGATTATTGACGCACACTTTCCAGAAACACTGAGCCCTCTTGAACAAGCGACGCTTGAAGATCTTTTGAGAGTACTTCTTGACAGCACTCGCTTCAAACAACTTCCAAAGCAACTTTGCGATTCGTTCCGCAGAAGACTTCGCAAATTGATTCGCAATGGGAAAAAACAAGGTTAGGCGTTGTGGGCGAGAGCAGCCATTATGAACGGCACCGCCTCTTGCTGAAAGTCGATATCCGGGTAAATGTCCTTGATCAGCCCTTCGTAGGTCAGAAGCGAAAGAATCGGAAGGGTGAAGTCTGGTGAACCGTAGATTCCGTGCCGTCTTTGGACTTGGAACAATTCAAACACGAATCCTGCGACCTGAAAGTCGGCTGCCTTTCGGCCACCGGTCTTATCGACCAGTGTCTGCATGTCTCTCTCGAATTCCAGTTCATTGCACTTTGGACCAATTCGCAGTGCAGTTTCTCGCACGATCCTGGCAGCGGTTTTTCCGTCGCGGAACGCAATAGCGAGAAAGAACTCAGAGAAGCTCTGCTTGGCCTGTGGAGTCATCTCGGCCACAAAACCAAAGTCGAGCAACGCGACGCGCCCGTTCTGGTTGCAAAGGATGTTGCTGGCGTGGAGATCGCAGTGGATCAACCCCGCATTGAAGATCATCTTGTAAAGCGCACGCAGTCCCGTTTGCACTGCAAGTCTTGCCGAGTCGGTGTCCTGACGAAACGTCGGGATTGGCCGATATCCGTCGAGAAACTCCATTACGATCAGGTCGTCAGTTGATCGTTCGTGGAAGACTTTGGGAATCTTGATGTTCTGGTTGTCCTGAAACAGCCTACCAAACCGTTGAAGCATTTGCGTTTCCCGCACGAAGTCCGATTGCCAAAGCATCGCAGAGACGACTTCCTCCGTGGCTTCAGCGATGGGAAACCGTCGGAACCACGGAAGCCTCGCAACCAATCGCGTGACGACACGAATATGGCGAATGTCGGACTTCAAGAGACGTTCGATGCCTGGTCGTCGCACTTTCACGGCGACGAGCTGGCTGACTCCAGCGATAGTGCCAATGTGAACCTGAGCAATGGTTGCACTGGCCAAGGGAGTCGACGACAACTCGATTTTCGGGAAACCCTGCCCTGCGTCAGCGAGTGGCGAAATAGCGTTAGCAAGACTCGAAAATGGTATCGGTGTCGCTTGATCTCGTAGTCGGGCCAAAGCGGACGCTGTGCCTTCCGGCAACAAATCCACTCGCGTGCTGAGAATCTGTCCCGCCTTGAGGTACGCTCCACCCAGCCGTTCGCAGAAGTCAGCGATACATTTGCCAAAGATGCTCGGCAACAGTAAACGTCCGCTGCAGCAGAGCGCACCAGTGGCCCGAACCGCGAAACTCACGGCGACAAGAGTTGAGACAATCACCACTTTAACCAGCCGCATCGCTACGCATCCTCGGTACTCCAGACAATCGTCGCAGAACGATCTCGCGACGCACTGCGACTATTGTGAAGCACGAGGACTGTGGCAACAACTTCAGACTGGGTTGAGTGGCTGGGTTCGCCAGTACTCTGAGATTGCTTTACCGTAGAGGTAGCGATCGACGGTGATTTCGTGCATCCCAGTGCAGTGTCCTGGCCCAAATTCCAGGTAACGGTTAAGAACCTCACCTGTATGCGGCTTGTCAAACGCGACCGTCACATCGCGGGGAGGGATTTCATGAACACCATCGGCAAGTGCTACTCCGGCCTGATCCTCAACGAATCGCTCCCGATTGATGAAGATGTGATAACTTGCTGCGTACATGATTCGTGCCGGAAAATCGGCGGAGTCAAACGGCCGCCCCAGATCGGGGCCTTGGTGAGAAGTGCAAATACTCTTGGCGGGTGAAACAATTCTGATTCGACCAACGTCACCGTCTTTAGGAGCACTTCCCAATCGCCAGCGGATGGTCACGGGTTTGCGGGGCCGCATCAGAGGTGACACAACAGTGTTGCCGTCTGATGGAGTAATGATCGACTCGGCATGTTCGTCGTCGGAAAGCGTCGCGATGAACTCGTCGTTGGGTCCCAGCGGCTTTTCCTTGTCCCCGATGGCCGACTCTGCGCGAGCAAGCAAATAGACACGATCTTTAAAGGACACCGGCTCTTTGCCAACTGCTCCCTTCGACTTCAGAAGGCCAATTCGGCTGGTTGCATCGCCCTCCGGTGGCTTGTTGTGGAACAGAACCGAAAAACCACGGCCCTCCTTCACGATCTGGTAATAAATGTAGTTTCCGCGGATGTCATGCGACGTTAGGTCGTCAATCCACAACAGTTGTTCTCGAGTCTGCTTCTCTGGCGTCCCGCGTTCGATTGGGGCGAGTTTCTTGTTGTCGTCATCGTCGTACTTGAAGTAGTTCCGTGACAGCGTAAAGGTCATCGCCGCTATTTCGCGACGTCGTTTGTCCAACTCAGTCTTGTACGGACCTTCGCCAGGATCGCGTTCTCGTCCCAATGGATTGCCGTAGAACAGTTCGTTCAGCAACTCACTGTAACCAAACAACTCCCAATCGCGGATGATAAACTGAAACTCTCTGGTACCCAATCCATTTAGGTAGGCAGGAAACACTTCAAGACGCATGAAAGCATGGAGCTGAATCGGCCCTGTCTTCAGCTCGCCACGTGGCAGCTTGACGGTCAAAGGGATCGTGATCGTCGATCCCTCGTACTCAACAAATGAATGACCGGGCAGCACGGGACGAAACGTCTTTTGCGGGCCTGAAATTATAGGTGTTGGCATAAATTCCTCTCCTGAATCGCTGGAAGCTGTTCGCACACACGAGGTATGCTACCTCTAAAGACTAACCTTCGATGCAACAGACCGGGCTTGATTGAACGCATCGAAATAAGCAACAATTCTGCTAGGTTGTCCAGTAAATCGAAGATCTCCCCGAAAAATTGCCGCTGCGGAGTCTGTCTCGTAATTCAAGAACGCTTCCCAGATGCCTCGTGTACCAATCAAAGCGTCGCCATCTGGCGAATCCGACATTAACGAGGCGAAACCATTGTCATTGAAGTTCACAACGACGTCACATTCAGGCTCACCAACTACTCGAAAACAAACTGAACCAAAATTTCGCAACGAGTCCTTAAATGGAGAGCAATTCCACTCCCTAGCAAACTCCTTCCACCAAACGGGACTTAGTGCGCTAGTGGTCATGGCTAACACCATTGTGGCCATGCCCTTCGCCATTCACTCGAAAGGACTCCAACGAATACGAGTGCGCTGAATGATCTGAATGCACACACAATGATTGACCGGGAAACCCTTCAAACTCATCGCCCAGAGGCGTTACCCAGACCGCCACAACTCGATATGCTGCAGAATAGAAACCTGGCGGAAGGCTGTGATCGACCCAACTCGACCCTTTCACTGGACCACTTATCTTGTGCCAAGATGCTTCCGACTTGTTGCTGTCGAGAGTACGGTACACAAAGTAGTAGTCAGCCTGCCGTTCGTACTTATCGGCATCCGGAACTGGTTGCCATTCCAGACGCACACGGGGACTTCGAACCGACTTTTGGTTTACTACTTCGACTAAGGTGATATCTGGTCGATGGTTAAGAAAGTTAGACGGGCCATCTAAAAACGTAACCCCTTCAGTTACTCGCAAGACCGGCGTCGCCTTCGGGTCACCGATAATATGGTAATCCGATGGAAGCATACTATGAAGGCGCACGCCATATGGAGGCCAAAAACGAGTCTTGCCAACTTGAATTTGATTCTCGCGCGTGCCTAATTCAAATGTCATTCCACTTGACTTAACACGCACACGCATTGTCATGTTGTTGTTTAACTGCATCATTGCTGGGAATGTAAATCTATTTAGACCCTTGTTCGCCGGACGCATGAAGTCGTGTGGGCGAAAGGAAAAATCCATTGACACACTGACTTCGAGATTCGCGTCCTCACCATACATAATCACCTTTGTTACATCGATTCGTGCTTCCCAGTCGTCGGGCTCGTCTTTTTCTTCCTCCCCATCCTTGCGCTCCCGAAGCGGCACAGGCACAAATGTTCGGCACGAGCTACAACGCCCGGCCTTGAAGGTGCCTTGTTGACCGTTGAGTTCTCCGGGAAGAAGAAGCTCATATTGGAACTCTATCTCAGTCCTACTTGCCGAGAAGAGGGGTTCCGCAGGCTGGATTTTTCCTTGGCCGAGGTAGGGCTCATACTGAACGTCATCCACCCCAAGTCCGACGATCAGTTCAGAGAATTTTCCAGGGGACAATCCAGGTACGGCTGCGAGTGATTTGACATCTTCGAATCCGATTCCGTCGCTTGCCTTCTCCATCAAGTTTTTTGCGAGCACCTTCGAACCGGCAGTTCGGAAGACGAGTGGCAACTGCGATTCCTTTTCGGCGTCCGTCATTTTATTTAGCCGATCTAGAACTCGCTTGGCAACCGCCGGTGGTACGTCGTCAGGCGTGATGCGTGCGATGTAGAAGAGTCCGTCCGATTTTGCGAATGAGCAATTTGCGCACACGGAATACGAATCTAGGTTTTCGTTTCCGCAAACATGACATCGCCATGGCATCTCAGGGCTTCCTAAAAAATCTTAAGGACTCGATTGTTAATCGTGTTTAATTTCTTTTCGTGGACGTATCTTATCTATCGCCAATCGTCTTCCGCTTATCCCAAAGTGCTCAGTTGTTTCGCCAAAAATGACTCTGCGATAAGCAGAGGAAACGCAACGACAACCGGCGGCTCAACGCATCTCCTAGCAGCTAGGTTTATCTGGAGCGTCCCGCAGGTTGCCCGTATCGGAAATGCGGTTCCAACACAAACGTGGTCGTCCGCCAGAAGGATTGCATCCTCGATGTTAGCCGAAAGTGACATTCCCGCAGAAAAGATTCTCGCACTACGGGGAAGTCGCTGGCTGAAAGCGAACCGTTTTGAATCAGTGAGACAGATGCACTCAATTGGATGCGAGCGCGGAATAGCCGTCGGAAACAATGCCACAGTGACGAAAGCAAGGGGCCGTTCGGACACGACTTCGCCGCTGATAGACGGTACCGTATTGAAAAGGAAATTCGTTGGGATAAATCTGACAACGTCTTTGATTTTCAGTCCGAGTAGTGCTAGGGAGAATTGTCGAAAACGTACCGGCGGAAAGCCAACGGAATCGGCGAAGATGCGGGTGAACGTGCCGAGGCTGTTGTAGCCGACATCGAAGCAGATGTCTGTGACACTGCGTTCAGTTTTCAGCAGCAGGCGTTTGGCTTCCTGCATTCTGATCGCAGCAAGGAATCGGCCAGGTGATGCACCCGTGATCTCAGTGAAGACGCGGCTGAAGTGAAAGCGACTCATGAACCCGGCGTCTGCGAGTTCATCGACCGTCAGTTGATCGCCAAGGCGGTTGTGCATCACTTGAATCGAGCGTTCCACGCCATGCTGGTAGGCTTCCAGCGTGCCTTCTCGATGAATGCGCTGATCGGCGGTGAGAGGTCGAGTCATCGGTTGTGCCTTGGTGGGATTCACTCTCGGATGGTCAGCGAACGCAGTCCGAACCGAGTGCCTGAGGAGGCCGCTCGGAGAACTGTTCGATTTCAGTGATCTTCTTCAACAGTTGTCCGTCGTCGGTAAATTGCCGCAGCGCACAAAGGACATCAGCGGGCAACGGCGTGGGAAGCAATCCGTGACTGTACCGGCGTTTGCAACTCATCCGCTGTTGTCCGTATGCAAAGTGTACCGGACGGCCATCATCGAGTTCAAAGTAGTCGAACCTGACAGTCATTTGACCGCACTTGAGAGCCTCCAGACGCAGTTCAACCCTGACCTCTCCTGATTCACTTGGGCGTGGACTGAGGATCTCAATCGACGCTGATGTCGTTTGAAGTGCGAGATCCTGGCCTGCGACTCTACGGATCGTCTCCGGGGCATGATCCAGCAGGAAGAGCTCACGGCATTTCCCTTGAAGACTCAACAAATCAAGTGGATCGTGAGTCATTCGTGGGGCATACAACCGGCGGAATTCGTAACACGGTCCGACTGGAGGATCGGAATCACATGTCTTATTACCTTCGTGGTTCGAAAAGGTGATCTCTCCTGTCGCAATCACGTTTTCGACGCCATCGGCAAGTCTCTTGATCGTTGACGTGGCTGAACAGCCGCCCTTGGAAAGCAAGACGTCGGATGCAACCCGCACGCAATCTCCCACGGTTGCCCCGATCGGATCGCTGAAGCAAGTAGAACTGTGGATAGGGTACTGAATCGCCGATTCGTTCTGTCGCGTTCTCTCGGACGGTTGCTGACGACGCCACTCCTCGAAGGATTCAAACTGCCATCGGAAATAGGATAGAAAGTACACATTTCCGACGACATTCGTGTCTTGAAATGTAACGCGGGGGTGGTAGATCCACTGGTCGACGCTGGGTGTCATGCAGAGACCTCTTCGTGTTCAGCAACCTGCGTTTTCGCTTCGTTCTCAGAAATAGCGATGCTTGGCGCATTCAGTTGCTCTGTTGGCAAGACCACCTGATTGCTTCTTGAACCACTCCCCTCGGTTTTACTCTCGACTCTCTTTGCCGTGAAGGCATGAACATAAAGAATCATTGCCCGAATCGTACAAACGGCAGCCAAGGCTAGAAACAGCCCAAACACGATATGCAGCAGCTGGAGAACAGCATAAGCAAGAGCAACGCCAGCACCAAAGAGCACCTGTTGGCGTTTTGCAATTGGAGTGGTCGCTGGATCCGGAATCATGTAGAGCGTGAACAAAATGAAGGCGGCACTCGACATCGGCATCAGAGGCGTAAACCAGTCGGTATTTGAGAGCCACGCTCTGAACATCCCCTGCAAAACAAACCCCACGATCCAGGCGATGCAGAGTGGCAGTCGCCCGGTTGCAAAACCGTGAACGAAGATTCCTGTTGCAAGAATGAACACCGGCAGCGCCCAATGCCATACCCCTGTCACTATTGCGTTGGAAGTGAACTGATAGGGCGGCGCTTGCCCGACTGCCGGAAAGAGCAGCAGTGTGGCAACAATGCCGAAGTTGGATGGATTGAAGACATGGATGCGACTTGCGTTCACGAGAGGAAGTCGGATTAAGACTTTCGACGCTATCGAAAGGACAGAAGCAAAAATGATCGGCGTGAGTCGCTCGTTCGGATAAAGCAACATCGCGCAAGCAAATCCGGAGATCATCGGGGGCGGGAGAAAGTTCAAGAACTGAATGATCCCACCCTGGAATCGCGGGCGACGACCAACCGCAATGGCGTCAACCCACTCAAGCAATATCTGGGTTCCACAAGCTGCCAGGACCGCGACAACCGGATGTGCCCACGATTGCTCGAATCCAAGGAATGTATGCCCTGCAATATTCCAAAGGATCATGAGCGTGGCAAAGTACCAGAGTGCGAATAGGCGCAGATGGGCCTTTTGTTTGGGATAGAACGAGACCGTGGCGATTTCTGGAGGTTGACTCACTTTGCTCCCTTTCCATCTGCCTTGCCAAGAACGACGGTGTGCCGCCCGGGTGCGACCTCAATTGTTCGAGACTGCAAGTTGCCGTCAATCGCTCTCCAGCGGACATCGACCTCAACTGTGGCCGGTTTGAAATCCCCCAGTCCAAAGTGAATTTCCTTTGAGCCATGTCCAGAATGGCCACTTCCTCCATCAGCTTGTCCGACAAGACGACAGTCCTCTCCGTGCGATTCTGATAAGTCTGAGAGAATCTCTGCGGCAGCTCCTACGGCTGGCCACCCAGCGACAGACGATTGAGGGTCAATGGAGAACCCGACCTCGTCATTTGCAGGCTGAATCAGGTTCAGTGTCAGGTATTCGTTGGACTGAGAGCTATTGTTGTGAATGAATACCGAAGGTTCCCACTGATTTCCATACACGAAATCCTGCAGCCCGTCACCATCAACATCTGCAACAGCAATCGCACGTGTGTTGAAGTAATCGCCAAGTCCAAGGTCAGTCGAGATATCAACGAAGCGGCCACTCTTTGCTTGAACAAACACAGGATTCAGGTCGTAGCCGCTGAGAGTTGTGGTCGGCATCTGCATCTTCGGCCATGCTCTGGGATCGTGGATCAATTGATCATTCGTAGTGCCGACCGCATGCAGTTCCGGCCAACGGTTGATTCCGTATCGCAGAAATCCCAATGAATAGAGTCCGCGGTCAATCAGCGATAGTTTTGAGTGGGCGTCAACATGTCCCTTAGCGAAACCCGTTGCCTGAAGTGCTTCAACCGTCCCATCGTTGTCAAGATCGACCAGTCTGCTGTCCCAACCCCAGCCGCTTCTTGACAGTCCATAAACTTCACTGGCTTGCACGTAAGGGGCAAAATCATCTTTGAAGTCGGCAATTCTTCCGGTGCTGAGCCAGAGAAAATGACTTTCATGAAGAGCCCAGTCATCTGCGATATTACTAACGTATATATCGAGGAACCCGTCGCGATTTACATCTCCAAATCCGACGCCCATTCCCTTGAAGGAATCTTTGCCGAGCACAAAGGACTTAGGAGTTGTGAAAGTTCGCTTCCCAAGGCAGACGGCGAATTTCAGCTCCCCTGGCCGAGACCGATTGTGGAGCAATCGGTCAGGACCAAAGTCGTGGGCAATATAAAGCTCGGGGAGGCCATCTTCGTCCAAATCTGCTGCTCCCGCAGCAAGCACCCAGCCTGTGCCACAAAGGGACTCAAGAATGTCTGTTTTATTGGCAAAAGCAACCGATGGATTGTGCCCACTTGTTGCCGCCTTCCAGAGAAACAGCTTCGCACCTCCACCGTTTTGAGCTTTCGACTTACCTTGATGCATCACAGCTGCATCGCCTGACCCATTCTGGTTCAGAACATCTGAACCGTCTTGATAGAAGTTACCAATCAACAAATCCAGATGACCGTCACCATCAATGTCCGCCTGAGTCGCGGCGTGTGTAAACCACTGGCCTTCAGCGGTTCCGACAAGTTCCGGGACTAGCTCCACAGGTGAGAAGTTTGTCAGGGAAAGTCCTTCCGAGTTCACTTCTGCGGATGTCCGAAGAAAAACCACGGGTGCTCGCCCCCAAAAGTAGGCAAGCACGTCCGGACGCCCATCTTCGTTCATGTCGACAATCAGACTGCCGCTAGGTGACATCGTGCTCTTGTCAAACGGCAGTGGAGCTGCGTCAAAAGCAAAAGGCTTAAACGCGCCTCCCTTTCGAGACTCTGTTCCCGGGGCTGGAAGTGCCACTAAACGATCAACTCGGGTGTCAACAAGGAGCAGATCGTTCTCCAACCCATCTCCATCAAAGTCGCCAAGCGTTGCAGCCGACCGTGTGCCTCCGACCCAAGATGAGAGTCGCTCCAGTCGAGGATGCACTCCTTGGCTGACTTTTAGCCCGTCGACTGCAAACTGCTCAACGTTCAATTCGTGGCGATCGAACGAAAACCTTGACGCGAGTTGCCTCCGTTCAACAGAACTGACTGCGGGCTCCCGGGCAAAGAAGTAGCTGATCGCAACAAGTACAGCTGCCACCACTTGAACGCGTCGATGTCGATTCGATCCAATTGGTTTGCTGGTCATTGTCTAGACACTCCTCGACCTTGTAGTTCTTCACGAATGTTTATTCTCCACAGTTCGAAACCTGACGTGCCGTGTGACGTAGATGGCAGGCATGAATACGTTAATTGAGCTGCCTCTGAAGCAGTCATTCCGCACACGGAACGGCAGGCCTTTTCTGTATGTTCCGCTGGAATCCCACCAAGCTCTCGAGCCTCTGCTGCGAACGTCACCCCTTGAGCCAAATGCAGCAGGTACTCACCTGCGGCTCTGCGTATCTCAACAGATTGATCCAAATCGGCGCAGCCCGCGTATGCAAACGCCAGCCCCACACCGCTCCACATGTCGGCGCGACGTTCGGGCTGAAACAGGGCAATTCGGGACGCAATTCGGTGAATGTCGGTGCCTTCCACAAACCACAGGCTACGTCCCAAACCTTGATCAAAGACCCTTTGACCATAGGAACTCAGTGATGGTCTCGCGGTCGCAGGATCTAGATGCGACTTCCAGCGAAAGTAGCCTTCATGGAAGCCAAAACCATCGACAACCAGCCATTTGAGCAACGGATGGTGTTTCGCGATGAATTGATCCAGCCTGAAACGACACCATGGCAATCTGGCAGCCATCCAACCGAGGCCGACGTGAAGGACGTACTTGTGTTGCTGTCCAGGCCCCTCGGCGAATGAACTCCATCGGCCATGGTTGAAAATGGATAGTGAGTCCGTCAGGCCAAGCCCCATTCCGGCACCCTCGAACGCAAAGCCGCGGTATAGTGGCGGAGACTCCGACAATTGGACCGCGAGAGCATCAACGGACTCGATTCGTAGAGCGGCGTGGTGTCCATCAAGAAAGGAACGGCCGATATTTTCGATGTGGGAACGCAAAGTCTGCGACGGGCAGGCAAATCCACGACGCGCAACGGAGACCTCACGACTGTCAATCCGAAGAAATCGATCGCGGATGCACTTGGCAAGCAGACTGATCAAATGAATAACTCCGCATGGATGTCATCCGTGAAGTGCTTTGGGAGTTCGCCATAACTCCGTATGAGAATGGTAAATGCCTGTACGTAATTGGGAGCGACGATACCCATATGACTCTGAAGCTTCAACCTTAAGACCTGTTCTAATTGGAGATTTACTATGGCTGCACTCCGTGTTAATTTTTCAGCCACGACGCCATTTGACAAAAGCGAAGAGTTCCATTCGGTTCCGCCCAATTCCTCAAATCAGAAGCGATTCCAGTTTGAGGCAGCATTGGCTTGAGGCGTTTGAACCAATTTGGGAGACGCTTTCAGCGTGCGTCAGTTGGAATCGACACTCGCCACGCAACTGCCACTCCGTGAGATCGACCAGAGCAACGTTCTGCCTAACCGCAAACTGCTCCGGTCACTTCGACCGGGGCCGCGAACGAAGTATCGACGAGCCGTGCAGGTGCGATCACATTGACGACGATCCAGACACGTTTTCTGGCCGGGCCGCGATTGCCGAAATCAAGTTGATTCGACAAATCCAGCGGCGAAAATTCCATCGTTGTTGCTCATTCAGGACTAACCGTCCTGCGTTAAATGCGATTTCGTTTTCACTCTCCTACGGTGATGTCGATCGACCCCGAAACAGAACTTCATACACTGTTCCGGTAGTCACGACCGGAGCGGGAAACGAAGTTGGCTTCACTGCTCCGGTCCGACACACCGGAGCGACATCGAATTGATTCGCCAAGTCGGCGGAACTCCATGAAGTGGCGTAGTCAAGTCGACTACAGATGGAAGTCCGTTGAACGCGGAAGTGATTGCGATGGCGGCATGAAACCGCTCCAGCCCAATTCAACTCAGGAGGGCGTGTCCTGAGGAGTTTTGTAAAATGTGTTCGTTGCCTCGGTCGGTTAGTCCTGAGTCACAAATACCAAAAGCGCAACAAGAGGACTGTAGATTCTGTCCTTCCAGCACACATCAATCTTCTCAAGTGCGGTGACTCACTGGCTTCAGGCAGCGACATTGCTCAAGTCAAAAGGAGAATTCGCCAGCAGACTTGCCACACGGTACTGACCGCGAAGCGGCACTTTGGACATGAACACCGACCGCAGAGTAACACGGATACGAAGCCCGCCTGGAGCGGAGGAGGAATCCGCGTCAGACAGAGGATTTTTGTCTGATTGCATATTCACACTGCATCGTAACTCCACGGCTTCCGCAACTCACGCCGAAGCCATTGATTGGCATCGTCATCGCCGACAAATTGCTCGGTCTCGGGATTCCATTGCAGCTTGCGACCAAGGCGGAGCGACAGAACTCCGAGATGGCAAAGCGATGCAGAACGGTGGCCGATCTCTGCTTCACAAATGGGAGCCTTCCGTGTGCGAATACAGTCGAAAAAATTCCCCATATGGTCGTTGCTCTCGTAGAGTCGTGTGCCATCGGCCGCCAATGGCGTCGTCAGGAACTCCGGATTGCTGGCTTCAATCGAGCCACGTGTGACCCAGATCCAGCCGTCGGCTCCTTCAAATTTCACGCCATGCTGTTGCCCTTTTGGATCTGCGACTGCGCCATTCCATTCGTTGGCCGCTGTGCTGTGGCATGAATGCGTAACGCCGTTGGCATAGGAATAATTGACAGCGTATTCACTGAATGCACTGAATCCATCGGGAATCATTTCGACCAGCGGTTTGGATTCGATTGACACTGGTCCGCTGCGTTCAAGTCCGAGACCCCACAGCGCAATATCGTTGTGGTGTGCTCCCCAGTCGGTCATCGTGCCGCCGGAGTAGTCCCACCAGTACCGAAACGTGACATGCGTTCGCTCTCGAACATATTCAACCTCCGGGGTTGGTCCCTGCCACATATTCCAGTCGAAACCCGAGGGAGAGATCGACTTCGCAAACGGGCCTTCTCGTCGTCCACGTGGCAGCCAGACAGAAATGTGCTGCAGTTTTCCAATGCGTCCGTTGCGCACAAGTTCGCAGGCCAGCCGGAAGTTTTTGTCACTTCGTTGCTGACTTCCTGTTTGCAGGATGCCACCGGTGTCGCGAACGGCGGACACGAGGTGCTGCCCTTCTTCAATCGTGAGTGTCAGTGGCTTCTCGCAGTAGACGTCTTTCTTCGACCGCAATGCGGCCAGCGAGACCAGCGTGTGCCAATGATCCACGGTGCCACAAATGACAACCTGAATGTCCTTTCGATCCATCACCTTCCGAAAGTCTTTATAGGTCTCCGCGTCTGGCCAGAGCTTCTTAGCGTCGGCCAGCTGGCTGTCATCAACATCACATAAGGCAACAATGCGGCCAAACCGCGAAGCGTTTTTCGCGTCGCCCTTCCCCATGCCTCCACAACCGATCAACGCGATCGCCGGTTGATCGTCCACTACCGTTGCAGCAGCGGCTGATTGAGCCAACTCGTTCAGGTACCAGTTCGGCAGAGACGTTGCCGCAGCCGCCGCGGCGGCTGTTTGGAGAAAACTTCTTCGGTTAGTGCTCATGATTGAATTGTCCTTTCGCTTCAACAATCAATTACTTCTTCAAGTAGCCGTCACGAATCTTGTGCAGCTGTTTCCAGATCGCGGCATCCCTGGTCTGAGGTGAGACGCAGGCAAAGATAAGACGTCTGTCGCCCCTGGTCCATGTCTGAATGTCGAGGTTCAGCGTTTGTGGTTTCTTCGTGGCGAATGGTTCGACCCACTTCAGAGTACCTTTGTAGAGCACTGGCATATCTGCATTCTCGTCGTCCGGAGCAATCGTGGCATCGGATTTCGCTCGCTGCAATTCCAGCGTGAATTTCGATGGGTCGACCTGTGGGAGCTTTCCGTCAAGGACGGCCTTGCACAGACCACGGTAGTACTTCAGGAATTCGTCTTTGACAACGGCTTCCGTCAGCTCTGGCATCGGTTCGAGTTCGAACACAAAGGCATAGCTGAAGAAAGTATCCGACTCCGGGTTCATCATCCCAGGCGCGAACCGAATATGCTCAGAACCTTTCAGCTTCATCTCAGGAGCAAATCCTGGCGGAAGTTGAATCGTTTCGCCACCCCACTCAGCCGGAGCGGCAAGCTTTGCTGCGCTGGGCTCATCGGCAGCCAAAACGGTCCCGGCCATCAGCAGAATAACAGTGAATATGCGAAGCAATGTAACCTCCTGCCAGCGAGCATTGAGCGAACACAGTCGCACTTTAGACGACAGCATCAGCGTTGTCACTCGAATGGTGTCGATCCGGAACTGTGGCGCCAGCAGCGTACACGAATCGGTATGTCTGGTATACTGGTCGCACGATGACTTCACAGTACCAGGGATAAATCCTTCGATGCAGACACGATCCATGATTACGGCACTGATCGCGACCGTGTTGTCAGCGACAGTCTTCGGGGACGACAACTGGCCTCAGTTTCGAGGGCATGGGGGCCTCGGAATCGGCAGCGGCAATCCACCAACCGAATGGGACATTCAGACAGAACAGAACGTCGCGTGGAAGACTCCGATACCTGGTCTGGGACATTCTGCTCCAATCGTGTGGGGTGATCGCGTATTTCTCACAACCGCGGTCAACTCAGAGACGGACGATCCTCTAGTCGAAACCGGCTGGTCCGGTGTTGAGGGCGAGTCCGCGACGGACTCCGGCCAATGGACATGGCAAGTCATTTGTCTGCAGCTCGAAACCGGGAAGATCCAGTGGACCAGGGATGCTTGTGTCGGCGAGCCTACAATCAAGCGGCATCTGAAAGCATCTCATGCCAACTGCACTCCGGCGACGGATGGTGAATTTGTCATTGCGTTTTTCGGCTCGGAAGGTCTGCACTGTTTCGACTTTGACGGGCACTTGATCTGGAAACACGATTTCGGAAAGCTGCATTCCGGACCCTATGACGATCCGGAACTGGAATGGGGCTTTGCCAGCTCCCCGATCATCAGTAACGGTCACGTCATTGTGCAGTGCGACTGCTTGAATGCCAACTTTGTCGCGATCCTGGAGATCAAAACTGGGCGGGAGATTCTTCGCATTGATCGCGACGGCGAAGTTGCCACATGGTCGACACCGCTGGTCGTGACGACAGAAGATCGGCAGCAAGTCGTCTGCAATGGTTACCGCCAGATGGCCGGATACGACCTGAAGACCGGCGCACGGCTCTGGCACCTGAACAACGGCGGGGATGTCCCGGTGCCCACGCCGTTGTTCGCCAACGGCCTGATTTTTTTGACAAATGGCCACGGCCGCAGCCCCACGTATGCCATCAAACCAACGGCGACCGGAGACCTGACACCCTCCAATGACGAATCCGAAAACATCGGCCTCGCATGGTGGCAAGCAGGCGACGGTTCGTACATGCCAACGCCACTGGTCAAAGGCGAACTGCTCTACACCTGCAACGACAACGGTCGACTGACCGTGCGAGACTCACTGACCGGAGACCTGATCTATCGCCAGCGAATTGGCACGGGCAGTCAGACGTATTCCGCCTCCGCCGTCGCAGCCGGCGGACACATTTACTTCGTCAGTGAACAAGGGGATGTGACGGTGATTGAAGCCGGCAGTACGTTCAGTAAAACCGCAGGCAACGACATGGCGGACGTTGTCATGGCAACACCTGCCGTTTCCGGTGACCGGCTATTGATTCGAACCATTCGAAATCTGTATTGCCTCAGGACGAATCCAAACGCGGGCGCTGTTGACTAACCGCAATCGCTCAAACACACGCCGCTGGTGAAATGATCTTACGTGACAACAGTGTTGGCACTCCCGCACCGCGACCGTTCATCCCAGACCGCCCTCAGCAGTGTGCCTCATCCGGACTATCTGCTTCTTCCCGAGGAACGCCCCACAACCGGCGACGCACTACAAATCGCTGCAGAAACTGTCGGTCGCTTACTTACGGCATCAGAACTTCTACAGCTTCGCGATTTGTACTCACCATCCTGCTGCGAAGAATGGCACTTGACGATGGAGCTTGCCATTGACGAAGTCATCGAATCATCAAGCGAAGCATAGAGTCGTATGACTCAGAAGAACCATGTTGCATTCTCGTGGGTGACAGCGGATCGAAGGAATTGGCCTTGCTGTACACAGAATCCTACGGGGCAGCAGAGCACACGGAAGAAGAAGAGAGTGCGGACGCCGCTGAATATGCGGCCAACGCCCGCTTGATCGCCAAGTCTCCCGAGCTCTTGGCAGCCCTGAAAGGACTGACCGAGTCTATCAGCCAAGTCGAAATCCAGGAACACATGCTCGACTGCCAGGGGCCAGAGGCATGCACGCTGCATCGCCCGAAAGGTGATCGCAGAGGTCGAAGGTTCGTAAAGGGCTTCGGCCCTTTTTGAGCGCCGTGAGGACCGCTGGGCGGTGAAAGGGAATTGATGGGCGGGAACTGATGACGCCACAAGCCCACGACTTCGACCCCGATCATCACTCACCGTTCTCCCTCCGCACTCGCGACGGCAACGAGTTGACTTCCACCCAGAGCTTCCGAGCCAGCGACCTGCTGCTGATCAGCTTCGCAGCACAGGAAGCGTACCGTCGACTCATGGAGGAAAAACAGAAGTCATGAAGCCTTCCGGAAAGGACTCCCGATCCCAGCTCAAAAAGAGCTGGGATCATTTTCAAGTGGGACCTTTGGGCGAATCCGACGATGGCCTCGCGAATCCGTGATCAATTTCGAGCGGTCGTCCGGCATTTCGCATGTGCGACGACGATGTCGACGCGAAGGTCCGCCGCACTGGACCCTGCGTCGGTAAATGCCGACGGAAGTACTTATGCAGGACGCTTGGGTTGAATCGTCGGGGTGAACTCCGCAAATTAGCGACAGCGGTTTGACGCGAAAATCGCGGTCACCGTCGTTATTTTCTGAATTGCAGTTACTTACTCAGAACGGTCAGTCTTGAGTCAGATACGACATTGAAATATCTGTCGCCAGATATGCCAAATTAACCGGATTCTGGTGATCGCCGACGTGGCCAGAAAGAGCACCTTGATTGCCGTCAATTTGATTACACCTGCGGATTTGTCGCAAAATCGTTCGCTGCGTCGGTCGATGTGACCGAAGCAGTTTGGGACTGCGAGGGAAACTACTCAGGTCGGTCTCATCGACGCAGGTTTGCCACTGATTTCACTGAGTGTTGGATGTGGATCGGAAGGTCGCGTCTACCCAATAATTCCAACCAAAAACACGCCCTCCTGTTCCGTTTTGGGGCTGGCTCATCGTCAACCTGATGGCGTTGGAATTGATTCCAGCAGTCCGAGGGTGGCCCAGGCAGTGCCCCAGTAGTGGTAGATTTCGTCGCGAGCTTTGAGTCGCTCGGGATCGGTCGTGTCGCTGATGTTCTTTGATGGCGTGTGCCATGAACCGTCCGGCTGTTGTGAGGTCAGTAGAAACCTGCAGGCGGATTGAATTTCCGCATCGGCGTCACCGGCACAGGCTTTTGCCAGTACATACACGGCAAGCCCGGTCGTAAACGCGTCGCTCGTAACACCTTTCTGCCAGCCCCAGCCGCCATCAGGATTGCGGGAAGCAATCAACGCATGCCGGAACGTTTCAACGTCTTTGGCGGAACCAAAATGCTTTTCGAACAGTAAGCGAGTCGCAAGCCATTCGTAATTGTCCTCTGCAGGTGGCTGAGCCCGCTGCCAGGCAACGGACTTCTCGACGGCGACATGGTTCACCTGCCCCGATGCCTTGTATTCGGCCAGAGCAATTGCGGCCCACATCGTGGTTGATTGATTGGCGACGGGCTGCGACCATTGCCGCATCGTCAGCAGTTGGTTGCCCGGCACCCAGAAACCGTCTGGCTGCTGCAAATGTTCCATGAGACTAATCACTCCGTCGCGAAACTCAGGCTTCTGCAGTTCACTTGTCGATCCATACCCACCGAGAAGTAGCTGGCCAAGAACATCCAGACCACCGCCGGTGCGGTCGGGAGCATTGATTGCGCGTTCGGCAGTCTTGATGATCGCAGGTTCGTATAATTTCAGTTCCTCTTCGGTCACCAGAGCTGTCAGTTCCTTATGAAACTCATCAAGCGATTTGAAAGGCGTTTCGATTAGTGGCTTTAGTTTCTCCCGAACTGTGGTTGGCAGAGTTGCAGCGTCGACTTTGCCCAGTTCGTAGTTTTGCAGTCGATACAGGTTGCGTTGTTCAAGTGACTCCTTGATGGACCAGGCTTCCCAATCAGTCAGTTTCTGAGGATCGACATTGAACCCTTTTACCTGAGCCGCATGATGTGTCCAAAGAAGGAATGGAACGTGATGACACGACATGCAACTGCGTTCTTCCATCCACGCCACTCCCGCCTTTTCCAGAAACGGCAAGCTTCGGCCAACGGCTTCGCGGACAGCTCCTTCGTCTGCCGCGATTTCGGCAGGTGATACTGCGACACCCGATTTTGGTATCTCGTCTGCCGCGCAAACCGAAACAATCATCCAGCAGACAAATTGCAGGCAAAGTGATCGCGTCATGTCTTGTACCTGTTGAGACAATCAAAATAAGCAGAGCGGCTCCGCTGAGTGTTTCAGAAACACAGCGGATGAATGCAGTGTAGTACTGGCCAGCGACGGGGTCTATGTCCTGATCAACAGTCGGATTTCGGCACTCACGGAATCGGCTTGAAAACGTGCCCGGAGCGGTATTAAAGTGACGGCATCGTTGGAAGTTGGCGACAGATCCTTCGCTGCTCAGGTCGATGTGACCGGAGCAGGGAACGGCTGGAGGCCAAAATTCGTCACGTCCCCCCACCTTCGTCTTCAAGTTGCATTTCGAGTTCGGCCTCCATCTCAGCTTCGACTTCGGACTGAAGGTCGAGCACTGCGGCGCGAAGCGGCTCGTAAATCGGAACCTCCTGGCCCACGATCTCAAAGGTCACTGCCAAGCTGTAGGTTGCTACGGAGTCAGGGTCCTGGCTCCAACCCTGGTGGCCCCGAACCGCGATACACAAATCCTCTGGCAGCGCATTCGACTTAACGACGGCCCAATCCTTCTGGAGCGTACCGACCGAGCGTTGGACACCAGGAAGTCCCCAAATGGATCGCTCGTGGATGACCCACCCCAACTGCCCCTCGCCCTGTTGCGTGACCACTTCATCCTTTTTGAGTGCACGCGAGAGGAACGCTTCCAGCGACTCGCCCCTGCGATTGTTCGTCCAGTCGAGCCAAGTCGCTAGGTAGCCCCTCGGTGAACGGCGCGTCCGGCGCGGTGGTGCCGCATAGGAAAGCGTTACGTCAATTCGGATATCGTATTCATCCGCAGGCCCTCGCATTTGCGGTGGAATTGGCACCTGGTAAATGTGGCAATCTCCGGGACCGATAGTTCTATCGCGATCAGCGATGAAGGTGACACGATGATCCGTGTTTGTCGTGGCGCGTTCGATATCGGGAACGCCGTAACCGATTCGCCGCAGCAGTTCGGCTTGCTGTGGCTTCGATAATTGTCCGGCCCATTCCGGCCATTGCGCCGACTGTGCGATCAAAGCCCGATAGAGCAGGCAGGATTCGTCAGGAAGAATTGCCTGAAGTCGGGCAGCGATCTTGGTGACTTTCGGGGCAGCGAATGATGTCCCGACCATGTCGCGATCGAACGCGGGACCGCCATGCATCGTTGATCGCGCAAGTTCCGGGTAAGCCTGCTCGCCACAGTCCGGCGTCGAAACATCGGGCGGAGTCGCCTGGGTTATCAGGCAGTCGCCGCCGTACTCGACAACTTCCGGCTTGATCGAATCCCAAATCCCCAAACCGGAGCGACTGAATCCCGAAGGTTCTCCATTCCGGAACGAGAGTGTCCGCCACCCGCTGCTTTCCAAAGCACCATACGCCACTGATCCGACTGTCAGCGCCTGAAGACTCTGGGCCGGGTTCGCGACGCGGCAACTTGCTTCATTGAGATATGCAGGGTAATTGCGGCCTGCGGCCAGATGTTCTTTGACGCCAGTTTTTGGGGGCGGCTCAGAGAATGAGATATTCCCCGCGCTCTGGATCACGAGCACGTCGTAGTCGTTGCTCAGAAGGTCAATCTCTGCCGCCCAGGCTGACATGTGCTGCGTTCGCGAGGCGACTCGTGAATTGATCGAATGATTGAAGATTCGAGTCTTGCGGGTGCCTTCGTGGAAATGTTTGACGACCTGACGGATGACCGCTGACGGCATCATCTGGATCGGCATCGCATTCTGGTCATTCAACACGCGAGCATTCTGAACCCAGGCGTCGAACTGGAGGGTGCCAGCCTTGGCGACCTTTTCGCCATGCAGTACGGCACCGGCGACACGAGTTCCGTGGCCACCTCCGGAAACGTAATCAGCAACATCGGTAGGCGGCGTGTTCGGCAGGAAGCAATGCGACGTTGGCTTGTCGATCCCTGGCTCAAGCAGGATGTGTTCTTCCTGAATGCCGCTGTCTATTACACAAACGGTTGGGGCATCGTCCGGCGGCGGCTGAAGCTGAATACCCGACTGGAGTGTCTTGATCTGTCTGGCAATTTGTTGCGGTGTCTCGATGTCGTCCGGTTCCGCAACCTCAAAAATGTATGGGTAATTGAGGACCAGGTCGCGCAACCCCTTCACTGATATCTTCAGTCGAAGGGTAAAGCTGTCCGGAAGGGTAAGCGCATCGGCATCACCGTTGTCCACATTTCGCAGAATCTCGGCCTGATAGTGGCCGACGATGTTGCGGATGACTCGAAGCCGTTCGTCTTTCAGCTCATCCCATTTGTCATAGGCTTCCAGACGTTTATTTGACCACTCGTTCTCTTTCTTTGCCCAAGTCTCTGGTTTCCAACGCGGATTTCGTTTGGGTTTGCTGGGCACTTCCCATGTGCCGACACATGCAACGCTCACATCGCAAACGTAACTCTGTGCGTCCTGCATTGATGGCCATTCGGCCAATAGCACGGGGGACAGGATTCGAGCAAGGCGATCATCCTGGCTCAGATCTTCCTTCAGGTCATGGATCTGAGCGATCGTCCCTGAACCCCAGGCATTGGTCGCGAATCCCGTGACTCTAGCCTGGAACGTGGTGAGGTCGACATCCTCCGATACAACAATCACATAGCCGTCATCCTGCTCGGATACTATCTCAAATTGAAATTGGCTTCGCAGTAGGTCCAGATCGAGTGAGGTATCGATCTGGAGGAGAAGTGGAATACCGGCCTCGGTCGGCGGAAGCCCGTCCTGCAGCCGTGTCTGCTGCTTAGTCTTCCATGCTGTCGAAACGCTCGACGAGTGGCCGCTCAATCCGCCGGAATGAGCCACACGATTCGTCTGATTGGAAACCGTCGTGGGATTCGGAGGAATGGGTGCGGACGGAACGCGAGTTGGACCGCGATCTCTCAGGACCAGCGGCAAGTGTTCAAATTGGTGGCCCGAAGAGACTGGCGGCATCGCTTATTCCTGAACGTCGTGATCGTCAGACCGCTTCAATTCGCTGATCGCTTTGAAAAGGAGCTTTTCGGTGACAATCTTCTCGCCGTTTAGCACCGACGCCTTAGCGGCATCCTGGGCTGCCTTGACGGTCATCGCGGCAGACTCGCCGCGCAATCGCTTGACGATGTTCGGCCAATCGATTTTGTCCGAGCACTTCACGGCAGACAGCGTGGTGTGGAGCAGCTTGTCGATTTCCTCGGGGCCAGGCGGAGGAACCAGGAAGACATCATCGAAACGCCGGAACAATGCGGTATCCAGCGAGTCCTCGATATTCGTCGTGGCGACGAGAAGTCCGGGGGCATCATATTCTTCCATCAACTGCAGCAGCGAATTGACGATCCGCGACGCCTCACCGATATCCCTGCTATTCGTTCTCGAACGTGCGATAAAGTCACACTCGTCGAGCAGCAGGACACACGGTCGTTCCTTCGCTGCCTCGAAGACCGATCTTAGATTCGTAGCAGATTCGCCGAAGTAGGATGAGAGCAGCGCATCGAAACGTACCTTCAGCAAGGGTAGCCCCGTGTTCCATGCAAGCCGCTTTGCACCAAGCGACTTACCACAACCTGGCGGGCCATAGAGAAGGACCGTCTTGCGGTTCTTCAGCCCGTAGGCCCCAAGTCGTTCACGCGCGGCGTATTCTTTCTCGATGCGGGAGAATCGATCCTCGATCTCCGCTGGCAGCACCATGTGATGTTCGAGCGAATCGCGCGGTATCAGTGTCGCAAGTTGCTCGCCGTGCCGACGGCTGGTGGGAAGTTCAGAAAGACCACGATCAGACTCTGCCGTCCCTCCGGAGCCGTTTCGCTTTGCCTTCGGTTTATTCAGAATCTCTTCGAGTTGCGTGGCTAACTTGGCGTGTCCGCTCTTTCGTTCGGTGTCGACAACGCGGCGCGCAATTCGCTCAAGATCGCTTTGCGATCCATCGGCGATTGCTCGCACCATGCGTTTTAGGATGTCTGCGTTCATGGCTTTCCCGCCTGACTCTTGATTGCCTTGGCCAACATTACCTCACCCCGGATCACTTCCGGCAAATTCCGCCATCGACGTCGTTCTAGCTCTAACCTGATGGGCTTTTCGCTTCAGTACATACCGCCAAGTTCCGTTGTGGTTTTCAGCGGCGATGTCATGTCCGCGTTCCCGCAGTGCTTCCACGCAACGGGAAATTGTGGGGATCGAGACTTCGAGTTCATCGGCTAAACGTGGAGTTGAGTATTGCCCCGACCGAATGAGTCGGAGAACGGCATCGAGCCGCTGTTCAATTGCGAGTGACCGTTGATATCGCATGGTTGGTTCCTTTTTGACGATGCTCCTGTCTATCGGATTTTGATAGACAAGTCAACGGCATACGGGTGCGTAAGTCGTTTCTCCGCAGATGCATGCGCCATTATTGGCTGGTAAACCCTGCGGATGGGGCAAAGTTTGACGGAAACGACTCAGCGAAGCGAAAGTCGATCTGGAGTGCGTTAGGGTCGCCTTGCCCCCGATCGGCCTCTCCTGCCCCCGTCAATTCCGTTTGTTGCCCGTATCGCAGCGGGGATCGCTGGGTGCTTCATAGGCTGTGTTGCGACGCCACAAGTAGCCGATATGCGCAATTTCAACTTTCAGAGAACCTCGGCAGCTTGAAAAAAGCCTTCACCGAGGCTTCTTGTGCCGGCGGCACACACCGACTCCGCAGAAGTGCCTCCCGGTGGAGTCGCGCGCACGACAACAGACTCTGTTAACGGCGACTGTCGTCACGATCTTAGCCAGAACAGAAGCTCCGTTCCCTGCTCCGGTCCGACACACTGATGTAGCATCAATCTGATCTGCGGCATCGCTCAAGTTTCATCCCGACGCGCGGTCGAAATGACGACACCAATCGGGTGGACTTAGCCGCACGAACTGCGTGGGTCGATGTGACGAATGGCACTAGCTTAAGCCTAACTGGTTGAAGAGAGCCCACTTAACGATGCTGGCTCTTCTCGTTTCATGGATGCTATCACGCCCCAATCGATGAATTGGGAACGATGGGTAACCAAGCCGGTAAACTGCGTCGTCTTGCACTGGTTGATAGCGCTGCTTCGACAGCGTCCTAAACTCTTGTCATGGAACGGTTTCCGCTTAAGCTAGTGCCATTCGTCGATGTGACCGGAGCAGTTTCGAATGCGAGGCAAACTACTCCGGTCGGCTTCACCGGAGCAGTTTGGGGTATCGTGTTGCCCGAGCGGTTTCGTTCAAACGATGCTTCATCAATTCCTGAAGAATCTCACTCAGGACGCGCACTCCTGTACTGCTTGGGCTGGAACCGTTTCATGCTGACGTCGCGGTAACTTTTACGCTGGGGGAAATTGCGTCTGTGGTCGGTTTGATGGCACCTATATGAAGCGACTTCACTGACACAATGAATTAATTTGATTTGGCGTCAGTCTATCGATCGAGATGTAGCGGGGACGGGATGTTTTACAGTGCGATTTCTGCATCAGAAATCGATGGATTCTGATTGAAGCAGAGTTCTGGATCACTCAAATTGCTGGTATCACGGAAGATCTACGCGGCATCAAAGAATCGGACGAATTCAGCTTCGTACTCTTCACGATGATCCGGCTCCAGGCATTCCTCAGCAAGGTATACCCTGTCAATTGCTGGATGGATCGCGTCAAGAATTTGAGCATCCTTCCGTCTGCCCAAAAACAAACTAATCGACTGAGGTTCATGTTCCATGACTGCTACTTCCTGGCGACACTGGGATCGATCGCCAACACCGATCCGGCAATCATTCGCGCGCGAATCGTTGACTTCAATGATGGGGATTATGGCGTCCGACTGGGAAATTCCTTCTACCGCGTGGATGCCGATCTACCTGTCGATTCATCGCGGAATTCAAACCCATCCTACGCTCATCGTGGCGAGGACAACAGCAAGTGGGTGGCCATCTTCGAAAAAGCGTGGGCTCACTACCCCTCGTGCTTTACCGGTTACATGACGACGAAAAAGGAAAAAATGGGACATTTGCTGCCGGATGACGTCGTACAGGCAAAGACGTTGACCGATGCTGACGCCGCGAAATGAACTGGAGCGAGGAAGTTTCCTGGATCACACCTCGGTGACAACGATTCCGACATCGCCGGATTGCTGAGAATACTGTGTCGCTGATTCTCTCCGAACATGTTGACCTGCGCAGAGCGACCGACGGATCCCAATTCTTAACCCGTCCGTCCGACCGATCAGAGGATGATTGCGGAATTGCATCTGAGTCACGTTGGTGGGAGCTGACAATCATCGTTAGAGTGCTCAATGGGCGGGCTTTGGGTGATTGATCTGTCTGCGACTGCAGGCGGCTGTTTGTTGATGATGACTCCGGTCAGAGAGGTTTTTCAACGATGTGCATTCAGACAGTTCGAAAGTGTTGCTGTTCCTTGTTCGCTTCGGTTCTGGTCTCTGTGGCTTCCAGCGCCTTGCTCGCTCAAACAACGCCACCGAGCCCCATTCAATATCTGGAAGGACATGCATCTCCAATTCACGCCGTCGGTTACTCTCCGGACGGGAAGATTTTGTTCAGCGGCGATACTTCGGGCACACTCAAAACGTGGGACCGTGCGACGGGGCAACTTCTGTCCAGTGCCGCATGGCATGATGGCGCTATACTGACACTGGCCGTTTCACCTGACGGGCAGCAGATCGTCACGGCTGGCACAGGAAAGCAGATTGTAGTATCTGACGTCGCAGTCCCTCGCCCGCTGCTGGATTTCACTGGCGTTCCCGGCGTCCCCACGTCGATCACGATATCGCGAGACGGCGCAACACTGTTGACCGGCGATGAATCAAACATCGTCAGTCTTTGGGACCCTTTGACTGGTCGACTGGTACGCAACTACTCCGGCGCGACAGCGCCGCTGGTCGGAGTTGGCTGGCTGCCAGCCACGAAGTCCGTCATGGGCGCGTCTGCGGACGGAGCGCTGCGAGAATGGAACGTGGATAACGCTCAACTCGCCGGTGTCGTTTACACCAGTCCGTCGTCCAGTGTGGGAGTTCCGGCAGTGGGATCGCAGATTGTGCTCGGCGGTCAGGACGGTGCGATCCGCCGAGTCAGCTGGCCACCAAAACCAGCAACGAACCTCTCCGGACACAGCGATGTCGTTCCGGTCGTTGCGATCTCCGCCGACAACAGATTTGTCATCAGCGGCGGATACGATCAGATCCTGCAGATTTCGCAATTGAGTAACGGTCAGCCCGTGCGGACGCTGTCCGGACAGGTCGGGCGAATTTTCTCTGCAGCCCTTTCGCACGATGGAGCCCTGGCGGCATCCGGTGCAGAACCTGGAACGATCCAGCTCTGGAACACGGCTGACGGAACGCCGGGACCAGTGCTCTCCGGGCACTCTGGGGCCGTCAACGACCTCAGTTTTCATCCTTCAAAGCCACTCGTGCTGAGCGCCAGCCTGGATGGATCAGTGCGACTTTGGGAGATCCCCGCGACGATGCAACCTGTCCGGGGGCATAGTCAGCCGGTGGCGGCCGTTGCGTTGACCTCGAATGGACAATTGCTGGTCACCGGCAGTCTCGACAAGACAGTGCGAGTCAGCACGGTTATTGATGGTCAGCCAAAATCTGCCATGAACGATTTCCCTCAGCCGATTCAGTCGCTGGCGCTCTCATCGAAAGGGACGCTTCTGGGAGTTGGCGATCTGGTCGGCGATCTCCAGATCCGAAACATGGACCAGGGAGCGGTGCTTTCGACATGGGGTGCCCACGCAGGAGCCGTTACAGGATTGCATTTCCTCGGCGAAGGTGAACGAATGGCGTCGTCAGGCGCGGATGGCACGGTAAAGATCTGGACATTACCATTGCCGACGTCAGCGACCGTGAAAGCGCATGGGCAGGCAATCAGCGCGCTCGCCATCACGCACGATGGGAAGAAACTCATCTCCGCAGGTCTGGACGAATGGATCCGCGTCTATAGCCTCGACAACCAGCAACAGATCGCAGGCTGGAAGAATACAGCCGGACCAGTCACAGCGGTGGCTATCAGCACGGACGACAAATTGCTCGTGACGGGAACCAGTACGGGCAATTGGCAGAGTTGGTCATTCCCCGACGGAGTGGAAAAACAACAGCAGCCAATGGGCCACGCAGGAGCCATCCATTCCATCGCGATTCATCCGCAAACCGGGGAACTCGCCACTGCGGGTGCCGATGGGGCCGTCAAATTATGGAAGGGTGGCGAGATGCCCCGTGTCCTGTCCGGCCATTCGGGGGCAGTGCTTGCTGTGGCGTTTACACCTGATGGCGTGAGCGTCATCAGCGGCGGCGCGGATGCGTCTGTTCGCCGCTGGAACGTTTCGGACGGCGTCCAGGCGCAGGTGTATGCCGGACATCAGGGACAGGTCACCGCGCTGACGGTCTCCGCCGATTCGACGACGATTGTCTCCAGCAGTCTGGACAGGACCGTCAGGATCTGGACCGCCGTGTCGGGTGAAGCGAAAGTGCTGACACAGGTCTCACCCATCATCGCTTCAGATTATTCGGCGGAAACAAGACGGATTGCAACTACCGGCGAAGATCTGATCGTGCGAATCTGGGACACCAGCACCGGTCGTGAGCTTCAGCGATTCGCGGCTTCGAAGGCCGCTCTGAAAGCGGTTCGGCTGGTGCCTTCACTTCAGAGTTTTGTGACGGGGGGATCCGACGGCGATCTGATATTCAGTTCTATTTCCGCCGAAAGCATCACGCTTGCGGACGAAGTCAAGGTTCACGATCTGGCGGTGACTCCTGACGGCGGCCAGCTTGTGACGTCTGGCGAGGACAAGATGGCTAAACTCTGGAACATGAAGGGCGAACTTGTCCGTGCGTTTTCCGGCAGCGGGACGGCACTGAGATTCGTCGCCGTTCGCTCGGACGGCACGCAGGTGGCGTCGGGCGGCGATCCTTTGTTCTCGCAGCCGAATGTTCTGATCTGGAATCTCGCCGACGGCGCGGTCGTGCGCACGCTGACCGCCCCGGCAGCCGTGATGGGTTTGGCCGGTACGTTCGACGGACATTGGGCGATCTCCTGCGCCGATAAGAAGATCCGCGTGTATTCTGGCGACGATGGTACGCTGCTTGAAGAACTCACAACCCCTGCGATCACGGGTGAGATGGCGGTTGCATCGAACCTGCCGGTCATCGCCGGGGCAGGTGTCGACAACAACGGATATCTTCTGAATCGAAGCTTGAAGCGAGTTTTTAAAGGACATACCGGCAGCGTGACTTCGGTGCAGTGGACTCCGGACGGCAACCGTTTCCTGTCCGCCGGGATTGATCAAACGATGAGATTATGGAATGCCACATCGGGCAAAGAGCCTGGCGTCTGGGCTCCGGTTAATTCGCCCATTAACAGCCTAGCGGTCACAGGTGACGGGAAGAGAGTGGCGGCGACCACCGACGACAAGCGCCTGCTCGTCTGGGACATCCCAGTTGACAACGGAGACAACGCCGTCCAGCCTGCCGCTCCGGTACTGACAGTCACTGGAACCGTGAATCTGCGTGGAGTAGCAACCAATCAGACTGGAAGCGATTACTCAACGGCAGGCGAAGACGGTGCCATTTATCTCTGGGACGGTGCGACCGGCAAACTGAAAGAACGGCTCGTCGGCCATACAGGAGCTGCGTTGTCATCGGCCATGTCGGGCGATGGAGCCACAGTGATCTCCTGCAGCGCTGACAGGACGGTGAAGCGGTGGACTCCCGCAGTCACAGCGCTGGAGTTGATCGGCGACAAGCCCGTGTTGCACATTCGCTGTTCACCTGACGGCAAGTCGTTCTTCACGTCAGACGGCAGCCCGCTCGTGCAGCGTTGGTCAATCGAGACGACGCAGTCCGACAAGCAGTGGACCGCCTCGGCACCGGTTCGATCGCTGAGTCTCAGCGAAGATGGACATCACCTGGCTGTCGGATGCGAGAACCAAAAAGTTCATGTGTGGAACCTTGAGGCCGCAACAGAAACAACCTGGGATTGTCCCGTGCCTTTGACTTCGGTCGCTGTCGCTCAGGGCGGACGCAAACTGATTGTCTCGGGCAGCGATTACATCCTGAGAGTTTGCGGTTTGAGCATCGTCAACGGACAACCCGCATGGACTTTGACACAAACTGTCGGCGGGCATACCGACGTGATTGTTGGCCTTGCCTTGCCGGATGACGATCATCATCTGTATAGTCTTTCAAAAGATCGCACCATCAAACGATGGCTGGCAGCTTCATCGATTCCTCGGCAAACTTTCGAAGTGTCGTCGGGCATTGTTTATGGAGCGGATTTCACTCCTGATGGAAAATTGCTGGCAACCGCGGGCAGTGATCGGAAGATTCAGATCCGGAATGTCGTCACGGGAGAACTCACGGCTACCTGCGAAGGCCACACAGCCGGAGTGAAATCGGTGGCGTTCAGCAAGCAAGTGGACATACTGGTCAGTGGCAGCCTCGATGGCTCGATCCGATTTTGGGACCTGACCGGGAAGCAAACGCAGATTATTGCGGACCCGACGATGAAAGGGGTCAACGCCGTCTCCATGCTGCCCAATGGATCGGCAGTCTTTGCGGCCGGGCTGAGTCGTACATGGAATGCATGGAATTCGCAGGATCTGGTACTGGCGAGAAGCGGCACCGGGCACGCTCAAAGCATTGTCCGCATATCGAACAGCCTTGCCGGAAATCGCATGGCAACAATTGATGAATCAGCGCACCTCTGCCTGTGGGATTCCACGAATGGACAGTTGCGTTACCACATTCAGTTGCCGATGTCAGCCGGCTATGCGGTCGCATACGCCCCCGATAACCTTGAAGTCCTTGTCGGCGGAAATGATCAGCGGCTGATTCGACTCGCTGTTCCGCCCAATGCCCTGTAGGCCGAGTGTCGCAAAAGACGCGCTCAGTAACCCAGGATCTGAATCTCTGTCAGTCCTGCGTGACTCGACTGAGCCAGATATTCCTTGCAGGCCAGCTTGACGTATCGACCCGTGGCGAAGTTCACGGGGATCACCTGGCTGTAGTCCAGTGGCTCGGCAGCGCCGGGTGCGGGCAGGAGATTTCCCTGAGCAACAGGGCGGAGCGACGTTTGAGTGTCACTCACGTAGATTTCGACGTCCTTCCAGCCACGATATCCGGCACCGCTTTCATTCAGGTTCCAGATGCGAATGCCGGTGACGGTTTTGGTAGAGCCAAGATCAAGCACCACGAATCCGCTCTGACTGACAGGTGTCCACCACATTGTCAGCGGGTCGATGCTGTTCCATACGCCGTCCAGGAGTGCGGCGGGCTTTACCGATGGGTCGGTCTGCGTTGCGTCCAGAATCAGCACGCCCGAAATAGGTTCAGGGGTAATCATGCGCAGCGCGATGGCCAGCTGACGCGCGGCATCACTCGTCGTCTGCTGATCGGCGGGCAGAGTTTGCAGAGTCTTCAGGCGTTCGCTGAGCTGATTCAGCTGCTGCGATTGAGAGTCGGAGATTGATTCACTCAGGGCTCGCCATTCCAGCAAGTCATGCTGATGATGCACGAGAACCGAATGCGTGCACGCCAAAATCGTCGCGGCGAGTTCCGAGCCGTCGCGAAACAGAATTGGCATCAGTGACAGAGCGGTCGTTTCCGGCGGATCGACGATGCTGGCCAGTGCGTTTGTCGCGGCCAATCGCTGATCCGGAAGACTGGAGGTCAGGGCCAGGTCCAACAGGTGCGTCCCCGCCCCGGGATGGTCCTGGCGAACAATCTCCTTCGCGGCAATTTCCCAGCTCGCCTGCTGGGCCGGATCTTCGAGCACGCTGATCATGATCGGCAGCGCGATTTCCGGCTTACGCAACTTTCGGAGAAACTCCAGCGCATTCTTCGTTGTGACGGGATCGTTGGGCTTTATCGCCTGCCGCACAAGCGGCAGTGCGGCTTCGGGTTCTTCGAGTAGTTGCGTTTGTGCCGTCTTGACTTCTCCCGAGCTGCTGGATCCCAGCATCTTGATCCATGACGCCAGCTTCAACTGCGCTTTCATCGACTTGTCAATTGACGTTCGCAGCTCGTTGAGGGTTTCTCTCTCCGCTTCACCCGGAGCCAGCGCGGCGACGGCGTCAATCTGTTTCAGCGATTCGTCCCAATTGCCATTGTCGAAGGCGGTCTTAGCGGCTTGCAGCAGTTGCGTTCGTTCCTCGCGACGCAGGGCTTCTCGCCGATCGTTCAGAGCTTTTTCGATGGGTCGCAGTTTTGCAAGCTGATCGTCCGGCGGAGATTCCCCGAGCGATTCACGGAGTGCGGCAAGTCTTTCATTCGCAGTTTCCAGGTTCCCGCTGTCGATTTCGCGTTGAACCGCAGCAACTCGCTCGTCAATTGCCGGTGTTACAGGCGCCGTTGTCTTCGCAGTCTTTGCGGTATCGGTAGTGCTGCCGGGATTCTTCTCACTCGGCATATTTTCAAGGGCAGTTGTGGAGTTCTTTGCCGTGGCTTCAGACGATGTTTTCGGAGAATCGGCCGTTTCAGATCCGCAGCCTGACAGTGTTCCGCAGGTGAACAAACCGGCTGCAATCCATCCGAACATACGACGTGACATGTGTCTGCCCCTGCAATGCTGCCTTGAAACCCAAATCGTTGACTACTGCTCTGGCTTAAAAAAGGGGTCAGGAACCAATAGTGCGAAGCACCCTCTGGGCCATTTGGCTATTGGTTCCTGACCCCATTCTTAGCACCATTTTTAGCTACTCGTCTTTCGCTCCGCCGAGCGTCACGGTAATTTTATACTTTGTCTGCAGATGAGCATGTGCCTGGCTGGCATATTGATTCTTCGGGAATCGTTTGCAAACCTGCTGAAAGGATTTGATTGCCAGTTCCGGCTGCGCGGCTTCTTCGCGCGTGTAGGCGATCTGAATCAGCGCCCACGGAGCCCAGTTCTCGTCAGTGCCCGCGACCTGATTGTAGAGCACAATCGCTTCGTTATGTTCTTTGAGGGCGCGATGACATCCGGCCATCTCGTTGTAGTTGTTCGGGAAATTGTTGCACTGCCTGAACGTGCCGATCGCTTCTTTCAACATGCCGCCGTCACGCTGCGTGATCCCCATATTCCATAGCCAGTCGTCTGTGTGATCCACATCCTTCGCCATCAGTTCCTGATAAATGGCGATCGCCTTTATCCATTCGTGAGCATGGCGATGCGTCGTAGCCGCTTCGGACAGCCAGTGAAACGGTCGCTCAGCATCTGCACCGGCAAGCTGTTGAAAGACGGCGACAGCTTCGGGATATTTGAGCTGCTCCCGAAAACTATAGGCGATCTGAGCCTGGCCTTCGATCTTGTTTTCCAGCGAGGCGTAGAGCTGTCGTGCCTGTTCGAACTGCTTTTGTGACTTATGCCATTGTGCGTACCGGCTCAGCACTTCATCGCTGCGACCGAGCTTTTCCAGAGCCAGCTTGAACGTTTCTTCGGTCTTATCTGTCCGTTTTGAAGCGGCGTACAGGTCAGCGATGGCAAACCAGCATTTGTGGGCGAGCGCTTTCTGCTCCGCAACGCTGACGTCTGTGGGCATCAGGGTTCGAATGTGACTGGCTGCATCGTCGGAAAGCTTTTCGCCCTGCGGCACGGTCTTCTGGTCAGCCATGAGCTGATTAATGGCTGCAACGGAAAGGCTTACGAACTGATCCACAAACGGAGATGGTTCCGGATAGGTCGTCGTCAGTGACTTAACGGCTTCCGAAACTCCGTTGTTCTGCAGCAGAAATCCTGCATACTGCCGCGATGCGTTTTCGCAGACACCCCGAGTGTCGTTCGTGCGAGTCGTTTCGTGGGTCAGTTTTTTCCACAAAGTTGTCAGCGTCTGGTTATCGTTTTCGAGTGTCGCAATATCAATCAGATCGACGGCGGCAAATGCCGTCACAGCGGCCTGGGGATATTTTTGCAGGACCTGCTGATACGCTTTCTTTGCCGGTTTAATTTCGCCCATCTCTTTGTAAGTGAGGC
>CAMAVB010000065.1 GCA_945861465.1 Candidatus Kuenenia stuttgartensis
GACCGTCACGTTGTGGCGAATTCCATTTTCAACCCGGTTCTGCCAGATGGCTGCCCGAATGCGGCCCATCCGGATTTCATGAACAGGACGAACTTTCGATTCGCGGGATTGTGAACTTGTGGCACTTGCCATGATCCAATTCTCCTTCAAAACAATCAAAACCTTGAAAAGTTACGACCCGCCCCAAACGCTGGAACAGGTCAACACAACACAAAACATCGCAACACCATTCGGAGCGACGCACGGGTTCAGCCGTCCGCCGCTCGTCGCAACGCCCAGTGACAGAACCTGACTGTCTTGTCTCGATGCCAGTTTGCATCGCCGACATGTTCAGCCGAGGTCACGGGCGGAAAACCGCCGCGAGCGAGCCAGTCCAAAAGTGACTGTGCGCGTTCGCGAGTGGTCTCCCAGTCTTCCGCCTGCACGGCGGACTGCAGTTGTTCCCACGTTGTTTGTGGATCCATGCAACACCGCCTCAGACTGCCTGAGCCAGTGACAGCAGCTGAGCCACCTTGTAGTCGGCATCGGCACGGTCGGCTGCATATTTGGACCGCTGGGTAAGCCGCGTCAGGGCATCTACCAGCGAGAAAATCGTGAAACCTCCCTGAGCCCGTGCAATCTCCATCGCTTCCTTGATGTAGTGCTGCGGAATCCCGTGCTTGCCGAGTTCTTTGGCCACGGCTTCGGAATCCGATCCGAGTCGAGTCTGCATGGCCTTGCGGAGGACACTGGCAAAGGCATCTCGCCGACTATCCCGCTTTGCCACCAGCGTCTGAATGTGCCGACGAATTTCCTCCAGGCCGTCCCGCACGCTGGCGGTATGCTTGCGGGTAAATTCCACCACATCGACGGCATCCCAGACGATATGGTTCTGACAGATTCGCTGGAACCAGAACGACTGCATCCCGAGCGAACGTCGGCCGACTTCAGAGTTCCAGACAAAGAATCCGGGAGCGAATTCTTCGCCGTCGATCTCAATCCAGCCGGTCGGATCGATCAGAAAACAGAACATGTCCTGCTCACCGCAGTACAGACCGGTACCACCGTTGCAGGCGGTCTGTGGCGGCTGAAAATCGACTGCCACGTCACGCACAACTTCCAGCAGTTCGCTGTTCCAGAGACGGGTGTACGAAACACCGTGAATGGAACGCACGGACTGTCCGGTCGTCAGCAGTTGAATGGGTTTGTCGCTGTTTGGCAACGTATCACGAAAGGCAAGTCGCGCCGTTTCCGGATGGAAACGATTGACGGTCTCCTTACTCATGCCGGCAAGGCGGCACATCTGATTGAAGGACCAGTCGGTCAGGCCGACGTCGCCTCCGTTCTCCAGCGACAGTAACAAACGGTCGTCCTGAACTCGTGGCATCAGCGATTGAGGCCGTTGCCACACATCCGACGAATACTGTCGTTCCTGACGACAATGATCATGAAGCTCCTTCAGAGTCGCGAACGACTCGTCGGGACCTCGTCGAAACAATTCCCGATTCGCCCGTGTTAAATCCACCATCAGTTCATCTCCTCGAAAAATCGAGTTTTCGGGTGCCAAAGCCACAGCGTCCACCAGCACCCGGCAGGTGAACGACATGACTCTGGACTCGAACGGATGAACCGGCCCGGCATTGAAGCGTGGCCTCGATGCGCAGGTGAAAACCATTAGGCACCACCGCCCTCTCGATTCACGCGAGCTGAGTCGGCGTCAAGCGAGTGGCGGCAGTTGTTTTACCCGGATGTGGTGAATGAAGGAGCAGGCGTGGCGTTGATTCAGGATTCCTTATCACGGTACGCGACAACTGTCACGCATTGCCGCGACATTTTTTCGGTGTGGCTTTTTCCAATGACAATTTCAGGACTTCAGCCCCGTTGCCGGTGTGGCCGGCTGCAGGGTGCGTCGTCTCGAAAGGGAACAATGCGCCCATAATCACGGCAGTGCTGCTGCAGCATGCAGAGCGCTTCTTGGTTCCATCCAAGAGCCACTGCCGCCTCAATCACTACGGCTGCGTCCGATGGAAGAACGCTCCAGAAGCAGGTGACTCGGCCCTTTTGGCGTTCGACGCGTCGCCACAGAAAACGCACGGTGCTGGGATCTTCAGGATAGAAGTGTTCGACTCCCTGTGGACTCACGATTCCGACAAAGGCTTGCATCATCCCTGATCCGTACCACAGCTGTTCGGAAAAAGCAAAATGGATTCGTTGTCGGCCCATATTTTTTTGTCGCCCGTTAGCGTCCCGAGCTCCGGGTTCCCTTTGTCAGAAAGCGGCGACGTGCAAAAACCTTAGCAGCTGGATGCGAAGCCGTTGAAATTGCAGGCAGCAACTTCGCGGGCTTCTGTTCCGACGGCCTCAATTTCAACCGGCGCTTTGGTTCCGATTTACATCAAGGGCCATTCTCATGTCAGGCGACCAGTGATTCGTCAGACAAGCTTGCCGAAGACTGCGACATTGATTCAATTATTCGTGTTGCGGTTCGTTGAATGCGTCCCAGGGATGCCATCAGAGTTACTTCGTCTCCACGATACATCTGAATGTAGTCCGAGCTGCGTGTCGAGCAGTCCAGTCCAAACGACCGGCAGACGACATAGGCCACCGCTTCGGCTTCGGTTTCCCGAACTGTTTTCGCCAGTGTCATGCGGTGTTGCGGACCATGCATCCATTCGTGAGCCAATTCATGGGCGAGAACCGCGAATCGCTCTGCCGATGGAAGACCTTCGGCAATCGCGATTTCGCCTTTTCGCGAGACACCTTTGACTCCGTGAGCCAATACTTCTTCGTTCAGCGTGATGCCATTTGCACGAATCAGACCTTCCAGAGAGCAAAGGATCTGTCCAGGATCTCCGTGCATTGTCGCCAGTTCTGGCAGGTCATCCCCGTCTGTCTGCCTGACATCAAAGACATGGACTATCTTGAACCCACGAATTCGGCGTTCGTCCTTGTCTCCAGTCTCTCCTGATGTTTCGGAATTGTCGCCATCTGCATCGTCGCGTTTGCAACGCACAAGCGGGGCCATGATCGCGATTCCTGATTCTCCTTTTCGCACGCATCTCCCCATCCGTAACCAGCGATGAAACCCGGCGACGAATGTGGCCTCCGGCATCTGCAGAGTGATCAGCAAGCAGTTGTTCCACGAGTAACTGTGAAAGCGACTCATCGCATCGAGGTATTGGATCAGCGTCTCACTGCGTCCGGCCTTGAGTTCTGCCTGCAACGCTGCGATTGCCTGATCTGCCAGTTGATTTGCTTCGTCTTTCTTCATGTCCGTTCTCCGAATTGTTAAGAGCTGCATCCGACAAAAGCAGCCAAGAGTTGAGATACGGGCCTGCCGGCGGCCCGATTTTCGAGCCACCCACGGCAAGTCAAGGTGGAGCCTTTCGCGCAGCGAAAGCAGCAGCGGACGCCAACGGCGGGAGCGGACCTTGACGCCGTGGTATCATGAAAAGGGCCGAGCGGAAGTCCCCTCTTTCCTGTTTCAATCATCCCCTATTACAGAGAGACCGTGACCGGAAGATTGATTCCGCCCTGACGATGAGGCCGTGATAGATACTCACTGTAAACTGACTGATCAGTCCGTCTCGTTGGGGACCAATGCCTTGTGAGGGTCGAACGGAATCAATCGGCATCGGTGCCCGTGATCCAGTTCGTCGAAGAACGACCAGTCGCCGTAGTAGACGCCGTCGTAGTACACGAGATCATCCACGATCTTCAGCAGGTGACCGCATTCGTCACTGAACGCGATCTCACAGTTGTAAGTCATGTGGAAGAACGGAAACGGTCCGAAGACAGGTCCGTTTTCTCCCCAGTTGTTCATCTCTTCGTCGCGGTCTGTTCGTCCGTGCCAAAGCATCAGGTAGGGCATTTCAATCGTCCTCCTTCTGGCATTGCGGACAGATTCCGAGGTGTGTGTACCATTCGAATGCGGATCGCGTCTTATCGTCCGAAGTAACCGTTTTCCGAGATTCTGCCAGACTCTGAACCTCCGTAACGTCTTTCCAGGTCAATGGAATGCTGCTGATTTCGTCGCCTTCATCTGTGTCACATTCGCTGCAGGCCAATCGAATTCGTTTGGGCATGAGAGAGCCTTCTATTTCCCAAAGGGTGCTGAAAACCAATCGAAAACCGATGCACGCCACCGGCATCAAGCCTCCGCGAGACCGGAAGATTGATGCCATGTGACTGTCGTACTGCCCGGCTGGGATGTTGAAGAGAGCGACGATCGGCAATTGCGTTGGCGGCAGCACCGAGAATCAGAGACATGCATGGAAAACCGTTCGGTAACCGCAGATCAATTCCGGCTCAAAAAAGGGACGCGAGCCACTGGTGCAGTTCGTGCCGCCAATGATTCGCGTCCCGTCTGGTCAGTCTTCGCCGTCGTCATTGGTGAACTGAAGGAGTCCGCTGATCAGCAGCTCTTCAATTCCATACACCGCCCGTTCGCCGCAGGATTCGCAAACATATTCCCGGGCATCCGGTTCGACGCCGGCAGCTTCGTCACCACAATGGGTGCAGTAACCGCCGTAGTTCTCAGACATCTCTGCATACGTCTCCTGCGAAACTCGAATCACTTGTGCCTGTTTCATGGGATCCATCTCCGAGCCATTGAGCCGACTGCCTCCGTGGCAAATGTGTTGATCGATGGGCCCGTCGGCGGCCCACAGTTGGGCCAACGCGGCAAAGTCAGGGTGGAGCCTTTCGCGCAGCGAAAGCAGCAGACGCCGCAGGCGTCGGACCTTGACGCCGCGTTAAACTGAGAAAGCCGACGACGGGATAGGTGGTTTCTAAAACCTACTCATGCACGCCATCTGCATCCGTACACTGCATGCGTCAGCAGTGGAAGAATGAGACGACAGAATCGAACTGCCCGATTTGGAGACGTCGATCTGCGTCGCTGAAAAGATCCTGACAACCGTCATGCCACAAATTTGGAGAACGATCAAGCTATGGTGACTCGATGCCGCGTCTATGGCATTCTGCATGAGCGAGGTGAAACGGACGCTGGCTCTGCGGGGACGCAACCAGCCAGGGATACTCTCGCCGAAGCGTCGGAGTGACGTTGGAGGGCAGCGCGACCCGGCGGCATTTGCCTCCAGTCGCGCTGCCCGTTCTTCATTGATGTTGTGCGACGTACTGCGGACGTCCCAAGGTTCCGCCGGGCGGTCAGGCCGTAAAACAGACCGCAATTCCCATCGACTTTCCTGCCAATCCCCAGCCGTCACTTTGATGCGAGCCATGCCTGCGGAAAATCCCGGGGTTCGGGGCAGAGCCCCGTTTACACCGAACAGTTGATCACAATGTGACCTATTCGAACGAGTTCCCTGGCAACCAGAGCATTCGCTCGACACGGTAGGCCGATGCTCGCGTAATCCACCATTTCTCAAGTGTGTCCTTCAGATACATGCTCTGCCGAGCATTGGCTGCGACCGGAAAACCAATCCACTTCCGAATGAGCATTCCAGTGACACTGCCAGCAGACGCATGAGCAACAGAGCAATTCCATGAGGCCACCAACTGTGTTCATCAATGGCGTATCAAAATGTCCGTTTTGCAACGGCATTCGCGTGTCAAGGCAGGGCACGAACGATCCACCGTTGGTTGTCCAATCATCGTTCGGCACGAGCGCAGCGCCCAAGAAGCCATCCACCGAATAACATCGGCACGCCGATGAATCGATTGGCAACTCAATCGCCAGCGATGATTCACGGAAACATTCTGCTTGACAAAACAATCCATCTGTATCAGCAACCAACCATCGGTACATACGGCAACCGGATGAACGATCAAAGACGCACCATACAACCCAGAAATCGACCACGGAACGAGTTTGATCACGATTGGAAATGCCGGGATTGCGTTCCGACATTCGATCGTGTTATGGATCACATAAAGTTAGATATGCGAAGTAAACACAACCACCAGAGCGACAGTGACGAAATGCCAACCCGACGAGTTGACTCAGGAATCGTTGTTGCTGCCGATGAGGCGGTGCCGCCGGCGTTCGGTAGTCAGCCGCACCAATCGCATCAGGATCTGCGGAGGCTGATGCAGCAGGCCGTCCAGGGCTGGCTGATCAGAACTCCATCAGAACGGACACGTGAAAACTATCTGCGTGACCTAACACAGTTCCTGGACTTTCGCGGAATTCCCCGACAGCACTTCGATGCACTGACCGCAGTGCTTCCCGCGCACGTGTCTGGCTGGCGCGATCACCTTCGTGACCGAGGAGCTGCCAACAGCACAATCCGCCGCAAGCTGACTGCACTGCGATCGCTGTTTTCATATCTGCAGATCTACGGATACACCGGTGCCAATCCGGCCCACGGGAAGTTTGTCAAAGCTCCACCCGTTCCGCGTGACGGAAAAACGGTCGGACTATCACCTCGTGATTGCCGTCGGCTGCTGGAGTCTCCCGATTCGGAAACGCCGATTGGCATTCGTGACCGGGCACTGCTCGGTATTCTTGCGTACTCCGCGTGTCGCGTTGGCGAACTCGTACAACTGCGCGTCAGCGACTTCAAAACGAGCGGTGAACATCGAGTGCTTCAGCTCTACGGCAAGGGCGGCAAAGAAAGAACGGTTCCGCTGCACCTGGAAGCTGTCGAACGACTGACCGCCTGGCTCGAAACGGCCGACGTCAGTGATGACCGTCCGGGGCCATTGTTCCGTCCGGTCCGAACCGCTCGCGGCGCGGGTCGTGACGGCTTCCGACGTTCGTCGTTAACAACGCGTGCCGTCGAACTGCTCGTGCGTCGTTACGCATCGGCGCTGCTGCTTGACAACGGCGTAACAGTGCATTCGCTGCGCGTCACGGCTCTCACGACTGCTCGGGAACGCGGGTCCGATATTATCGACCTGCAGGACTTCGCCGGCCATGCCGATCCGCGAACAACCCTCACGTACATTCGCTCGCGTGACCGATTATTTAAATCACCGACGTATGTTCTCAGCTACTGAAGTTTCCCTGCTCGTTTCAGCATGTTTAGTTCTCACGAAGGAGGCTTTATGGCTGGTCGTCGGAACACGCTCAACGTATCGCTGGCCACGAGTCGGCGCGCACAACCAAACTGTACCACCGCACGAGCGACACCGTCAGCCTGGACGCGATAGAACGAATCATCATCTGACAAACGCGGGTGGTCCCGAGAAAACGCGACGCCTTGCCCACTGCGGAGCGGTTTAGTTCAACGTCTTTTGTCCAGCACCAGATTGCAATGTCGCGAAAGATGACTTCCGCACATTCGAAGAACTACGTTTCGTCGGTGGCGTTCTCAGAGGAGCGTATGGCGCTGCCTACGGAGAGTGATTCCGTGCCGTCAAAGCCATCAGGCTCAGTAAATCCAATTAGATTCGCATTTGAGCGAGGGGGCATGGAGCTGAGACGGTGGTGACCTTGAATTTCATGCCGTCGCGTGATGCGGTGTGGTCACCGTAGAGTTCGAGGCCGCGGTGGAAGCTGGAGAGGTAACGGTGTTTGCCGGGGTTCCTGCCTTTCTGAAGATTGCCGCTACGTGTTCTCGTCGCGATGTTACGTGAGAATTTCGCGGATCGGAGATCCGCCGTGACTGATCGACATCGGGCGGCCGACTTTGTCATAGACGAGCGTCTCGTGGTCGATGCCCAGTGCCTGATAAATCGTGGAGCAGATGTCCGCAGTGCTGACCGGATTGGAAGCCGGGTATGCCGCCTGGGCGTCACTGGCACCATAAACCGTTCCGCCCTGAATCCCCGCCCCGGAGAACAGCATCGAGTAGCAAAACGTCCAGTGATCGCGCCCCGCGTTTGCATTGATCTTTGGCGTGCGTCCAAAGTCGCTCATCACGACCACCAGTGTTTCATCGAGCAGTCCGCTGTCAGAAAGATCCTGCATGAGCGCGTTATAGACGGCATCCAGGTACGGGAGATTGTAGCCCTTCAACAACTTGAAGTTCTGTGAATGCGTGTCCCAGCAGTGAAGCTGCAGCTTCAGTCGCTCCCAGTAGCAATCCCACGTGACGTTGATGAAACGCACTCCTGCTTCGACCAGCCTGCGGGCAATCAGCGCGCTTTGGCCAAACAGCGTGGGCGTATAGCGCTGGCGAACCTGGGGATCGACTTTGTCCAGATCGAATGCGTCGCGGACTTTCGACGAAGTGATCAGGCTCCAGGCTCTTTCCCGCTGCCGCGACCACGATCCCTCTCGGGCCGACTGGTCAATGCGTCGTCGTTCGACGTCGAGTTGCTCCAGCAGGCTCCTGCGACCATTCAGCCGGTCGAGCGTGATTTCCTGATCCGGACGTGTGTGGGGAATTTGCGGCGTGCCGCGCAGCGGTTGCGGGTTATAGCCATCCTCCGGCGGCTTATCGACGTACGGGGCACACTCGGTATAGAGCGGGTCGTACTTCGAACCCAGAAATCCTGCCGTCGGGCCGGGACGACGGATCGATTGGCCCCATCCGAGGTAGCAGGGCATATAGACGTATGCCGGGGAATCGGCGCGACCGCCGCTGAGATACTCACACACTGAACCCATGCTCGGCGGGTGCGTTTCTTTCAGACCGACCAGATTCGTTTCCGGCACTTCCCAACCCGTATAGCTGGGGATGCAATTGTGACACCCGGCTCGGTGATTGATCGAGCGGACAATGGCCGAACGATCCATCCATTTGGTGTGCAGGGGGAGGTGTTCACAAATCTCGATTCCGGGGGCATTCGTGGCGATCGGATTGAATTCGCCTCTGACCTCCGACGGGGCATTGGGCTTCATGTCGTACATGTCCTGCCAGGGGGCACCGCCGAGCAAGTACAGGCAGATAACGCTTTTGGCTTTGCCGTTCCAGACATGTTCCCGTTGCTGTTCGGCCTGCAGCAATTGGGGCAAACCAAACCCGCCGAGCACGGATAGGGCGCCCACCTTCAGTGTCTCTCGGCGCGTCTTACCATCACAAAACTGCCGCTGGCTGCCAAGCATCGTCAACATGGGATTTCTCCGTCAGTACTGTCTTGAGGCTCTACTCGTAAAGTTTGCAAAACGTAGATGATATTGCAGCCTTATCTGCTGCGTCTGCAGCACGTGACGTGTGCCAGCATTCCAGCCTGTCGTTTTCATTGGGGAATCACGGACTGGAAGCCTGTGCCACGGGTCAGTATTGTTTGGGTGCGGAGTCTCCCGAGGGGGTTTCCTGGGCTGGCGGTGATACTGATCACAGGCGTCAGTCCGTGAATTGAAACGAGAACAAGTCGCCGTCATGGAGGACAAAATGCAGTCGCACTTCCTGGCCCGCGAGACGACTCACATCGGTGGAGTTTTTCCACGCGGTTGTTTGATCGACAGTATCGCCAAACAGCTCATCCGCGTCAGCGAGCGAGAAACCGGGGATCGGCTGGCCGGCGGAGTCCTGAATTTCGACTCGGAGGTTGCCGGCCGCGGACGTGGCATAGTTCAGTGACAGGCGTTGGCCGGTGAACTTCACCGGCTTCGTCGTCAGTTCGCCGCCGAACAACGGCGCGTGCACGGAAACAAAGCCGTCGAGCCGAATCGTGTAGCGTCGTAGCCGGTGCATTTCGTCGCGCCAAGCGCCTTCGTTGAAATGCAGCGAGATCTCGTTGGGCAGTCCCGCCGCATCGGCCATAGTTTCGAACAGGCCGTAGCTCTGATAGTTGTCGCCGTAGATCCAACGTCCTTCTGCCTGTGGACCTGGACGCAGGAACGCCTCGTCCCAACGACGAAACGTCTGCCCGTCGCGGCTGGCGATGAGCACACCGTCAGTCACTTCCGCGCCCGTGTAAGCGCCGCTTCCGGCGATGGACGCCGCGAACTGAGCACGTGTCCTGACCGGGTCCAGACGCTTCGCATGTTCCGTCAGCGGACGCGTCACAAAACGCGTCGGAAAGCCGAGCAGCAGATGCGTCGCGCGGTAGTACGGCGCGATCTGATTTGTATACATCTGCTGAGGAGGCGAGTTCGGATACGTCAGCCCGACTGGTTCGGACCAGGTTCTGAAGTCCGTTGAATGCGAAACGCCTATGGAACGCAGGCCCTTGAAGTCTGCTTCGCTGAAGTAGCGCATATACATCGCGTAGCGCTGGCGATCCTGATCCCAGAATACCGTGTTGTGAGAATCGAAAGCTCCCGTCGTAACAACCGGCACGTCGCTAAGCTTCGACCAGTGAATGCCGTCGTCCGACTTGAAAGTGAGCAGTCCGTTGCTGGAAGTCGTTCCGCCAACTGCCTTGTAACGCTGATCGGGCGGGCAAGCCGGATTGGTGTCCTTGAAGGGAGCGAAGTTGTGCGTCTCATAACCGCCGCGCCACAGAATGTTGTTCTCTTTCGTGCCAGTGTTGTTCATGGTCGGCGGCCAGTCGAACAGTCCGAGGTTCGGCTTCACCCAATGAATGCCGTCGCGGCTCTCGGCATAGCATACGACTTCCGACTGAGCCTGCCGCAGGGGCGGAGGGTCTATGATGTAGCGATGGCCTCGGTAATACATCCGATAGATGTCTCCGTCCTGGAATACGGTCGGATAACCGCTGGCATTCCCTTCCCATGGCTTCTCAAACGTGATTGCGACTTCGCGCGGCGTCGGATGATGCAGCCGCAATTCGGCCTGCCCGTCGAGCCGCTCGATCAGCGACTCATCGACGAACATTTCCCGCCGAGAACCGATGTCAATCGGATCGGCGGCAGCCGCGAAGCTCGTCCACATTAGCGCGAGGAAGACAAAAGGCCATCTCAGCCAACTACGCATTTTGTGTTTTCCTGAAATACAGCCCCATTCAAGTCGTCGCGACCATGCACATTGATCGAAAGTCCATTGAGTTTATCAGACTGTTCGACTACCATCAAATGTTGCGTGCTGCCAAGCGAAGTGCTGGATCACTTTGTAGTTCCAGCAAACGGTCGAACGGAGCTTCAACTCAGAAGTCGATCGGAGCTGCAACCCGAATTGCCATCGAACGCTGGCGATCGTAGATCACGACGCCAATTTTGCCGACTACCTCATGAAAAGACATATTCAGAGCGGGTATACTGAGGTCCAGCGCATCCCGGTTGCTCAGGCACTCAAGCCGCACAACGCGATGTAAGAATGGCGGCTGGGGTTTGAGGTATGATGCTATTGAAGAGCGGGAAGGGCTGTTATGTTGGGTCTGCCAGGATCAGAAGTCAAAAAGGCGAGTGGTCGGGAATCATGTGGCCGAGTCGCTCTGCGACTCGGCGGCGAGTTGCGGGGCAACTCGCCCACAGTCATTGGCGTTACTGTTCTGAGCTTGCTGCTCTCCGTGGTCGAGACCCGAGCCGACGAATCACACGAGGCGACCAAGGAGAAAATCAGCTTTTTCGAGACAAGGATTCGACCGCTGCTGGTTAAACATTGCTACGAGTGTCACGGCGAGGAAATCGCGGAAGGCAACCTGCGGCTCGATTCCAGGAGCGGCTGGGAGCGCGGCGGCGAACGTGGACCGGCGATTGTACCGAGCGACCCGTCGTCGAGTCTGTTGATCCGCGCCGTCACGCATCGCGATGAGAAGTTGCAGATGCCGCCAAAGGAATCGGACGGCAAATTGAGCGATGCCGAGATTGAAGACCTGACAACATGGATTCGACAGGGAGCCCATGATCCGCGCATCGGAGAAAAGGTCATCACAGACATCGAGAATGCTGCTCGCGAGCACTGGGCGTTTCAACCCATCGCCGCTCCAGCGATCGAGGGCAACGATCATCCCATCGACACTCTCATCGAACGCAAGCTCCGTGAAGCGAACATCACTGTCACCGAACCGGCGGATGCAAGAACACTGATTCGACGCATGAACCTTGATTTGATCGGCCTTCCGCCAACAGCCGACGAGACTGCCAGTTTTGTAGAGGAGTCGCTCCGCGACTCCTCGTCGAGTCGCGGAGCGACTCGACCACAAGAAACTACTCAGTCAGAGCAGGCGACTCAGCCGCACTTGAAGCGGCTCATCGACCGCCTCCTGCAAAGTCCGCGGTACGGCGAACGCTGGGGGCGGCACTGGCTGGACGTTGCCCGATATTCCGATGCGAAAGACGGCGTTCTGATGTATGGCGATGCGCGCATTCGTCCGTTTGCCTACACCTACCGCGACTACGTCATTCGAGCTTTCAACGACGACAAACCATTCGACCAGTTCGTACGGGAGCAGCTTGCCGCTGATCAGTTGAATCTCCCGGCAGATTCCCCCGATCTCGGAGCCATGGGGTTGCTGACACTCGGCCGTCTGTTTGACAGCAATCGGCATGATGTGATCGATGACCAGATTGATGTGATCGGTCGAGGGTTTCTCGGCCTGTCGATCGCCTGTGCCCGTTGTCATGATCATAAATTCGATCCCGTCCCGACAGCCGATTACTATTCATTATACGGTGTCTTCGCCAGCTCCCTCGAACCGTACGACCGTCCTCGCATCGGACCGGTGACTGAAGCAGGTCAGGCGTTCGAGCAGGAGTTCGCTTCGAAGCTGAAGGAGATTCAGGACCAGCAGGCGACCCATTATGCAGAAGCACTCAGGATCGCACGCGAACGGACGCCGGACTATCTGGTTCATGTCGCCACCACGGAACCTGACGTTGCGGAGACGGCGATATTCTTCCTGTCCCTCACGCCGGAGCAACTGCGCCCGCAGATCACCAAGCGCTGGCGGCAATTGATCGCGCGGCGGGCCTTTTCTGACGATCCGATCTTCGGTCCATGGTCCGATCTGCAGCGGGATCTCACGCTGAAGCCGGAGGAATGGAAGGCTCGCGGTGTGGATCAACGAATCATCGATGGACTCGTGACCGCCCGACCAGCGTCCATGGCCGACGTTGCCAGAACATACGGCACTATCATTCGGGACACCGGGACCACTGGCGGCGATGAAGCGGATCCGCTCGTCTCGCTGCTGGTTTCCCGCGATGGACCGGTCTGGTTTCCGATTCGAGATGTGGCGTTCTACTTATCCCGAACACCGGGCGATGCCTACCGCGGACTGTTGGGACAACTGGATGCCATTGCGGTGAAACACAAGGACGCCGCTTCTCGCGCAATGGTCGTGCAGGATGCGGAGGTGCTGTGCGACCCCGTGATTTTTCAAAGGGGCGATCCGATCGCCCGAGGAACACCGGTGCCGCGCAGGTTTCTTGAAATTCTGTCGCCCGAGGATCGGCCTGCATTTCTCCACGGTGGAGGCAGGCTCGATCTTGCCAACGCTATCGCCGTGCCCACCAATCCGCTGACGGCCCGCGTCTGGGTGAATCGCGTCTGGATGCATCACTTCGGCGAATCACTCGTGGAGAATCCCAGTGATTTCGGTCTCCAGGCAAAGCGTCCCGTGCAGCACGAACTGCTGGACTTCCTGGCTGACTATTTCATCAGGCAAGGCTGGAGAACCAAACCGCTGCATGAACTGATTCTGTCGTCTCGTGCTTATCAGCGTTCGTCGCAAATCCCTGATACCGAAGCGATGGCCATGCAGCGCCAGCGGGATCCGTCCAACACACTGTTGTGGCGTGCCAATCGTCGGCGACTCGACTTCGAACAGATGCGAGACACAATGCTTACGCTCGCAGGCGAGCTGGATGACACCATGTTTGGTCGACCGGCTGCCATCACCGACGATGCAAATCGCCGGAGGACGGTTTATGCCTTCGTCGAACGCCAGAACATCCCCGCCATGGTACAGACGTTTGACTTCGCCAACGCGGATACATCGACTCCTCGCCGCAGTTTGACCACCGTTCCACAGCAGGCTTTGTTTGCGCTGAACTCGACATTCATGCTGGCCCGATCCGATGCGCTGGCAAAGCGAGTTGCCGGTGCCGAGCCGCCACAACGCGTTCATCGTCTGTATTCTATCGTCTTTGGACGAGAACCGTCGCCTGCAGAAATTGAACAGTGCGAGAGTTTTCTGACGGCCGGAACAATTGAGCAACTGGCTCAGGTGCTGTTGATGTCCAACGAACTGATGTTTGTCGACTGAATGTTCCACGTGGGCGAGTTGCTCCGCAACTCGCCGCCGAGTCACAGAGCGACTCGGCTACAAAGACATGCAGATTCATAACTTGAGGAACCACACATGCCCGTACACCCCGACCTCACCCGACGCGATCTCCTGGCATCCGTCGGTACGGGCATCGGCTGGCTCGCGCTGCCATCGCTGTTGCACGCTGACGCTGCTGCAAATGCAAACCCGTTGGCACCCCGGAGCCCGCATTTCCCACCGCGCGCCAAGCGCATTATTCACATTTATCTGAATGGCGGTCCTTCTCAGGTCGATACCTGGGATCCTAAACCGGAACTCACGAAGTGGGGTGGAAAGAGAATACCGGTCGGGAACCTGACGACTGAACGCGAAACGGGAGTCGCGCTGGCTTCTCCATTTCAGTTTGATCAGTACGGCGACAGTGGACTGTGGTGCAGCGAGATCTTTAAGAAAACAGCAATCTGGCATGCGGACCGCATTTGCGTGATCCGTTCGATGCATGCCAACACGCCCAATCATGAACAGAGCATGCGATTGATGAACACCGGCGACGAACGATTGTCCCGCCCGAGTTACGGCTCGTGGCTGACCTACGGACTGGGTTGTGAAAACCAGAATTTGCCGGGATTCGTCACGTTGTGTCCTGGATTGCCGGTCGCCGATTCGTCGAATTGGCGCAGTGCGTTCCTTCCGGGGATTTACCAGGGAACCTATCTCGACACCCGCAAGACGAACGTCACCGAACTGATCGCCAACATTCAGAGTCCGCGCACAGGTGTGGCGGATCAGCGCCGGCAATTGGATCTGCTGGCAAGCCTGAATCGGCAACACCAGGCCACTCGCCGTGAAGACCCGAATCTCGAAGCTCGCATCCAGTCGTTCGAACTGGCCTATCGGATGCAAATGGAGGCAACCGATGCGCTCGACATTTCACAGGAGTCGAAAGCCACGCAGGAAATCTATAAGGCGGAGACAGTCCACGGTCGACAACTGCTGATTGCGCGTCGGTTGATTGAACGTGGAGTTCGCGTCGTGCAGTGCTACCATGGCGACGTTCAGCCGTGGGATTCTCACAGCAACCTGGCAGCTGAGCATCGCCGACTGGGCAACGAATGTGACGAACCGATCGCGGCTTTGCTGTCGGATCTGGACCAGCGAGGGCTTCTGGACGAAACGCTGATCATCTGCGGGGGCGAATTCGGACGGACGCCGGCCGTCGAGATCCCGATTGGCGGCGGCAATCCCACCGGTCGCGATCACAACCACCACGGGTTTTCAATCTGGCTGGCTGGCGGCGGAATCAAGGGAGGACTCGCCTACGGCGCCACAGACGAATTCGGCTACCGCGCCGTTGAGAATCGCGTCCACATCCACGACATCCACGCGACAATGCTGCACCTGATGGGTTTTGATCACAAGCAACTGACCTACCGCCAGGCAGGCCTCGATTTCCGCTTGACCGGGCTTGAAGAGGCGCATGTCGTGAAAGACATCCTCGCATAAGAGACACGACTCGACAGTTTCTCGTTCCCGCCGTCTTTCTCTTCAGCCCCGGTGCAGCATCCAGACGCATGTAAATCATGATAGACTGGCGTATCGATTGGCTGAGTTAAGATCCTTCCGGGAAAGCCAAGGGTTTATCGTCAGGTGGCCGGGGAGCGTTTCCATGAACTTGAATCAGATCCGATGGGGACTGCCGCTGGCCGTAATTGCTATTTCTTTGTCGACCATCGCACGGGCGGATGGTCTGGACTACGGACGCGACATCAAGCCGGTCCTGAAGGCGAGGTGTTACGCCTGCCATGGCGCGTTGAAGCAGGAAGCCGGCTTGCGGCTGGATTCGGGACTTTCGATTCACCAAGGCGGCACCAGCGGCGCGGCGGTGATAGCAGGGCAGCCGGATGAAAGCCGGTTGCTTCAGAGAGTGTCATCGAGCGAGCCTGCCGAACGAATGCCGCCGGACGGCGAATCGTTCAAAGCAGAACAAATCGAACTGCTGCGGGCATGGATTCTTGACGGGGCTAAGTCACCCGAATCCGAACAGCCTGAAACCGATCCTCGCGAGCACTGGGCGTTCCAGATCCTGCAACGTCCCGCCATCCCTGAGATGGCCGATGCGAGCAAATGTCATCCGGTCGATGCGTTTCTCAATGCTGAACTCGAGCGGCATGCTTTGATGCCTCGTCCTTCTGCACCAAAACAGGTTCTGCTGCGACGAGTCTATATTGATCTCATCGGACTGCCGCCGACAAGAGATGAGCTGCATGCGTTTCTTGCCGACGATTCACCGGACGCGTATGAAAAGGTTGTCGACAGACTGCTCCACGATGAGCGGCATGGCGAACGGTGGGGGCGGCATTGGATGGATGTCTGGAGGTACAGCGACTGGTACGGCCGACGCGATGTTGATGACGTCCGCAACAGTGCGTCTCAGTTGTATCGCTGGCGAGACTGGATTGTCCGATCTCTGAATCAGGGCAAAGGCTACGATCAGATGGTTCGCGAAATGCTGGCGGCGGATGAAATCTGCCCGGACGATTACGATGCAGGAGTCGCCACAGGATATTTGATTCGCAATTACTACTCGCTCAACTCCAACGACTGGATGCGGAATGCGGTTGAGCATACGGGCAAGGCCTTTCTGGGATTGACGTTCAACTGTGCTCATTGTCACGACCACAAGTACGATCCGATTACGCATGATGACTATTTTCGCATGCGAGCTTTTTTTGAACCGATCTTTATTCGCCAGGATCGCGTGCCGGGCGAGGCTGATCCGGGCATTTTTCAGGACTACTCCTACGCGGGAACTCGTGCCGTTCAGCGACTGGGAGCGGTTCGCGTCTTCGACAGGACGGCCGATGCTCCAACGTGGTTTTACACTGGTGGCGACGAACGCAATCGGGTGAAAGAACGAGGCTCGATTCCGCCGGGAGTGCCTTCGTTCCTGGAGAACGCCGCCCTCGGCATCGAGCCCGTGAATCTGCCTCCGAAAGCCTGGTATCCGGGACTCCGACCGGAAATTCAGGAGTCACTGCTGGCCGATGCCCAACGAGCCTTCGCCACCGCCGAAGAATCCCTCCGCTCGTTTACCGCCCAGCCGCAGGCGCCGGCAGAATCACCCAACGAAGCCGTCGCCTCCGGCTCGGCGGTAAACGAAGTACGCGAAGCCGTCGCCTCCGGCTCGGCGGCAAACGAAGAACTCGCACGAGCCGAGGCCGGGTACGAAGCGGCGTTTCAGCAGGCCGCGAAGGCTGGCACAAGCGGTGCGATTTCCGGCAGGCAGTCTTTGCTGATGGATGCGACAACTGGACGCAGCATTGTGCAGAACAACATGCAACAACTGAAGTCCCTTGACGACGGAGCCCGGCTGTCCTTCCGCTTGCGGATTTTGCAGGACTCGCACGTAAATTTTCAGTTCGTGCAGGACAGCATTCAGGGTCTGACGGCCGGGTATTGTGCCTTCGAGAAAGGGCGAATCGTTGCCTATGTACACGGAGTCTCCGGAGAAACTGAAGTCGGCCGCTACGACTTTTCGGTCGGGCAGAATGACTTTGAGATCTCCATGGTGGTCCGACCGGAAATGGACCGTGGTCAATTGACCGTCGTCTGCCACTCAGACTCAAGCACGCTCGTTGAAAACGCTTCGCTGGCATTGAACGGATGGAATCCGATCGGCACGACCATCAAGCCGATCAGCTTCGATGTCCGTCATGGCAGTGTGGCAGTACTTGATGATTTCGTCTGGTCCGTGCCGAAACCGGATGCAGCATCGAGTGACGCCGCCACCAGCGCATCATGGACAAAACTGATTAATGTGGACTTCGAAGCTCCAAAGTACACCGATGGACAAGATATCGCCGGGATCGATGGTTGGGAAGCGTCGTCGTTTCGCGTCGCTCCGGCGACATCTCTGGTGTCGGCATCGATTGGAAATCCCGAGCTGCACGCACTTTCTGTAAAGCGTGAGGCCGCTCGGCGAGCCGCGCGGGGGCCTTTGCTGCAATTGCAGGCCGCCGAAGCCAAATTCGCCGTCGCTCGCGCAGATTTGATGGCTCTCGAAGCCCGCATTGCCGCGGATCGAGCGAAGCATGCGGAACCGCCAAGTGATAATCTTGCCGCTCGGATCAGGACGGCGAGCCGTCTGGAGCGTGAAGCGGCTTTGCGTAAAGCGGAAGCGGATGTTTTGACTGCCGAGTTCGCTGTTGCGACTGCCGAAGCAAAGCCGTCTGACGATGCTGAACGCGCGAAACTCATTGAGACAGCAATGGCGGGGCTGACGACCTCTCTGACGAACCGGCAGAAGGCCACCGAAGCTCTGGCGAATGAGCAGTTGTCGGAAACATACTCGCCATTGACGCCATCTTATCCACAGCAGAGCACCGGCCGTCGTCGCGCCCTGGCGGTGTGGATCACAAGCCGTGATAACCCGTTGACAGCTCGCGTGGCGGTCAATCATATCTGGACCCGGCATTTCCATTCGCCACTGGTGGCCAGCATGAACGATTTCGGTCGCAACGGCGACAAGCCCACGCATCCGGAACTGCTCGACTGGCTGGCCGCGGAGTTCATGGAATCCGGCTGGGACATGAAACACCTGCACCGCCTGATCGTGACCAGCGCCGCCTATCGCCGCGATTCGTTTACCTTCACCGATTCGTTTACCGCCCAGCCGAAGGCGCCGGCTCCCGCGTTGAATAAAAATGATCAGGCCGGCGCCTCCGGCTGGGCGGCAAACGAGGGGACGGCAAATAAGGACGCGGCAAGCGAAGATCCTGAGAACAAACTTCTCTGGCGGATGAACTCGTCACGCATGGAAGCCGAGGTCGTCCGAGACAGCCTGCTATATGTCGCTGGCCGACTGGACCTCACGATGGGAGGCGTGGAAATCGAAAACAAGGACGCACTCACCACGACTCGCCGCAGCCTTTATTACAGTGTGCATCCCGAATCGGGCGGCAAGAGTTCGCTGGGCGAATTGTTCGATGCTCCGGATCCGCTCGATTGTTATCGGCGAGTCAGCAGCATCGTTCCGCAGCAGGCCCTGGCATTGACGAACAGCGATCTGGTGAATGAATCGAGTGTTGCGATCGCGAATGCGTGGCAGGATTCCGGAGGCGGCTCGGCGGAGCATTTCATTCACTTCCTGTTTGAGCAGATACTTTCGCGACAACCCACAGAAGCGGAAGTTCGCGTCTGCCTCACCGCGATGGAAAAACAACGTCAACTTGCTACCCAACCCGATTCCTCTGTAGCAACCGCGCGAGCCCTCGAAAGCCTCGCGCGAATCCTGCTCAATCACAACGACTTTGTGACAGTGCGGTAAACGAGGATAAGATTATGCACACTCACCGAAGACCTTTTCTGGCTGATCTGGGCATGGGCGTCACCGGCATGGCGCTGGGGGCGATGATGGCCGAGGGGGCGGAGGTCTCTCACTTTGCGCCTCGCGCGAAGTCCGTCATCTGGATCTTTCTCTCCGGCGGTTACAGCCATATGGAGACCTTCGATCCGAAGCCCGCTCTGAATAAATATGCAGGCATGACGTTTGATAAAACGCCCTTTGACAATCCGCTCAACTCACCGTTGCATCGCAAACGGTTTCGCTCGGTTCCATCGGAGGACATCAATATCCGAGATGTCTATCCGACCATTTTTCCCATGCAGGTCGATTGGAAAAAACGCGGCGCGAGCGGCATTGAGGTGACGGACTGGTGGCCGCATCTGGCGAAGCATGTCGATGACATCAGTTTCGTCCGCAATATGTGGACGACTGATAATGATCACGCCGCTGAGAATCAATTTCATACCGGTCGCCACAAGCTGGACGAATCGCAACCGAGCATTGGAGCGTGGGCTCACTATGGTCTGGGGGCACTGAACGAGAATCTTCCGAAGTTCGTCGTTTTAGGTGGGCCGACTCGATCGGACACGCGCGAATCCATCGACTCACTTTATCTGGGACCACAGTACTCGGGCATCCCGCTGGCACTGGACCCGAAGAATCCTCTGCCGTTTGCTCAGCGGAACGCCGGGCAGACGTTTGAACAACAGCAGCAGGAGTACGAAGCCATCGATCAGTTGAATGAGCTCACCGCGGTTGAATACCCCGATGATCAATCGTTGCGAGCCCGCATTCGCGCCTACGAACTGGCGTTTCGCATGCAGGCGGCCGTGCCGGAAGCGGTCGATCTGGCGCAGGAATCGGAAGCCACATCAAAGCTGTATGGGCTCGACAACGACACCACGAAAGTCGCCGGCCAGCGTCTGCTTGCAGCGCGGCGGCTGGTGGAGCGGGGAGTTCGTTTCGTGCAGGTCTTTCCGTCGCCGTACGGATCGTGGGATTCGCATCAGCAGTTGAAGACCAATCACACGCGACTTTGTGCCTCAGTCGATCTTCCTGTCGCCGGATTGTTACAGGATCTGAAACAGCGCGGACTTCTGGAAGATATCGTCGTCGTCTTCGGCACGGAATTCGGTCGCACACCTGGGTTGGAATTGCGAGGCGGCGGCAACACAGGACGTGATCATCATCCGAACGGATTTACGGTCTGGCTGGCCGGCGCAGGTTTGAAGAAAGCACATGTCCACGGCGAAACGGATGAACTGGGCTATCACGCCCTTGGCGAAGGACATTATGTCACCGACCTTCATGCCACGGTGCTGCACCTGTTGGGGCTCGATAATCGTCGTCTTGAGATTCCCGGACGCAAACGTCTGGAAATCGATCACGGTAAGGTGATTGAAGATATCGTGGCTTGAGGTTCTACCCAGTCAAACCTGGAATTGCATCGCCGTGATAAACATGATGTGGTCGATCCAGAGAATCCTTCAAGTCCTCATACCCGCCGTTTTCAATTCGTCGATTACCGCCCAGCCAAAGGTGCCGGCCACATCATGCACTTGCCGGCGCCTTCGGCTGGGCGGTAAACAAGTAGAACTGCTGCAGCCATTGATGATCTATTGTGAACACTGTCAGCGACCTTCGTTCTTCCACCACCGAAGTTCGTTTGCGCCGCGTTCGGCACAGGCCACGATATCAAGTCTTCCATCATGATCGAGATCCGCCAGAATCACCGTCACGGCGTTCGGCCAGTTGACTTTGATCATTTGATACTGCCAATTCTGCCTGGGATCACCGGTGTTTTCGAACCAGCCGATGCGTCCCTGCGGACCCCAGCCGGTGGCCACGACATCCTGATCGCCGTCGCCATCAAGATCGCCCGCTATGGCCTCGAATCCCTGCGGAAAGCTGGATGCGATCGAGTGTTTGAGCCATTCGGCTCCGGTTCCCGGTCGTCCCACATTTTCACACCAGGCCACTTGATGAGATTCCGGTGACTCGTCGCCGACACCGGCTGCAATCCCGAACGCCATCACGACATCCAGATCGCCATCTCCATCGAGATCCGTCGGATGACCATGCGCTGGTGCCAGAGTCGTATCATCAATCATGGTTTTCACCCAGTGGTCCGACGCTGGCTGACCGGAATTTGCGTACCACATGACTTGATTCCCGGTCCGGGATGTTCCGAGCAGATCCGGTTTTCCATCTCGGTTGAAGTCGGCAACAGCGATCGTACGTGTCTCACCCACCATTCCTTCAATCTCATGCCGACGCCACTCTTCCGTTCCTTCAGGTTGCCCAGGATTCTCGAACCAGTCAAACCGATTTCCAAATCTCCAACTGGATGCCGCAGCATCCAGATCGCCGTCCGCATCGAAGTCTGCGAGAGCGACGTCGTATGATCCCGGCAATTCTCCGGGCGAACAGACTCGGTGCAGTTTCCAAGGTCGACCGATGGTGTCAGAGCCCGGATTCTCAAACCAGCGAACGTCCCATTTCAGGTTATCGACGATCACCACGTCCGGCAGGCCGTCGCCGCTGATGTCGCCGATGGCGTGTCGTTCCAGTCGCACCGGCTGAGTGTTCTCCATGGCATATTTTTGAATGAAGGACTGCCGGAAGCGACCTTGTCCATCATTCTGAAGCAGATACAGATTGCTGTGCGGTTCAGCATCCGCGCTGGTCAGATCGAGATCACCGTCCCCGTCCAGGTCAGCCGCCGCGCAGGCATAGGAATACGTGTAGTTTCCCAGCAACCGTTGTTCTGTCAGCCGCAATGGGCCGGACTGAAACGTTCTCGCGGTTTCCAGTTCAGCCGATGGAATTCCGCCTGGAATCAGCAACGTCGAAAGCACTTGAGCGTAGACGCGATGGCCGAAGTCGTTGGGATGATTGACCCCGTTGCCTGTTTGATCCCAGTCTTTCTTGAACTCCCGAAATCCTGTCCAGATCGATGTCAGGTCTGCGACCGCAATCCCTGGCTTCGACAAACTGACCAGCGCGTCGCGGTATTGCGGAAACAACGGCTGCTGCAAACGGACCCAGTCCGGATTGCCAGGCATCGACGCGACAAGAATGAACTCTACCTCAGGCAGTCGTTCGCGGATCTTTGCCATCACGGCTTCCGTATTAACGCGATATTCGTCGGCCGGTCGTCCGGCGGAATCATTCATCCCGAACGCAATGATCACGAGATCCGGATTTGGTTCGACAACCTTGTCGAACGCATTGAGCACCCAGCTTGTGTCGGTACCACTGACCGATGGATTCGTGACCGTGATTCTTCCCTGAAATCGCTCCGCCAGATTCCGACGCAGCAGTTCGGGATACGGCGGCTGAAAGGGAGTCCCTTCTGCCCAGCCCGAAGCATTGCATCCGGCGGAAATGCTGTCGCCGACCACAACGATCGAGACAGGCCTTCTATTCAGAAGCATTCCAACCGTTCGCGGCAGCGCTGCCGGATCGAATTCCGGAACCGCAGCTTTCCACAGATTCGAGGCATGCGAATAGGTGACACAGGTCTGCATCTCCGCATATTCCAGCCTTGATCCGAAGAAGATCTCGCCGTTGCCATCCCGACGAGTCAGTTCATACTTCTGTGACTTTGCCGGTCGCCGCAATTCCTGAATCGTCCGCGACGGAATTCGGGAATCACGCGGGAGAGTGATTTCGCGAGAATCACGATGCCAGAGGAAATCCCGACCTTCTTCGTAAGTGATCGTGCCGGTTGAATCCTGAACAACCGGTGTTTCGAGGATGGGGAACAGCACAGACGCGCGGCCTTCGCCCGTGGCTTCGTCCCTGATGAACAGCACCGACTCGCCGTGCATCACCGTTCCCTGCCAGAACGGGCGCAGCAGATCGACGCTGTACTTCCATTCGGGATTCTCAGGTTCATCGGCCGAAGTCAATCCGTACCAGGAAATGGCTGCGAGGCACGACACGAGTACTGCGATCCGTTGATTCATCTTCCCGCCTGACATCGATTGAAGAAAATCTCTGGCCTGTTTTTTTTCCTGACTGTGACTAGCTGGAAGCCTGTCCCGCATCATAATCAGCCGAACAAATCCAGGATTGGTTCTCCGCCGCCCATCACTGGCACCGGGCGACCGAACGCATCATGAATTCGCGTTTCGGGCGAAATGCCGAGGGCATGAAATACTGTCGCGGACAACATCTCCGGGCTGACCGGATGATCGGCCGGATAGCCCGCATCTTTGTCCGACGTGCCGTAGGTAAAGCCGCCCCGAATTCCGGCTCCGGCCAGCACAGCAGGAAAACAGTGACTCCAGTGCCCTCGTCCCCATTGAGCATTGTCGGGACGTGGGGTTCGCCCCATTTCTCCAAGACATACAACCAGTGTTTCGTCGAGCAATCCACGGTCATGCATATCCGTCAGCAGAGCCGACAGCGTCTGATCCAGCCCAGGCAGCAGATGTTTTCCGACGTCGTGAGATCCCGTGTGACTGTCCCAGCTCAGGCCATCCGGAGCATCCCAGAGCACGGTGACAAATCGCGCGCCGGCTTCCAGCATGCGGCGTCCCATCAGCGCCGACTGGCCAAACAAATGTCGCCCATATCGATCTCGCATTTCGGGCGACTCACGACGAATATCGAACGCCGCTCGCATCTTCTCCGACGTCACCAGGTCCACAGCCCGCGCCTGTACGCGACCGTATTCCTGAATCGTCCTTGCCTGATCAAGCTGCTGGCGAGCCACTTCGAACTGTTCCAGCAAACTCACTCGGCGAGTCGTTCGATCCACGGTGAGGTCGGCCTGAGCATCAAGCCCCTGAATGCGAAAGTCGAGTTCCGAATCGATGCAATCGCGGAAATACGGATTATCATCTTTGCCTCGCTTGTCAATTCTCGTGGCCAGCGGATTGAATGTGCGACCCAGCCAGCCAGCGTACTGTCCTGATCGGTCATAACCCTGAATGTGGCCAAGTGGATTGGGAAGATAAACGTAGCTCGGAAAGTCGCGCCGCAGTTCTGGTGGCTTTCCAGCGTCGGACTGCTGATCGAGATATTCCACAACCGACCCCATCGCTGGCCAGTCCTTTTCCGTGGCATCCACCATCGCGGCTCCGCGCTGCGCTGGTGGCAGCGGGTGTCCCGTTTGAATGTAGTGGCACGCGTTATGGTCGTTGTGCGGATGAGTCACTGTTCGGATCACCGCAAACTGATCCGACATCGCTGCCAGCTTCGGCAGTTTCTCGCTAATCCTGAGTCCCGGTGTTCGAGATGCGATCGGCTGATAAGGTCCCCGAATGCCGGCTGTGGCATCCGGCTTCATGTCAAACGACTCCAGTTGACTGGGCCCACCGAACAGAAACACAAACATCACAGACTTTGCCCGCGGCTGGCCAATCGAACCTGCTTCCTCGGCGGCGAGCAGCGAGGTCAAATGCGTTCCCAGTAACCCGACGCCACCGGCGTGCAACAGGTCTCGTCGCGTCACACCGTCACACAGCCGTTTCGGCCTTCCGTGAATCGTAAGCATGGATTTGCTTCCTTCGACAACTGGAAAGCGTACTTTGAATCGGACGGGGTGAGTCATAAATCAACGGGGCTGCCAGTGATGGTGTATCAAAGTCTAACGTCATTAACCCTGCGGCGACCAGCGTAGTGGTCTGTGAACCCATCGACTTCGGATTGTGTTTATCAGCCGCAGGGCGTTAGCCCACGGTTAGAACCGGACGCTAACGCATTCCGGCTGATAACCTGAACCCGAAAATCAAATCTTGACGGAGCAGCAGTCCGGAACGCAAGCAACGATTGCGTGACCTTTGGAAGAAACTCACCGTTCAGCAACAGACATCACTGTGAGCCACCGTCTACGAATACGGCAACGCATCGATGCGTCGGACCGACGCGGGAGAGTCAACAAACGGAACCGCAATTTATGGCAAGAAGATTACGATGCAGGAAAACTAAACAGCTCCAATGCGACTCATCTTCTAACCTCGAAATTTTCTTGCCTAAACAAAACCAGACTGTTATTTGCCCCGTCGCAGGGAATGGCAGAACGATGTTTGGCAGAACGATAAACCGGAAAGACAATTACTTCTTATCGTTCTGCCCCCATCGTTCTGCCACATATTCGGATGATTCAGAGCAGAGACACGGCTTGTCAGCAATGACGGCGAAGAAATCGACTCACAGGTGTCACACGCGGCACAAACACATTTGGTTGCGGCCCGAAGGGCCGCGCTGGGTATTTCGCGTATTTCGTGGTTACCGCGTTCAACGCACGATTCGCTCATACTGCACTTTTTCTCCAGCTCTTTGGTCACTTGTCCCACAATGGCGTGGTCCAGCGAGTTGTAGCTGACAAAAGCGTCGTACGCTTGCGGTGATGGCATGTGCGTGGCATTCGCGGAAATGGATCGGAATCATGATCTCAATCCTCACAGTCTAACGGTCCGAAACGTGGAGTGCAAAAGCTGTCTGAATCAGCCAACTGCTGGCATCGTACCCCAGTCCCGCACACGATTCGTCTCATGACGATTGCTGCCGGATTGGGAGACAGACTTGCTGTTGCCACAAACTGCATCTCGCATTCGGACGCATCGCGCCGACCGACAATAGCACTCAACAATCTGATCCGCGAGTGCCTGAACCACCATTGGAATGCACCGTCAAACTGACTGCAGCTAGACTTTGAAGATGCGGAGCAGATGATCTCCTGCATGGCGAGAATCAGCTTCCGCCCAAACCACTCAGGAGGGCGTGAGGAGGATTCGGTTGTTCGGACTGTTCGAGAGATTAGTGTCGTCTTTCGCTCTGCGAAAGGCGACAATTGGACAGTAACTTCCCGAACAGTCCTTAGTGAGTTAGCGGGCGAAGCGGGTGACTTTGTCGAGTTGCTCGGTGGTGACTTTGTTGCTGCCGAGGCCGCAGTGGAAGCCGGAGACGTATGCCGCGCGCGGTTGAGGATGGCACATTCGTTTAACCGCGTGGGCAACGCCCCGCGCTTCGTATTTCAAATCTCAAATCTCAAATTTCAAATACGAAATTTCAGACAGGGCAATCGCGGCCCGCCGGGCACGCGGTTAAACTTATTTTCCGCAACCTTAAAGATAAACAGGTCTTAGACTTGCGCTCCCTGCCTAAACTGCCAGGCTTAGCGCATGAATACTTTTACTTGCCATGGGGAATCCCAGGATGTTCAGGGTTGTAATCTTGGAAAGCTGGCCGTGATCGCGCCCATGCTCGAACGAATCAAACTCAAAGAGATCATCAACCAGCACATCCCCGCCGATGAGCAGGCGGAGTTTGATCATGGGTCGATTCTCAGTCTCATGCTTGCCGCCAGACTCTACTCTCCCGTGGCGATGTCCAACATTCCTGAATGGGCCGAGAAGTCCGGAGCCGACATCTACTTCGGCATCCCCATGGAGAAGATGAATGACGACCGGTTCGGGCGATCGCTCGACGCCTTCTTCGATCAGCGGCACTCCATTCTCGGAGCTGTCGCTCTGCACGTTGCCGAAGAATTCAGCATCCCGCTCAGCGAACTCCATTACGATCCCACGCATGTGCTGTTCGAAGGCGCTTACACCGGCGCGGTGAAACGCGATGGAGTCGTTGCCGAAAATGGAATCCGCAGCAACGACACGCTTGAACCTGCGCACATCACAAAGGGCAGAGGCACTGACGATGCTCCGCAGGGAGCTCGGATGATTCATGTGGGACTGCTCACCGTCATTGATGAAAAACTCGGGCCGCTTCCGTTGTTTGGGCATACCATCGACGGCAATCAAAACGGACGCACCGGGATTCACGAACAGATGGCGCTGGTCAATGAATTTCTGACACTCAGTCGAACCACGATGATCTCGGACCGCGGCACCTTTTCTGTCGGCCACATGCTGCGAATGCATGACGTCGGGCATCGCGTGATCTGTGCTGCGCCATGGGACGATCTGAAATCGTTGTTCAGCAAACATCGTGAAACGCTGCAGTGGAATCAGGCCTCGTTTCTTTCGATCGAACAGCATCGACGACGAGACGAAAGCAGCGGTTTGCCGCAGGAACACTATGAATTGGCTGTGGTCGATCACGTTTTTCGTGACAAGACATCCGGTCGCAGTATCGACGCGCGCGTGATCTTTGTATTCAGCACTGCGGACCGCAAAGCGATTCGTGTGCAGCGTGAAAAGCAGATCGTGAAGATGAAGGCAGAGCTGATACAGATTGCTGTGAGCGTATCTGTGGGCCGACGTGGAACGGATCGTGCGGCGATCTCGAAACGCATCGCGCGTGTGTTCGGTTCGAAGGACGCCGCAAAGTTTTTCCAATGGGACTTGAAGCCGCTGACGCCCGAAGAGAAGACCACAATGCTGACTCTGCCGGAAACTTCCGAGACGAAGCCTGTGCGTAGCGGCGGCAAGGTGACGCATCGCTTCGAATGGTCGTTTGATGAAGCTCTGATGAATGCGGTTTCTCACGATGACGGTTACTCGACGATGGTGACGACGGTGCCTGAGGCAGAGAAGAGCGTCGATGAAATTTTTTCTCGTTACAGACTTCAGAATTATGTGGAACATGCGAATCATCAGTTCAAAGGGCCGTTGGCGATTCGTCCGTTGTTTCTGCATTCGCCGAAGCGTGTGGAGTCGCTGGTGTTTCTGATGATGATGGGTCTGACAACCTACTTTCTGCTGCAGCGTACGTTCCGTCAGAACACGCCGGAGGATGCTCCACAAGTGGAAAAGAAGACGACGTCGGAGAAGATCCTGCGTACGTTTGAGACCTACACAATTTTGGTTTACGACCACTCGCCGTTTCTCCGCGAAGTCTGCGCGACTCGTCTGACACGGCGTCAGCTCCACATCCTGAATCGTCTGAACTTTCCAACTCCGTCGCAGACCCTGAGGCAACGACTGCCGCCACGACCGGATGGCTAAATCTATGAAGTTTTTCAAACCACCGGATTTCCCCAAAATCTCGCTCCGCAAGGGGGTGCGGAAAACAAGGTTAAACGAGCCAATGCCAACCGCGTGCGGCATAGCGGTGTTTGCCGTCACAAAACTGCCGCTGGCTGCCAGGCATGGTCAACATGGGATTCCTCCGGCAAGACTGTTTTGAGGCTCTGTTGGTGAAGGTTGTAAACTGTTCGTGAAGTTTGCAAATCGTGATGGTGTCGTATTCATCAGTGAACCACAGGCTGGAAGCCTATGCCACGGGTCAGTTCTGTTTGGGTGCGGAATCTCCCGATGGGTCGAATCGATATTCTGCTTCCACGAGCCACAGTGGCCGAGTGGTTCCTCGCAGGGGTTTCCTGGGCTGGCGGTGATACTGATCACAGGCGTCAGTCCGTGAATTGAAACGAGAACAAGTCGCCGTCCTGGAGGACGAAATGCAGTCGCACCTCCTGGCCCGCAAGACGACTGACATCGGTGGAGTTTTTCCACGCGGCTGTTTGATCGACAGTATCGCCAAACAACTCATCCGCGTCGGCAAGCGAGAAACCTGGGATCGGCGTGCCAGCCGAGTCTTGAATTTCGACTCGCAGGTTGCCGGCCGCGGACGTGGCGTAGTTCAATGACAGGCGTTGGCCGGTGAACTTCACCGGCTTCGTCGTCAGTTCGCCGTCGGACAACGGCGCGTGCAGGGAAACGAAGCCGTCGAGCCGAATCGTGTAGCGTCGTAGCCGGTGCATTTCGTCGCGCCACGCGCCTTCGTTGAAATGCAGCGAGATCTCGTTGGGCAGTCCATCCGAGTCGGCCTTTGTTTCGAACAGGCCGTAGCTCTGATAATTATCGCCGTAGATCCATCGTCCTTCTGCTTGTGGACCCGGACGCAGGAACGCCTCGTCCCAACGACGAAACGTCTGGCCGTCCCGGCTGGCGATGAGCACACCGTCCGTCACTTCCGCACCCGTGTAAGCGCCGCTTCCTTCCACCGAAGCCGCAAATTGAGCCCGCGCCCTGACCGGTTCCAGACGCTTCGCATGCTCCGTCAGCGGACGAGTCACGAATCGCGTCGGAAAGCCGAGCAGCAGATGTGGTGCGCGGTAGTACGGCGCGATTTGATTTGTATACATCTGCTGAGGCGGCGAGTTCGGATACGTCAGCCCGACCGGTTCGGACCAGGTGCTGAAGTCCGTTGAATGCGACACGCCAATCGAACGCAGGCCCTTGAAATCGCCTTCGCTGAAGTACCGCATATACATCGCGTAGCGCTGGCGATCCGGATCCCAGAAGACCGTATTGTGCGAATCGAACGCGCCTTTCGTAACAACCGGATCATCGCTGAGCTTCGACCAGTGAATGCCGTCGGCCGACTTGAACGTGAGCAGGCCGTTGCTGCTGGTCGTTCCGCCAACGGCCTTGTAACGCTGGTCGGGCGGGCAAGCCGGATTGGTGTCTTTGAAAGGAGCGAAGTTGTGCGTCTCATAACCGCCGCGCCACAGGATGTTGTTTTCTTTCGTGCCGGTGTTGTTCATAGTCGGTGGCCAGTCGAACAGTCCGAGGTTCGGCTTCACCCAATGAACGCCGTCGTCGCTCTCCGCGTAGCAGACGACTTCCGACTGAGCCTGCCGCAGCGGCGGAGGGTCGATGATGTAGCGATGGCCGCGGTAATACATCCGATAAACGTCTCCGTCCTGGAATACGGTCGGATAACCGCTGGCATTCCCTTCCCACGGCTTCTCAAACGTGATCGCGACTTCACGCGGTGTCGGATGATGCAGCCGCAATTCGGCTTGTCCTTCGAGCCGCTCGATTAACGCCTGATCGACGAAAAGTTCCCGCCGCGAACCGATGTCGATCGGATCGGCGGCAGCCGCGAAGTTTGTCCACACTGACGCGACTGCCGCGAGGAAGACAACAAGGCATTTCAGACGAGTACGCATATTATGCTTTCCGGGAATCCAGGATCACTCGAGTCGTCGCGACAATTCCACGGATTCGCAAGGCGATACTTTTCGACCAAAAATGCGAAGCATGACTCCCGACTCGATTAAAAGTCCATGGAGTTTATCGATGGAGTAGGCTACGATCAAAGTCAGGCGTTTCGGTTTCTGCAGACCTGCAACACGCTGGCGGAAGGCAGAACAATCAATCTCGTTTACGACGGCTTCGTTCGGCGAGTCTTTTTGCGATTGTTCTTGCCGCGTGGTCAAAGAGTCATTCATGGTTGGCTGGTATTTGTGACCTGAAAGAGAAAACCTGATGCTGTCAATTCATGATGGTCACCTAAAGCAAGTTTCCTCATCGCGGCGCGAATGGCTGCGAGTCGGCGGATTGACCGCTCTGGGGCTTTCGCTGCCAACGCTTCTGCAGACGAAACATGGAACTGGAGCGCCGATCACGACTCCTTCCGCGTTTTCCGGAGATCTTGGCGCGTCGTTCGGCAAGGCTAAGAATGTTATCTTCCTGTGGCTGCAGGGAGGCCCTCCGCAGCACGAAACTTTTGACCCAAAGCCGGAAGCGCCGCTGGAGATTCGCGGGCCGTTCAAACCGATCAGCACGAATGTGCCCGGCATTCAGTTCAGTGAATTGCTGCCGCGGACATCTCGATACGCTGACAAAATGGCGATCGTGCGTTCCGTGTCCACTCGGGACGACAACCATGACGTCAGCGGATACTGGCTGCTGACCGGCTATCCATATCTGACCGGCAGCGCGCGGCAAATCAAGCCGACCGACTGGCCGTACTTCGGCTCGATCATCAAGTTGCTCAATCCGCGCCAGCGTGACGACTCGGTCACTGTGTGATCGACCGGACCCGCCCCAAACCTGGTAAGAATGAAATCAGCGCATGAAGACTCTCAACTTCGCCATTCTGCTTGTGTTCGGAAGCGTGTGGGCGATTCCAGCCGCGGATGGTCAGGAATTTTCGATCACGCTGGAAGCTGCCAGAGAACAGGGACGTCAGAAGTCCAGATTCCTGAAAGAGACGAAGGACGCCGCGAAGGTCATCGACTCTATTCCGAAGGCGAACGTGGGCGTCTTTCAGGAGTCGGTGGAACCAGTCCTGAACAAGAGTTGCCTGGCCTGTCATGGTCCCGAAAAGTCCGAAGGCAGACTTCGTATCGACCAACTGAATCCTGACCTGCTGACCGGCCCTGACGTTGAACGGTGGCGCGAGGTCTTTAATGCGCTCAGCAAATCAGAGATGCCCCCCGAGGACGCACCGGATTATGCACTCGCCGA
>CAMAVB010000066.1 GCA_945861465.1 Candidatus Kuenenia stuttgartensis
CGCTTGCCGCGTTGTGCGCGGGGGGGCTCAATTCCTGTGTCAAACATGCGTTTCCTCCCTGAGTTTTCGTGAACAATTGATACCATTCGGCCAAATTCCGCAAGGCCGATAAACTCAGTCTAATTTCACACGCTTCGCTTGAACAGTACTAATCAGAACAGGCATCCTGATTATGTCGTGATCAGACAAAACCCCGTCAGCCGCATCGGCACCTTCTCGTGAGCCTCCAGCATCAGGTTGACAAACGCGGCGAAGTCGTCATCCTTGTGAAAGACGTCACTCTGGCCATTGCCCCGGTTCAGGACATGGTAAACAAAACCGCCTCGCGATGCTCTGGATGTTCGTGGCATGAACACAGATTAACCGCAGTCGTGACCAGTGTAAAGCAGAATGTCCCCTTTTGCGATTCTACAATTTGTGAAATCATGCTTTATGTAGGGTGGGACCAGCGGAGCGCCGGCCCACCATTTGTCCGAAGTGGTGGGCCTGCGCTCCGCTGGTCCCACCCTACGAAAACTGCCTTTGTGGTGCCGATGATAACGCCGGACGTGAGACGTCATGAGCCATTGCATCCAGCGGCTCAGGTCTCCATCCTCATGCGGCCACAGCAGCAGGTGAAAATGGTTTGTCATCAGACAAAACCCTGTCAGCCGCTTCGGCACTTTCTCGTGAGCCTCCCGCATCAGGTTCACAAACGCAGCGAAGTCGTCATCTTTGTGAAAGACGTCACACCGGAATTGACACTCAGGGCCGCTGCCCATTTCCAGCCACGGTAGGCCGCAGCCACTCGACTGCGACAGTTCTGACCGGCATCGTGCGCCACTTTCTGGTCGGAATCGACAAGCGGCGTCTATTCCTGGATTTCCAGCCACGCGGTATTCAACGTCGTTGGAGCTGCACTTTCTGCTGGTCTGAGCAATACTCCGAGTAAATTGAATTCCGCCATCTGGCCAGTGATTTCAAACGCAAATTCCGCATCTGGACGGGCACGACACTCCGCGATGTCCGTACCGTTGAGCCGTACGGCAGCAGGACGTTCGCTGGATTGCAAGACGATCCGGAGTATGGTGGTGTCGTCGATGCCTGTCGGACGGTGAAAACGACGAGTCAGCAGTACACCGGATTCACGTTGTGATTCTGGCAGTGTAAAGGGCAACTCACAGCGGATCACTTCGTCGTCAGGCTGCCCGTCGGTGCCAATGAATTGTGATTCCCATGGCCCAGCGAGGCGAATTCTGTGTTTCTTCATGTACCGCACGCGGTCGAAAGTGACATCCACCAGAAGCCTCAGCGAGGACTTCAAATTCCAATCCCTCGCTGACGCTTCGGGTTACGATCTCGCTTCCGCAAAAGTGTCATTTTGGGCCGCGCGGAGTATAACACATGCCGGTCATTCGCAATTCGTTAACGGCCGGAAATCAACTGTGTCAGGAACAACTCCGGATTCTCGACAGGTTTTGGCGTTTCGCCGTTCCATTCGACAAGCCCTGTTTGCTCGATCACGAAGATCGCAGGGCGAATGTCTGCCACCGCGCCTGGGGAAGGCAGGATGGCCGTGCCCCACTTGACCGAACTGGAATCCGGGTATCCGGATCGGGTGTCGCGCAGCACAGGGAAAGGAAAATTCTCAGCCTGCGATTTGAATTCTGGTGTTAAAGGCCGTGAAACGGCTAACAGTTTCACGCCAGTCCGTTTGATTGCCGGGGCAAACTCCCGAATTCGCTGCATCAGTGGATCGCTGTCGAGTCCTTTACTGGCGTCAAAGAAAACCAACACAATTCGATGCCGATGCAGATAGCTTTGCAGGTTCGCTTGTCGGCCATTTTGATCGAGCAACTGAAATGTTGGTGCGGGCCGTTCATCGACAATTGTCCTTGTGACGTTAACGGATTCACGAGGTGTCAGGATTCTCCACACCGTTGCTGTTACGACTGCCAGAAGAACGGTGCAGAAGAGTTTGTCACGAAGTTTCATTGTTTTGTTCTCGCGTCAGTTTCTGCCGAAGACGTTGAAACCCGCGAATCCAGCGATCATAGTTGTCCGTTTTCATTGCAAAGAACTCGGCCACCTGAGGCTGGGGCAGAATCAGAAATTCCTCACGTCGAATGCCCTCCAGCACACTTCTCGCCGCATCGGCGGCGGTAATCGAATGCAGATGCAGATAGCGATGAATCGGATCGGAATCGTCAATCATATCGGTTTCAACACCCAGAGGACAGACGACGGACACGCGAATTCCACTGCGTCCGTAACAGACAGACAGCCATTCCGCCATCGCGACGTCAGCATGTTTTGTCACAGAATACGACGCGGAACCAATCTCAGTCAGGAGTCCGGCTGCAGATGCCGTGTGAATCAGATAGCCCTCGCCGCGTTCCTGCATGTGCGGCACAACGGCCCGGGCGGCAAACAGACGCGACATCACGTTGATGTCCCACATCCGCTGCCAGTCCGAATTGGCTGATTCCAGGCCTCCCTTCACCGTGATACCCGCGTTTGAACAGAAGATGTCCACGAGACCGAACTGTGCCATCGTACGCGCGACGAGCTGCTGCACATCCGCTTCGATCGCCACATCGCAGCGATTGGCGACGGCCTGCGGACCGATTTCCCGCGCGACGCTGGCGGCGGCAGATTCATCACGATCAGAAACTACGACGGCCCTGCAGCCAGCCTGGGCAAAGGTTCGACACATCGCCGCCCCGATCCCTCGACCAGCGCCGGTGACGATGATCACACGATCTTTGACTTCCATGATGTATTCATTCCCCTCAGTTCGCCACTTCTGCTGTCAGCTGAATTCTTTGCCACCGCCCCGACAAATATCGCAGCAGCATACAGATCCCGCTGAACGAAATATGCGCTGTGCAGGTCAGCCACAGCGCCAGCACCGACGCATGTCTGGACTGAATAATGATCAACGCTGGCACAACCATGATCAGCCAGCTTGAAAGCAGTATAATCACCATAGGAAACACCGTATCCCCCGCCCCGCGGAGAGCGGACGAATAGACAACCGCCAACGAATCAAACACTGAATACGCGGCGACAAAGTTGAGCAGATAGGCAGCGGTTTTCGCAAGCGTTGCGATATCCGCACCGCCGATGGCCTCAGGATTGGCCAGCAGAAAGAAAGGGCGCAACAGCCATTCAGGGAACACCACGAGGATAACTCCCATCGTTCCGGTCCACACGACACCCATGATTGCCGCATTTTTTGTCGTCGCCCGCGCAGCATCAATGCGACCCGCACCGATGTGATGACCGACCACAGTCTGAATGGCTGTCCCGAATCCCAGGAGCGGAACGAAAATCAACCCGTTAATACTGAAGGCGATATTCGTCGCCGCCAGGGCCTGGTTATTCAGGTTTCCGACAATCAACAGAAACATCGTGAAGCCCGAGATATCGACGAAAAAATGCAGTCCGCTCGGAATTCCGTATCGCAGAAACTGTTTCAGCAAACCACGATCGATCGCACATATCGACCACAATGGCAGAACCTCGCGTCGCGCGTCGCGCACAATGAAGACGATATAGACGGCGAGCTCAACACAACGGGCGGCCACCGTTCCGATCGCCGCACCGCGAATTCCCATGGCAGGAATCGGGCCAGCTCCATAGGTCAGGATGTACGCGACAACGCCATTCACGGCGACAGCCAGCATGCTGTTGAACATCACAACCGTTGTCCTGCGGCGACCGCTGAAGAAACAACTGAGTGCCGTCCCCAGCATATGAATGGGAGCCCCGGCGCAGAGAATATTGAAGTACTGAGCTTCCAGTTCGACGACATTCGGCGAATGACCCGACAACGGCAGCAACATGCGACTGAATGGTAAGAACATCCAAAGCAGAAACCCGCTCACGATCGCCAGCCAGACGGCCTGCCAGAAGGAACTCAGCATCCGATCCTTTTGTCCCGCACCGTCGAACTGCGAGATGAATGTGTTCGCGTAGAGAATCGTGCCCATCGGCACGCAGACAATCGTCCAGTGCAGCATCGAAGCCGGGGTCACCGCCGCCAGTGCGTCCTCCGAACAACCCGCGAGAATTATGCGATCAGCAGCGTTCATCAACGACTGCGTCCCTGCACTCAGCATTAACGGCAACGCAACTCGTGTCAGCTCCTTGAGGTTACTGAAACCATCGGTGGGACTATCGATCAGAGGGTCAGCGGAAGAAGGCATGGACGAAATCTAATGTGTTTGCGTTCAAGTTTGTAGGGCAGGCACAGGCGGCTCAGGTCAACGCTGTTAAGGATTTATCGGCGTGGATTTCGGCAGGTCCTGCTTGCCGAGCAGGACTTCGCGGCCCGGCCGCGACCAGCGCCGCATTACAGGATCGCCAGCGGATTGCGTCGTGATTCCAGCGTACCGCGCGTGACACCGACGCGGTTCATTGCGTTCAGAGTTCTCCAGACATGTTCACCGGAGACATCTCCCGTCAGCAACTGACCGTACCACGAATACAGTTTCCGAATCTGATCTGCATCATCCCGCAGTAATTCGATCCGAAAACGCCGCACACCCGCCTGCAGCAGGTCGGCGACCACCTCCGCTGAACTCTGCGCCACCGCATTGAACAACGTATTTCGGCAGCCAACGTCCGCGACCAACGGATGATCGACACCCGTCCGATCCCGCAGTTCGACCTGATGAAAATCGCACGGTCGCCCACAATTTGTCTTGTTCGTGCCCGGCGACAGCATCGCGCAGAAAACGCAATGCTCCATGTGAAACATCGGCATGTGCTGATGCACGACAACTTCCAGCCACTGCGGCGGGACCGCCTGCACAAGCTCCATCAGCTGATCACGATTCAAATCATAGGACGGTGTCAGCCATTGCAACTTCTGCTCCATCAGGAACGCGGCCGTCAGCTCGTTGGTGACATTCAGGGAATAATCACCAACGACCGGAATGCCCTGATCGTGAAAGAACGCCAGCCCGCTGAGATTGCGCACCAGGACTCCGTCCGGTCGATGTTTCAACATCGCTCGAAACAGCCCCATCTCATCGGGCTTCTGAATGCGCGGTGTTGCCAGCAGCATCGTATGATCAGATCCGCGTGCAATCTCAACCGCGTCCCGGTATTCGCGAATGTCCTGAAAGTCGGCGATCAGGCGATCCACGTGCAACTCGACACAGGCACGCACCTGATCCAGTGTGCGGCACAGGACGGTCAGCAACGGCGTGGTCGTCGGAATTTCATGAATTGGCAACTGATACCGAAGCCGATCCAAGGCGTTATCGCCGCAAAGCATAACTTCCGGAGTCGGCAGCGAACGATCAAGCTGCTCTACCATCTGTTTCCGCAATTTGCCGAGCACACTCAGCGGCACCATCGGCGAATCGACAATTGTCGCGGTAAACTCCTGGAGTTCGAACGCTGTGCCGCCAAGTCGCGAAAGCTGTTCACGCAACACATCAACTGTGATCGGGTGCTTTTGAGCGGCCTCAAGCGATTGCTCCGTTTCGACCCGACACACGCAGCCGTTCCTGGCAATGCCCTCAACAAGCAAAGGACGACCAGACTCCGCATGAACCGTCAGCTTCAACGGGACGCGGCGTTGGGGATCGGCCGTTTCATATGTTCGGCGCAGTTGCTGTGTCAGTCGCGGGTCGTCGGTCTTCCAGACCTGTTGTCCGGCGTACAATCGGCTGAGATTGATATTGCTGCGATCAAACGTGAGGTCAACCACGCCGGAATCGACGGATTCACTGATGGGCGTACGTCCCTGAAACACCTGAAATACTCGACCGCCCTGTTCATCATCCTTGGCTCGATCGCCGTCAAACACCACGCCATCGCCCGCCTGCACTGCATATTCGAGCGTCACAGTCACACGATCGAAGTGGACGGCTTCAATCCGTCCCAATAACACGCCGCGTTTCGCGGAACTTGTGGCAGGTACGAGCATTTTGTGATCGCACCCCTGAAGCCAGCCCGGTGAGAAACCTCGCGAGAATGACTGTTCCATCTGCTGAATCTGACGGCGAGTAAACTGCACCGGATGTCCGGCCACAGCGCTGTCGATGGCTTCGCGATAATGCCGCGTAATGTTCGCCACGTACTCAGGCGTTTTCAGACGCCCTTCAATCTTGAAGCACCGCACACCAGCCTCGATCAATTGCGGCGTCAAAGCAAACGCAGCCAGATCCTGTGGACTGAGCAGATACTTCTGATCGCCGAAGTCACGCAATTCGCCGTCGCACACCAGTTCATAAGGCAAGCGACACGCCTGAGCACACTGTCCCCGATTCGCACTGCGGCCACCGAGTGATTCGCTGGTCAGACACTGGCCGGAATACGCCACGCACAAGGCGCCATGCACAAACGCTTCCAGTTCGACTTTTGTGGCACCGTGAATCTGTCGAATCTCGTCGATTGAAAGCTCACGCGGGAGCACAACCCGCTGAATTTCGAGTCGCTCCGCAACCGCGATACATTCGGCACTCGTCAGCGTCATCTGGGTCGATGCGTGAATTGCCAGGTCGTGCGTGATCTCACGAATCATCCTGGCCACGCCCAGATCCTGAACGAGCACCGCATCGACCGCTGCCAGCGTGAGGCGTCGAATAATGGTCTGCAATTGAGGCAGCTCGTCCGAAAACGCAAGCGTGTTCAGCGTGACATAGCCTTTGACGCCGCGTCGATGCAGAAACTGCATGATGTCAGCGATGTTGTTCAGATCAAAATTCGTGGCTCGAGCGCGGGCGTTGAATCCATCTTCCAGGCCAAAATACACTGCATCCGCACCATTTTCCACTGCCGCGCGAATGCAGTCAAAGTCTCCAGCTGGAGCGAGCAATTCAGGTGCGGAATTTATCGTATTCATGAAGTTTTTAAGTCGATTGCAAGGGCGAGTCAGCAAAAGAGCAATCCTGGCGAAGCATACCATTCCTCCGTCAAAATGGCACTGCACCCAGAATATCGCCTGGACTAACAGTGTAGCTGAATTCGCAAGAATTCAGAGCCTCCCTGAATTCCTCGGAATTCAGCTCCGATAGAATCGTGGTTGGCCTCGGCGCCTAGCTATCCAAGGATCCCATGCACGATTTCACCGTGTACATCAGTCAGGCGATACTGTCGGCCCTGATAGCGGTAGGTCAGCCGCGTGTGATCGATACCGCACAAATGCAGCATCGTGGCCTGCATGTCGTGAACATGAACGGGATTGGCCGTGATGTTCCAGGCGAAGTCGTCGGTTTCTCCGTAGACCGTGCCGCGTTTGATGCCGCCGCCCGCCATCCACCAGCAGTAGGCTCTTCCAAAGTGATCGCGGCCCTTGGGATTTGCAGGGTCTCCCTGACCAAAAGGCGTGCGTCCGAATTCACCACCCCAGACGATCAGCGTATCATCCAGCATTCCGCGTTCCTTCAGATCCTTCACCAGTGCCGCTGACGGACCTTCTGTATCGATACATTGCTGTTCAAGTTGGGTGAACAGGTTGCCGTGCTGATCCCAGCCTGCGTGCATCAACTGTACAAAACGCACGCCGCGTTCCAGCAATCGACGGGCGATCAGACAATTGTTGGCGTACGTTCCCTTTTCCAGCACGTCCGCACCGTAACGATCAAGAGTGGATTTTGTTTCGCCTGAAAAATCGACGAGATCCGGAACGCTCGACTGCATCCGAAACGCCATCTCGTACTGTGCGATCCGCGTATCAATTTCCGGATCACCATAGTCGGCCAGATGTGCCGCATTCATCGCCGCCAGATCATCCAGCATCGCGCGGCGGGATTCGGCACTGACACCGGCTGGATTCGTCAGATACGGAACAAGATCGCCCGTGTTGCGAAAGCGGACGCCCTGGAAACGACTGGGAAGAAATCCGCTTCCCCAGTAATAATCAAAGAACAACTGACCACAGGTCTTTGCTTTGTCGCTGGAAGTCATCACGACAAATGTCGGAAGGTTGTCGGTGTCGTTGCCAAGGCCGTACGATAACCAACCGCCCATGCTTGGCCGACCGGGAATTTGCGACCCGGTCATAAACAAAGTGACTCCGGGCGCGTGGTTGACGGCCTCAGTGTGCATGCTGCGGACGACACAGATATCGTCTGCGATCGAACCAACATTCGGCAGCATTTCACTGAGTGAGATTCCGGCCTGACCGTATCGCCGAAACGGTTTAATGGCAGGCTGACAGGGCCACTTTCCGTAGCCACTGGACATCGTGGAAAGTCGCGTGGTACCCCGCACAGATTCCGGAATATCTTTGCCAGCCATCTGCCGCATCACGGGCTTTTCATCAAATAGATCCACATGCGACGGACCGCCGCCCTGCCACAGGACAACCACACGCTTGGCTTTTGGCGGAAAGTGTGGCATTCCAGGCAATCCACGGTCCGCAGCGCTCGCACCAGATGAACCTGACAGCGAAGCCAGTGCCGCAAGTCCAATCCCGGTGGATGTCGCACCAAACATCTGGCGGCGCGTCACTCGGGCGATATTTTCGAGAAATGGATTCGGCATGGCAGGCAAATCAGTGCAAGGTCAAAAGACGCGGCGTTTGGCAGGCAGTCGCCGAGTCTACCAACCCGGCGGCACTCAGTTCAACTCATTTCACAACATGGAAGTCGGCGAGCGGCAGGGTGTCAACCCTCCGAGTGGTTTTTGAGGCTCAATACGTACGGTGGTCAGATCGATAATGCTCGGAGGGCTGACGCCCTGCCGCTCGCCAGGAGATTATCATTCATTGCTCTTACTCAACAGGAGCCGCTTCCGTCGCACGCTTCCATGTGCCATCAAGCATTTGCTGGAGAGTGATTTGCATCGTTTCGCCACTGCCAGGCTGATAGCCAACGTGGACGTCTTCGATGACATTGTCAGGACCAAGGATCACTGTGTGCGGTATGCCGGACACCTGAAATGTCGGAGCAACTGCGGAACTGCGGTCGAGTGCCACGCGCGGCGACAACTGCTTGTCCGAAAGAAAGGCGCGGATCTCATCGGAAGACTCCTGGAGGTTGACAGCGACGAACATGACCTTTGATTCATCGAATTTCGATGTCGCAGCGATGTAGTCCGGCAACGCCATCACACACGGACCGCACCAGGTGGCCCAGAAGTCCAGGACGACGATCTTGTCTTTGTGCTCACTCAACTTGAACGTGGTCCCATCCAGCATCGGCAATTCAAAATCGGTTGCCGTTGTCCCGATCAATGCGGCGGCGGCGGAATTCCCTCCGTCGCTCTGTGGAATGTCCCAGTCAGGTTCGCGGGCCATTGTGGTGACCCATGTGTCGTAGGCCGCCAATCGCTGACCGGCGGTCAGGTCGCCGGTAGACAATTCACGCACGGACCGAGCGGGAAACGAGCATTTTCCAAGGAGAGCCGATGAGCCTTCAATGTTTCCATCGACCAACCGCAGCGGTTTCATGGTGATGCTGAACCCGTCTGCCAGCTGAGCCTGAAGAGTTGTTTCTTCGTCGCTGTCGGCTGCGAAACCATCGGCATCTCCGGTAGCCTCTACGGCTGGTGCAATTGCCACTTCAGCGGCGGCGGCAGGCTCTGCTTCATTTTTCTGTGGAGCGTCCAGCCACACAATCGCTCCGACTCGGCTGCGGTCGAACCGCAGTGTTTCCAGTCTTGATTCGAACGCTATCCTGTCTCCTTCGATTCCCAGCATTCGACCACGCAGCAGGTCTCCGTTGGGTGCGATGAGCACATGCGTTGGCGGATTGTCACGGCGAAAGCGAGGAACCGTCAACGCTGCCTGCCGCGATTCTTCATCAATGAATTGCCGAATCGATGCTCCCGACAGATTATCGACTTCGAAATCTGAGAGTGTCACTCCATCACCAGCGCGCTGTTTAGTCCGACCGTTGACAATGGCCTGTCCCACCATTGTCACGTTGGCATTGAATGATATACCTCGTCGAGCTGATGACGACGAATTCATCTTAATGCTCTTCGCATGCTCGCCATCGACGGAAACGACGATGCTGCCGTCATGGGCCACCAGCTGAATTTCGGCCTGCGAGTTTTTGACTGTGACTAACCCTTCGGTGGCCTTACCACCCTGTGGAGCGCCCATGCGGAAACCCATCATCCCCTGATTCGCAGGCATCGGTCGATCCAGAACCTGCAGTTGATTCGGCTGGAGGTTGAAACAGACATGGGTACACGCCTCGTCGTCGCGCTGCCCGGTGCCAAACATCGAAATCGTGAGCTGCGCCCATGACTGTTTCGGCCATTGCAGATGAAAACGAACCGTGTCGCCAGTCAGGATTTCGGGATGGGAAAAATGTGCGTTCCCCTGAAACTCCAGCTTCGTGCGATCCGATGCAGGGGTGTTGCCAAATCCATCCCAGCCTTCCGCACCAAAGCCACTCTGGTGGATTCTTCCGGCAGCAGTCAGCTCAATCGCGCGAATATGCTCATGAAGGAACGAACGCACCTCAGTGAGTGGTGATGTGAATTCGATTCCTTCGTCCGTGCAGGCTTTAACCCGGCAGGGAAGCACGTCACCGTTCTTCAGATACAGGACATCCGGAAACGCGATCTGCAACTTTGTGTCTTCTGACAAGTGCATGACGTCCGATGCTCGCACAAACCTGGCGTTCCCGACACCCTGCAGAGTCGAAGAGTTCAGACCACCGAGCGGTGTCCATTGAATGGGAGCATCCGCTGCTCCTTCGACAACCAATCGTCCCTGCAGCGTTCCTTTTTCATGGAACAGGCGATCGGCTTTCGCTTCGGCCTCGACCGTGTCTCCGGTTTTTACATCGGTCGCCGAACCACGAGTCAGGCCCAACTGCATCAGTCCGGACATGCTGCATTTCAGCGGCTCTGCAGAATACTCAGCTTTGAACATGGCAAACCCGTCGCCGACCGACAGCTGCGAACCGGAAACAAATCCCCCGTCTTTCCAGCTCAACCATGCCCGCCCGCGTTCAGCAACTCCAGTCGTCGATTGACCTGAAACGATCAGCGTTGCAACGTCCGAGAACGGTACTCCAATCGTCTCATCTCCGACTGTCAGAGTAAGAATACCGCTGTCAGCATCGAATCCCTGCACCTTGCCAAAGTGCAGCGTCCCGTTGGACAATTCAATGCGAGAATTCTCCCCTGACACGATTCTGGGGGTCTTACCATCCCAGTGACTTACATGCAGCCGCTGCAGGGTCAGATCAAAATCGCCGTTGCGAAGCATCAGCCCGTCTGCATCAGTCTTGAGCCCGGCCGTATTGATCTCGCCCAACTTTTCACCGGTCTCGGAATAGACCTGCATTGTTTGCGCAGTTTGATCTACGAATGCATACACGTGGATCGACAGATCCTGCTCGCCAATTGTCTTGAGATGCTGAAAAGACTGCTTCGCCGCCACCAGCACATCGACCCATGTCTCAATTCGCAGGCTGTACTTTGGATTACGACCGATCGCCAGCAGAAAGCTGACCGGCTTCGTCGAACTCAACTCAAACTCGATCTCAAATTTCTCCGGGAGTGCCAGCGGCAGAAAGATCGCGGCGTCGGATTTCTTCGTGGCGAGCGAACCGTCGGGCAGTTCAGACCAGATCGTATTGTCCGCCTTTTCGGTGGTCGTGGCGTCTGCGAGCGGCTCCATGTTTACGCCAGGGGCAAAGAACTGAGCATTATTTGCTGGCCTTCGAAATGCCGCCTGCCATTCCTTCAGCCCCCGCAGACCGGAATAAATCACGCCCGAATTCCCCGCCCGCTGCAAACTGAGAATCTGATCACGAGCAACCTGGAATGTCCCGAATCGAGTGCTCTGGAACGACATCGAGGTTTCAGTGATCGCCCTCAATCGACCGTTCAATAAATCTCCGTTGCGCATCAAAATCCGGGATTCCGCTTCATCGGAAGCAACCGCTTCGGCAGCCGAAAAGTTAATACTTGCCAGGTGCGACAATTCGATCTGCAGCGCGTCAGTGAACATCGGCGACTTCCACGTCAGCGACGTCGCGTCCGCCTTCAGAAGCGTGCCTGACAGACTGTCGCCGTTTTTCCAGTGAAGCGACATATCGTCCGCTGCCGCAGTCAGCACCGCAACGAGGATCAGGACAGCGGCCATGCAGGATCTCATCATTCAACGCTCCGAATCATCGTTCATAGATCGGCAGAAACCGATAGTTCAATGCCATTGCCAGCAGAGACATGGACGTCCCGTATGCTGTCCCGTGACCACTCTGAAAACTTCCATCATCGCTTTGCAGGTCCTTCAGCTGTCGGGCTGTCTTCAAATTCCATTTGTTCCACGATTCGAAGTCGCCCTGAAACAAGGCTTGAGCCGTATAGTAGCGATAGTATTCCGGATAACTGTATTCATCGACTTCAAGATTGCCGGTGACCCGCTCCAGCACGGCTTTATATTCCGCAAGGTTCTTGCGTTTGCCGATGGCGAACACCAATGCCGCGATCGACTTCAGGTTGTTGGAACCGCCGCCTCCGATTCCGGAATACCCAACTTCGCCGCGATTCGTTGTCATCGACCGAAAATACTCCAGTGCGTTATCAATGCCATCATCAGGCACTTTGATGCCGGCGTTCCGAGCTGCCAGGAGCCCCATCAGGACTGCTCCGGAAACAGACGTGTCCGCATCGGTGGCCTCGGGCGAATATCTCCATGCGTTCCACTGATTATTTTTCTGCGAAGTGATTGTGGCACGGACAGCCAGCTCAAGAGATTCTCCGATGCTGCGCCGTCCGTCTGTGTTGGTGTCGCCATCCCACAAGGAATCTTCATCAAGGACTCCGTACACTTCCGACATACCGAGCATCGCGAAGCCGTGATGGTACATGCTGCCATGACCGCCACCGCCAAAGAATCCAATGGTTTGGCCCTGATTGCGAATCATATTACGGACGGCGCGGCGGATGTTTTCACTGTAGGGCCCGAAGTTCGGATCTTCGCCACTTGCCAGAAACGCCATCACGCACATCCCCACGACACCTGGCCCACTGTCGCCGTCGTTCCAGCCACCTTCGGGAGTCTGATTACTGGCCAGCCATTCCAGTCCCCGATCGTAGATCAGCTGCACGTCCTGTGGGACATCGGTGCCGAAACGTACCTGTGTGTCCTGGGCGTAGCATGACGGAGTGAGAAAGAGTGCTGTTGCAAGCAGGAACAGCATATTCTGATGAATGTCCATTAGTCGCCAATCCTCAATACTTGCCCAGCCTTGATGCTGCCAATCGCGTCATTCAGATTTAGCAAAACCGGAGACAGATCAGAAATTCGACTTGAACGCGCAATAATGACGATCACCCCAAAGGACAGGACTTTGATCTTTTGCTGAAATTCGAGACTACGATCAAGCGTTACAAACACATCACATACGCCGCCCGCCCGTTGCATGAGTGCACCGTTTTTAAGAGTGGACCAACCAAGTCCCTGCACCGTTAGCACATCATGCCCCTGCAGAAGTCCGGCCAAACCAATTGGAATATTTTCATCAAACAGAATTCGCATCAGCGATCACCGTCTCACAGGCAGACTCCAACACGGCCAAGGCCTGTTCACGCTTCACTGAAGGAAACTGATGGAGGAATTCTGGCAGCGAATCTCCGCCTTCCAAATAGTCGAATAGAGAACGCACTGGAACACGCGTTCCAACGAATACGGGTTCGCCACTCAGTATTTCCGGATCTCGATGGGTAATACCCAGAAAAGTTCCCATCGTTCTGTTTCTTTCGGCTTTTGGTTTCGCGGAGGCGATCAAATGACTTGACTAAGAGATTCCTGACCGTGTCGAACTCTATGTGTCGTGACTTCCCAAACCTTCGTTGGTTTTGAATAGTCTTCGAGGACCTGTCTTCAGGCCCAACGGGCTGGTCCTATGTCAGCCTGGGGCAACGCCCCAGGTTTCATGCAAAACAATGTTCACCTAGCCCCAACGGGGCGATCCTAACCTGATTTTCTTGTTAGTGCCGCCCCTTTGGGGCTCAATAACTCGCTTGTGTTTCCGTCCTGGGGCGATGCCCCAGACAGACATACCGCCGACCCGTTTGGCCTGAATTCATCCTGTAAACTCGGTTTTCTAACTACATTCTCTGCTTTCTGAACTGCGCATAGAATTCGTTGGAGTCACGAGAGAGTCAAACTACTTTCGATTCTCCAATGCGTTGAAGAACGCATCAACTCCGTCGCGGAATTCCGCAGGAATCTGATCATTCGTCGTACCCGTCGATTGCTGCACGCCGCGGGCTTCGATCTGAGCAAGCGGATCCGACCCGGGGCCGTAGAGTTCCAGCGCGACTCGATCGGTATCACCCGTGCCGCCACCACCCGGATTCGATCCGCCACCGCCTCCACCGCTCTTCGGATTCGCGCGCTTGGCCTGCAACAACAACTCGATCGCTTCGGTTTCCGCAGCAATCGCTTCGCGGCCAGTATCCGGACGACTCAGAATATCTGTCGCATCGTTCATCGCTGCGCCGGCGGCCGTGATGAGCTGCATTTCTTTTCCGAATTTCTGCTCACCCAGCGGCAACGCGCTGATGTCCATCACAACATTCACCGTGCGGTTGTAAAGTTTTCGCTGTGTTTCCGCCTGGAGTTCCGCCTTGTCCGTATAAGCGACAGATTCAAGGTTCTCACGAACCTGCTCAAGCGACCGCGTTTCTTCGCGCAGGTCCATTTCACCTTCCAGAATTCGCATGACTTCCAGCACAATCGACGGTGGCAGGCTGTCACCCTTGCAGCCTTTGCACTGTCCGCATTTCGAAGCGGAGACAAGTTCCTCGGCCCAACGGTCCAGCGTGTCGCCGTAATATTCTGCGCGAGCGATTGAATCGCCACTGCGGTTGATGCGCACTCGGTCGCCCAACTGATCCAGTTTCTTGACGACCTGAAACTCCTGCATCTCCTGCAGGATTCGCATAAATTTTTCTTCCTTGCGACGATCATAGTACGCCTCCAGGTCATCCTGGATATCGCGTACTTTCTGGCTTTGCGCCACTTCGCGATCTGCAATTCGGTCCGTCTGGTCCTTCTGGCCCTGATTCAGAGATTCCTCGGTCACACCGAAGCCATCAAACAGCGTTCGATTGAGGGCCGTTGCGACTTCGAGTTGTTCTCGCGAAGCGGCCTTGAATCGCTTCACGAAAGTGCTGTTCTCCAGGTCGTCCATAATCTTCTGCAGGTCTTCGCGAACCTTTTCGAATTCAGCCAGCAGTTCCGTTTGTTCCTGCACAGCGTCTTCGACCTTTTCTTCGGCCGGCGTTTCAGGCTTTTTCTTGTCATCCGCAGGCGGCCCTCCCTGCAGTACGGTTGTCGGCAAACCAAACTTTCCTTTGCCCGCTTTTGCTTCTTTCTTTTCGCCAGCGACCGCGTTCTGCTTGTTGAATCCAGATTCGGTATCGGTCAACTTCGGTACCGCAGGTTGCGGCGGCTGATCATTTTTCTGCGCTTCGCCTGGCTCCCCGGTTTGAGTGCCTTTGTTGTTACCCGCCTGCGGGCCGGTTTTTGATTTCGCCTGAGCATTCGCAGCGGGCTTCTTCCCCGGAGCTTTCGCTCCCTGACTCAGGAGGTCAGCCACCGACGGCATCCGATTGTCGGCAATATCACGCAATCGCTGCAATCCTCCAGCCCACGTTTCCAGATGACCAACCATCATCTCCTTGTTTCGCAGGGCCTGCTTGAGCAATTGATCTCCCTGATCGGTCACAGCCGTAAGTCGCTGGCCGTTGGCTTTCTCGGCATCTGCCTGTTGTTCAATTTGTCGCCGCGTTTCGGGGGCATTCAACTGGTCCGAATCCATCTGGTGAATCTGACGATTGGCATCATGGAGCCGCATTTCTTCCTCGTAGACGTCGTCCGCCAAGCTTGCCCAGCGCCGCAGTTGGCTCATCATCCACACCGCGTGCTGATCCGGTGTCATCACATGCAGCACATACGGCGGAGAATAAATCCGCCCGCGTTCTGGTTGATAATCTTCGACATAAGATCGCAGTTCAAGCGTTTGAGCGCGAATGTTGTCCGTGTCGGCACACAACGTCGCGGTGGCCGTCAGGCGGGCTTGCTCCGGAGTACCGCCTTTGACCAGTTTTTCGCCAGAATCCGGATTCGGGTTCTGCACGGGATGCTGCATACCTTTCCATTCAAGTCCCACATTTTTCACACCGAAGTCATCACGTGATTGCAGATCAAACGTAATCGTGTCGGTTGAAAGGACAACCTGTTGCGGATCCTGTTGCTGGAAACTGATCTCTGGCGCGGCATCATCCACCGCGTTGATTTTCAGACTGAACGCATCACGCGCCGTCAGCCCCAATTCATCGCGCCAGCGAAAATCGAGTACGTCGGATTCTGACACGGTGACGGGTGCCGGACGAACCCGATTTCCCTCCACCGTGGCCGGAACATCCTTCACGGTTGCTTCGACAAGATTGCGCCCGACTTCTGCTTCAAATTCTGCTGTGGCTCCTTTCAAAACGGAAATCACGCCACCGCGAACATCGGACTTCACCGGACGACTGTATTTAAGATAGTCGGGCAGCGTGATCGATGCCGAAAGCGAACTCAGCTCCGGTCGATTCGCGACTTCCACGGCGACTTCCTTCGTCAGGTCACCGACGCGAACGTTCAGCGTGCCGTTGGTTGTCTGAGCCGGTAATATAAATTGATACGCCTGGTTTTGATTCTCAGCATTTACCACCGACTGACCGTCAAACTTTGCTGAGGCCGAATCCGGAGACCAGCGTGTGGCGGTCGACAGCGAAGCACCAAGGCCAAATTCTTCGCCGTGAGGTACGACCATTTGCTTCGGCAGTTTGTCAACCTGAGCAAACGTGTAACGATCTACCTCGCGCCATGGCATCAGCCAGCGTGCCAGCGCATTCAAACCCGCATCAGGCTCAATGGCACAAGCCAGCAATGCCAGCCCCGCAGGCACTGCCACAATGGTCGCCCAGAACTTATGTCGTGCATGCGGAACAGCGTCGGAAAAATCGCGTTCGCGCACGGCAGCATCGACTTGTTGAATCGCCGCCTGCGCCAGTCGCATACTGCTACCCAGATCTTTTTCGCTGTGAGCCAGTTCAACGATCCCCAACAGTTGATCACCCAACGCAGGAAATTTATGCTTGAGCAAAATTGCGACCTGCTCCATACGCCGCGTGCCCCAGACCCAGCGATGACACTTGAGCGGAAACAGCACAGCCATGCCAATCGATCCTGTCACCAATAACACCGTTCGCAGGACTGCCGGGGTATCGATGAAGCGATCGATCACAAAGACTGTCAGGTATGAAAGCACGAGACCCAGGAGTCCCGCCAGGATGCCTTCCGCAATTTTGATGACGCGAACACGCTGTTGAAACTGGACCAAGCGGACGCGCGTAGACTCCGGCAACTGCAATCCATTATCACTCATGTTTGTTTTTCTGCGTTAAAAGGAGCGTGCCCTGAAACAAGCTGAACGTACTATATGCATCAAGACTGGCGTCCGACAGCACCAAACGCACGACTACTTCCAGAAAATATCAGACAAAATTGCGGGACTGGTTTGTCTGGAGAAATGTTCCGGCGGAACGACCAACCAGGAAATTGACTGAAAGTGCGAACAGTGGTGAGGCCCGGCAAACGTGGGAAATCCAGGTTTCGTGAGAGGATTCCTGCCGAATAGCCGCAGCACTAGCATTCTGTTGATTCAGTGATTCAAGGTAGGGTGAGTGCAGCGTGAGCGAAGACACCAGTTTCTGATGCGTTTCCAAAATGGTGCGTTGTGCTCCGCTTCACGCACCCTCCTCTACTGGTTTTGAAGCGAAAATCGATTGTGGAAGAATGCATCGTTTAACGGCGAACCGCAGGCGTAGGCGGCAGAGAATTCGCCTACGCCTGCGGCTCGCCGTTAAACGAATGACTTTCCCGTAATCACACACGTCTAATCCGGTAGGGTCGGCAAAATTCCACGATCCGCTTGCCAGATTCGGGTTTCGTCAGCACAATCTGAAACATGAACCTCGGCAGACATCGTTCGGGCTGAACCAAACAGTTGGCACTTTTCATGAGTCCATTCTTTCTTCTCTGCATTCTGCAACGCATCGTTCTGTGCGTCTTTGCGCTTGCTTCTCCAACCGCAATGATGCAGGACGGCAAGCTGATTTCTGAGATCGGCAAGCTCTTTGGCGACGCGCTCCGCGAACTGTCGGAGGATAAACCTGAACCCGCACAGCCAGCAGCCGTGATGAGAGCGATCGAATTTCCGCAGCAGAAAGTGGCACCTGGCGAAGCCGACCGAAAAAAGCATGCCGATCGCACTCAGGCTCTGGCAGCAGTGATTCAGTCGTGGGTCACTCAGACCTGTCAACTTGATGAGGCGCAACGGGAGCAGCTACAAACGGCTGTGAACGACAGCCTGAAAGTCGAAGCCGAAAGGTACGCGAAGAAGAACGATCCGAATCGCGGAAACGTGGCGTTCGGACCGACAACCCCGCTGTTGTTTGTGCATTCTGACAATGGCAAAACAACCACTGTCAACGGTCAGGAAATTGACTCCATCGGGGCCATCTACAGCAACGAGTTGCTGAAAGTAATTCAAAACGACATTCTGACTGATACGCAAAAAGAACTACTCATGACGGCCATGAAGGAACGCCTTGAATTCCAAAACGCTGCATTCCGGGAATATGTCGTCGCGCTGTGTGATGAAGAGTTGTTCCTCGCGGAAGTTCAACGCCAGAAAATGTTGGAGCAATTTTCAACGGGCTCAAAAAAAATCACGTCGCCATTTTATTCATTCATCGCTCAGCAATATTACCTGCCGAACAAGTCACTGAGCGAAGTTCTCGTGGCGAGCAAAGCGTTTTACCTGGACAGCCGACAGAAAGGACGACTGAAGGATCTGCTGGCCGGTGACGGAAATCAGAATTACATTATGTTCCAGTCGTCCGAAGGTGCCGACCAGTGGGAAGAGACCGTAAAACAATCCGTTCCGAAGCAACGAACAATCTATCTGAATGCCGCCGCCGTACGCATTGGGTACCTCGAACGATCGTTGAAACTCACGCCGGAACAGGTCGCATATTTGACAATCGCCAGCAAAGGCGCAACTCTGAATGCGCTGGATGACTGGAAAGTCGCGACCCATCAAACGATTGATCAGATGAAGCAACACATGGCGCAGCAGCAGGGGAACTTCGGGTTTTCGGCACAGAATATTTCGGTCGATGGACTCGACAAAAATGAAATCTGGACAAGTGCAATTCGCGAAGTCCACGGCGAAAAACCATCGGAGGAACGGATTGCCGCCATCCGACGTGCGAAGTCAAACGCAGTCACTGCATTGCTGGATCAGGAAATGTGGCTGATGCCCTCACAACGCGCCGCAGTCCTGAAAATCACGGAGGCCGCGATGCCTGCCAATTCCGTCAAATCGGATTACGATCAGTATGTTCGCGAACTCATTCTCCTGGTCTATCCTCTACACAAGACCCCTGAGACAACGGTCACGGAAGTTCTGAGCGAATCCCAGCAAGCCGTCTGGAAGCAGTTGAAGGGGTTCTTTCAGTTCAATCAGGGCAATGCAAATTACGTCCAGATCCCGTTGGGGGATCAGGGCGGCGCTTTTCCGGTGCAGCTCGGTGAATAGTCTTCATTGAAACTGCACACAATACCTCAAACGACAGGATACAAATGTCTGCGACCACAACTGCGGCTCCTTCACTTCAGTCTGATGATGTTGCCGCGATCGATGAATTGCGGGACATCTATCGTCAGCTCAAGGGTGAGCTGTCGAAAATCATTGTGGGCCAGGAACTGGTCATCGAGCAACTGGCGATTTGCCTTTTCGGTCGCGGCCACGCCTTGCTGATGGGTGTGCCGGGACTGGCGAAGACGTTGCTGGTGAGTCGCATTGCCGAGACCATGTCACTTAGCTTCAGCCGCATTCAGTTCACACCTGACCTGATGCCGATGGACATCACCGGCACAGACATCCTTCAGGAAACACAGGATCGTCGGCGCGAATTCGAGTTCGTCAAAGGGCCTGTCTTCGCCAACATTGTCCTGGCCGACGAAATTAACCGAGCTCCAGCAAAGACTCAGGCCGCGATGCTGGAGGCCATGCAGGAGCATCGTGTCACGGTCGTCGGCCGACCGTACCCGCTCGAACCGCCGTTTTTTGTGCTGGCGACGCAGAATCCTGTCGAACAGGAAGGCACCTACCCGCTGCCCGAAGCGCAACTGGAGCGGTTTATGTTCCTGATTAACGTCGATTATCCGTCGCGCGCGGAAGAACTTGAAATTGCACGCACCACGACGGGGAGCACCGTTCCCCGGCTGGAACACATCCTCGACGCCGCCGCCGTGCAGAGGTTTCAGGAACTCGTGCGACGAGTTCCCGTGCCGCCACATATTTACGAATTCGCCGTGGATCTTGTGCGAAGAACTCGTCCGAAAACCAAGGAATCCCCCGACTGGCTGAAGCCACTGGTGTCATGGGGCGCGGGTCCGCGAGCTGTCCAGTACATGATCCTTGGTGCAAAATCCCGTGCGGCCCTGACCGGCAGTTACATGGTTCGTCTGGAAGACATTATGGCCGTTGCAGAACCAGTTTTGACTCACCGCGTCCTGACGACGTTCAACGCCGAATCCGAAGGCATCACGAGTGACGACATTATTGACCGCCTCGTCAAGGAACTGAATGCCGAACAAGTGCGGTAGATTTTGATTTTTGATTTTTGATTTTTGATTTCTGATTTCTGATTTGAACACTGAACACTGAACACTCTCATGCGCAACTTTGTCGATCCTAAAGTGGTGTCACGCCTGCGAGGGCTTGCGTTGGATGCCAGAACGCCGATGATCGGCAGCGTGTCTGGGCGGCATCGCAGCCCGACGCGCGGGTCCAGCCTCGAATTTTCCGAATACCGCAAATATGTGCCTGGCGACGACACGCGCCGCCTGGACTGGCGCGCCTGGGGACGCAGCGATCGGTTCTACATTAAGGAGTATGAAGCAGACACAAATCTGCGACTCTGTCTGGTCGTGGATGTCAGCGGTTCCATGAACTACGGCCCCGATGGCAGCACAGCAGAAGGCACCACAAAACTCGACTATGCCAGGCGACTCGGCGGAACGCTCGCATATCTGGCGTCCGGTCAGGGTGACGCCGTCGGTCTGTATTCTGCCGGAAAGACATTCAATCGCGAAATCCGACCGAAACGCAGCGGCGCGCACCTGAAATTCGTGTTGGATGAACTTGGCCAAATGAAAGCTGAAGGCGAAACCGGCCTGCCCGAAGCGCTCCATCAGGCCGCTGAACGCATTGCCCAGCGAGCTCTGGTGGTCGTGATTTCCGATCTTTTCATGGACCCTGAAACTCTCAAAGGTGCGTTTCAGCACCTGCGATTTCGGAAGCACGATGTCGCCGTGTTTCATCTGGTGGAACAGAACGAGATTGATTTTCAATTCGATCGCCCGATTCGTTTCGTAGACCTCGAAGGTGCCGGTCCGCTGCTTGTCGATCCCACCACGATTGCGAAGCAATATCGACAGGCCGTTCAAACATGGCTGGAACAACTTCGCATCGTCTTCAGGGATTCGGCGGTCGATTATCACCGGGTCAACATTGCAGAGAATTACTCAGATGTGCTGGCAAAGTTTCTGCTCTCGAGAAAACGATAAGTTGCGTCGCCGTCTGCTCGCGCTGTATCCTTCACCTGGAATTCAATCGGTCCAAGAATTGCTGCATCCATGGGAAAGCCGCTGAGTATGCCAGCGTGACAGTCGTCCAACAGGAATTCAATGTCTGATTCGGTCGTAGAACTGGCCCACCACGAAGAAGCGCGAGCCCTGTTTGGGTTACGCGACCAGTACCTGCGCCGTCTGTGCTCCGTGACCGGAGCCAAAGTGGTACTTCGAGGCAATCAGGTGCGGATCACTGGCGAACGGGAACAGGTGGATCGGTGTCTGGAAACACTACTGCAGTGGCGCAAAATCGTGCAGCGGAACTCAGAGCTTGTGCCGTCGGACATTATTTGTTCACTCGGGGAAGATCCCGCAGAAAAGCGAAACATGATTCATTCTGAACTGCAGCATTCCAGCCATACTGAACACAGCAACTTTTTCTCGGGACGGGGATCTCAGGAGCTGCGACCAGGCAAGGATCGTGTGGGTCAGATTCGTGCAAAGACAGACGGACAGAAGTCCTACATGGATGCCATGCGACACAGCGAGCTTGTCCTGTGCGACGGACCGGCGGGCTCCGGAAAAACTTACCTGGCCGTCGCGCTGGCATTGGAAGCGTTGCGATCGGAGCAGGTGCGAAAAATTGTGCTGGTGCGTCCGGCTGTGGAAGCGGGGGAGAAGCTGGGATTTCTGCCGGGCGACATGTTTGCCAAGGTCAACCCATTTCTGCGACCACTTCTCGACGCCATCTATGACATGCTTGATACAGAACAGGTGCGTCGATATCTGGCAAATGATGTCATCGAAATTGTACCACTGGCGTTTATGCGTGGCCGCACTTTGAACGACACCTTCATGATTCTGGATGAGGCCCAAAACACCACATGCACGCAGATGAAGATGTTTTTGACCCGGATGGGGCTCAATTCCCGAATTGTGGTGACAGGCGATTCGACGCAGATTGACCTCGAAAAAGGTGTGGAAAGCGGGCTCAAGGACGGGATCAGGCGGCTTTCTCGCATACCTGGGGTTGCCATTGTTCGTCTAAATGGGCAGGATATTGTCCGTCATCGACTGGTTCGGGAGATTGTTTCGGCGTACGAAACTACAGTGGATCGGGATTCATCACAATCCTGATCTTCGGATTTCTCTGAACACAGTCTGCGCGTCGGACGCTCATCCGTCGGCAGTTTTACCGCTATGTCGTTCTTTGGAACTCGACGGCCTCGACAGTCACACGCTCGCGTCTTTCGCCCAACACCTTCGGTGTGGGATAGGTTGATCGCCGGCTTTCGCGATTACCGCGTACTTTCACAAGTTCTAATTGCGCTGCTGGCCGTGCTGCTTTTTCTGTGCGCTTTACAGGCGTGGAAGCCGAGTTTTCATTATCGAGCGGGACAGTTTGCCGATGTTGGAATTCAATCTCGAATTGACTTTGACGTTGAAAACGTCGCGGAGACGCTGCGGATCCGCCGTGAGGCCGAAGCGGTTGCTCCGCTGGTCCTGATTCAGGAACCGGCCGTCATCGATCGCCTGGTTTCGCAGCTTCGCGCACAACTGAGCGAAGTCTCAAACGCTGATGCTGTCGACGAATTGCCGCAGGCGACTCTTGACGCATTCGGGTTTTCAGTGCTCGGGGAAAAAGAACGGGAACAAGCCTTCAGCCTGTTGCGTAATCCCCTGCAGGATGCGGATGAGTCTTCGGGCAAGCGTCTGGATGAACTCAAGGCTGAAGTTGAAACACTCCTGGCAGACGCACGCAAACTTGGACTGATTACCAGTCTGGAAGCTCGCAGATTGACGGGTGATCCACTGGACGACCCCACGCCTGTCAATCAAAATCGATCCATCAGAGTGGTGAGTGACAAGGGTCGCTTGTTGATCAATGGCGTGCTGGCAGACGTGTTGCTGCAGGAACAACTTCGCGAGACCGGACGACTTGGGAAGTTATGGCCCAGCCTGACAAAACTATCGAACATCAAGTCGGCTCTGGAAATCTGGCTGGAGCTGAATCTCAAGAATCAGTTGCTGCTCGATTCCGAAGCCACAAAAGCTGAACTCAAGCTCGCGTCGGATGGCGCTCAACAGAGATTCGATCGCTACCCCGGAAAGGCCATACTCGTGCCCGCCGGTGATCAGTTGGCTGAAACGGAAACGGCACTTGGGATTCTGCGATTGGAGCACAACGCCTATGTGGAGCAAGTCACTCCCTGGCAGCGCTTCTCACAATTCAACGGAATTGCCACACTGGTGCTGATGCTGGTGGTGCTGTTCGGCATGTTTCTGAAGTATTTTTCCCCGGAGATGCTGGAGGACAATTCAAAGCTGCTGGTGTTCGTCGGGATGTGTTCGGTATCGGTGTTTTTGAGTCGCCTGATGAGTGCCGATCCGTGGCGCGCGGAAATTATTCCGTTGCTGGCCACGGTGATGATCACCGCCATTGCCTATAGCCAGGTTGTTGCCATCCTGACAGCGTTTCTGTTGTCACTGCTGGTCGCGATGTCCACGTTAGGTGACATGGGCCATTTTCTGACGCTGATGACGATTTGCGTCACATCGACGATTCCACTGCGTCGTATCAAGTCGCGGCTGGTGATGGTGAAGGCCGGTTTTCTGGTGGCGACCGTATCCTTCTACGCCGTCTGGAGTACGAGTGTGATCCAGGCCGAAGGCAACGGCGACGCCTGGCGAAACCTGGCGATCGTGGTCACGGGATTGAAGTTTGCCGGATGGGCCCTTGTCTGTTGCTATCTCGTCGCGGGCAGCCTGCCGTTTATTGAGCAGGCTTTTGGAATCGTGACGGACATCAGTCTGCTGGAACTCACTGGGGTCTCGCATCCACTGTTGCAGGAACTCGCACGGCGTGCGCCGGGAACTTACAATCATTCAATGACGGTTGCGTCGCTGGCGGAAGCGGCGGCCGAAGCAATCGGGGCGAACGGTCTGCTGACTCGCGTCGGTGCCTATTTTCACGACATCGGCAAGATGCTGAAGCCGGAGTACTTTATCGAGAACATGACGGAAGGGTCTGAGAACCATCATAAATCGCTGGCACCTGCTATGAGTACTCTCATTATCATCGGGCACGTCAAAGATGGTCTGGAACTGGCGGAAGAAAACAACCTGCCAGCACCATTGGTCAACTTTATCGAACAACACCACGGCACAACACTGGTCGAGTATTTCTATCACGAAGCAACCCGCAAGGCCGACGTCGATCATCGCACCGATGCGAGTGAATCCACGTTCCGTTATCCCGGCCCCAAACCGCAAAGTCGTGAAACTGCCGTGCTGATGCTGGCGGACGCAGTCGAGAGCGCCAGTCGCACTTTGAAAGAACCAACGCCGAAGCGAGTTCAGTCGCTGGTCCACGAGATCACCATGAAACGTCTGCTGGATGGACAGTTTGACGAATGCAATCTGAAACTGAATGAAATCCGGATCATCGAAGAGTCGTTGATCAAGTCACTGCTGGCAGCGCATCACGGTCGAGTCCGTTATCCAGGTCAGCGGACAGCGTAACGATGTCGTTCGAGATTGATATCTCCAGCAACCAGGACACTTTTCCGATCGACGTCAGGGCACTGACTCAGGCAATCGAACGGACGCTGCAGATCGAATACGTTGCTTCTGCGGTGTTGAGTGTTTCCGTCGTTGATAACAAGGCGATTCATCAGATCAACCGCGAACATCTGCAGCATGATTATCCGACCGACGTGATCAGCTTTCAGCTGGACTTTGCACTCGATCTCGATGCCCCGAATGATGCACCAGCAGAACTGCGTGCAGCGGGAGCAATGATCGAAGGTGAGATCATCGCCAGCGCCGAGATGGCGGCGGAAATGGCTTCATCCGGACAATGGACGGCGATGAATGAACTGACGCTCTACGTGATTCACGGGCTGCTCCACATTTGCGGCTACGATGACCTGTCTCCTGCAGAACAAGCGATCATGCGGACCCGCGAACGTGCGACCCTGAACTCCCTCGGACTGAATCCGGTGTACCCGGATGATGAGGCTTCCCAGGAGTCTGTCTGAATACTGTTCGCTTTGTGAGCAGCAAGTCGCTAGCCGCCGGTTTTTGTCGAGCAATTAACGGCGACTAGCTGTCTGTTGATTTTGTCAAAAATGATGAACTGTGTTTCCTTTTGCGTTCTTTGTGATCTCTTGCGGCCATTCACAAATCAAAAAAAAACACGTCACGGAGCAGTCGGTTATAGCCGCAAAAAAACGCAAAGATCGCAAAACTGTCGCTGGCAATTCTTTGTTGAAAGTCTAACCACACCCGCTGAATCAACAGCTCGGTAGCGCCTTTCGACTCACGGTCCTGGAATCTCCATCCGTGCGCAGCGTTTCAGGATTTGCCCCAGACGATCCGCCGCAGCCTGAGCCGACCAGTGTTGTGCCACGTGTTTCTTCGCCTCTGCGGCCAGTTGGTGTGCTGCAGACGGATTCATCAGCATTGCAGTGATGGCGTCGCGAATTTCATCTGCGCTGCCAGCCGGGACAAGGTTCCCGTAATGACCGCCGTCCAGAATCTCAGCTGGCCCGGAACGACAGTCTGAAGAAATCACCGGCGTTCCGCAGGCCATCGCTTCCAGCAGGACGTTGGGCATCCCTTCCACCAGTGACGGCAACACAAACACATCTGCGGACCGATACCAGGCGATTGCGTTGTCCTGAAATCCGACAAGATGTACCGTCTCATTCAAGTGCAGTGCGGCGATCTGTTTCTCCAGATTGCTGCGGTGTGGACCGTCCCCGAGAATTGCAATTCGAAACTCGATTTCCTGAAATCTATGACGCAGATCTGCGACTGCATCGATCAGCAGATGAAATCCTTTTTGCTGATTCAACCGTCCCGCAGTCACGAGGCGAAACACGCGCGACGCGGTTGCTGGTGGCTTCTGCGCGGTCCACCAGAAATCCTGAATCGCCTGAGTCGCCTGCTGCTGAATCCAATCCACATCGACACCATTCCGAAAAGATGCGATGCGATCCTGCCGGATTCCATAAAAGCGAATCGCCGCTTCTCGCGCCCCGTCGGACACCGCCAGGACCTGCGTGGAATTGTTGTACAGTCGATGCAGAAGTCGTCGCTTGAACCATTGGAAACGTCCGGCAACTGGCGCGAAACCTGTTTCTGGATCGGTGACAATTGTGGAGACATTCGGCACGCCGATTTTTTGGGCTCCGGCGGCAGAAATCAACGTCATCAGAAATGTCCGGTCGTAACTGACGTCTGCATTGACTTCCTGCAGGAACCGGGCGTAGTCTCGCACACGGCGAGAATGCATCAACCCTGGAAAGTAAATCCGGGATGCTGTGACTCGAGTGTCAAACGACGTGACGGGCACGTCGAAAGGAACCTGATTCAGCAGCGGGCCAGTCTTGTAAACAAGATACAACATTGGCTCGAATTGCTGACGATCCAGGTGCCGCAGCAAGAGCAGCATCTGCCGTTCTGAGCCGCCGCCGTGCATGGCTCCGATCGAAAATACGACACGAATACGTCGCATGGCAGGAGTCATTCTCAGAGAATACTGGACCACTCATTGCAATAATTGCAACGGACTTTTCCGTCGGCGGAAAGTTCTGCGGTGCTGTCCACGGTTGCGCCGCAGTTTCCGCACTTCACTGCCGCAGCGTGCGGCGGTCGTCGGGAAACAATTTCAAGAGCTCGGCGATTTCCCTCGGCGCCTGCGGCTCTTGATTCGACTTGACGCTGCCCCGGGTTACGAGACCCTCGCGTCAACGTCTTAAAAACGTTGAAAAACACGAAGCCTGCAACGGCCAGGATGAATAGCATCGCGATAATGAAAATAAGGGCGAAAAAAATACTGATAAACATGTCCTGCGGTTCGTAGTGCGATACGGCAATCAGACTGCGACAAGTGCGTCACAACGAAAGTGAATTCTACTCGCCAGGCCGGTTCAAGTCATGGCTGATTCTGAGACTCGCCAAATCCCCGATATACGGAACAGAAGCTTCGTTTCCGCCGACATTGAGCCACAACGGGTGGAGTCGATGTGTGGCCGTCCTGTCAATCGCGACTCGTCGCTGGTCGCGGCGTGGCCGCGAAGTCCTGCTCGGCAAGCAGGACCCACCTGAATCCGCGACGGCACTCGGCGCAACCCCGGTGCGGTCAGTTGGTTGAGGCATGACGGGGTGTTGGATAGACTTCCTGCACAGTTTCGCCTTTATTCCTGTTTTCCACGTGGAGAAATGTTGATGGCCGGTTTCCATTCTCACCCTGAGCATCGTCTTGATCGTAGACAGTTTCTGACCTCAGCGGCATCGCTGGCCGCAACGGCAGCGGCGGCGGCGTATTTTCCGTGGACGAAATCCGGGTTTGCAAATCTGTCACCGAACGACCGGCCTCGAATTGGCTGTATCGGCGTGGGAGGCATGGGGCGTGGTGATGCTCACGAACACAAACATTTCGGCGATATTCTCGCAATTTGTGATGTGGACAAGGAACATGCCGACAAGGTCAATGCCGAAGAGGCGGTCGCCTCCGGCAAGGCAGATGTCTACGGTGATTACCGAAAGGTTCTTGAGCGAACTGATATCGACGTTGTGAGTATCGTGACTCCGGATCACTGGCATGTAAAGATTGCAGTCGAAGCGTTGCAGGCGGGCAAGCATGTGTTCTGTCAGAAGCCACTGACGCTGACGCTGGAAGAAAATCAACTCATCCGCAACGCCTGTCGCAAATATGCGGATCGCGTTTTCTTCGTGGGGACTCAACAACGCAGCGATGACGAACGATTCCTGCGCGCCGTGAATCTGGTTCGCAAGGGGCTGATCGGTGATGTGGAGAAGATTACGGTAGGTATCAACGGTGGCGACGTCGGAGGTCCGTTCCCGAAATCCGATCCGCCAGCGAATCTGGACTGGAACATGTGGCTGGGGCAAGCTCCGTTGGTGGATTATATTGACAAACGCTGTCACGGAACTTTTCGCTGGTGGTATGAATACTCTGGTGGCAAATTTACGGACTGGGGTGCACATCATGTTGATATAGCGCAGTGGGCAATCGGCGAAGACGGCGAAGGATCCGGGCCCATCGAAATCGACGGCACCGATGCAAAACATCCTGTGCCATTCGAAAATGGGTATCCGACGCAGGATGATTCCTTCAATTCGTCAAACGATTTCAACGTCATTGCACGTTATGCCAGCGGAGTAGAAATGCACATCACCAGCCGCGGTGATAACGGAATCCTGTTCGAGGGCTCAAAAGGCAGATTCTTCGTCAATCGTGGAAAAATCTCAGGACAACCGATCGAAGAGAGCTGGGACAAGGATCAGTACGGTCCAGAGCAGCTGATGGAACTCTACAAGGGCAAGCCGTTCGAAGGCCATAAGCAGAATTTCTACCGTTGTCTCTCGGAAGGTGGTTTGCCGGTGTCGGACGTTTATTCACATGTGCAGACAATGAATACCTGCCACCTTGCTGCAATTGCCGCTCGCCTCAATCGGTCGATCAAATGGGATCCAGTGTCCGAGAACATTGTGGCTGACGATCAGGCCGCCTCATTCTTCGCGAGAACGCCTCGGGAAGGATTCGAGATTCCGCGCGTGTGATGCTATGTCACGCATGCGTTGATGGATTGCGTGCCACTGGATTTGCGAACGCTCCCTCAATCTGCAGTGAACACTGGCAGCGCCGCTGGCACACATCAACACACGCCTGACAGAGCAGTCGGCTGTGCGTCACGTGCAGGCTGCGGCGTGTTACAATCGTCATAATGAGCAACACCGGTTCCGGGTCAGGCGGAAGATCGGGATTTGCACCGTCAATCCGGCAGAAAATGCTTTCAAAGTCCTTGCATTTCGGCAACTCTTGCATCTGAAGACAGTCAAGTGTCGAGAATGAACATGGTTTGGCAGCCTGTAGTCCTTTGTTGCGTCGCAGGCTGGCCATTGGGAAATAGTTCTGCGGACCGCTGTTCCTCGTTGGATCAGCATTGAACGATCAGGTCAGGCAGCAATCATGCAAGACGAAAGATTGACCAGGGACTGGACATGTTAGTACTCAGCCGGAAGAAAGACGAGAAAATCGTAATTGGCGATTTTATCACTCTCATGGTGATCGAAATCCGCGGCGACAAAGTCCGCCTTGGGATCGAAGCTCCACGAGACGTCTCTGTTCATCGCGAAGAAGTTTACGAAGCCATCAAACGCGAAAACGCAACTGAAAAGAAGCCTGAATAGTTTGAACCAGGTGACGGTGTCACCACCGTCACTGGCAAATCACCTGCACAGGTTCTGCTGACTTGTCTCGGGGCGACTCTTCAGCGTCGCTGCCACAGTCCGCGATAGATCGGCAACCCCAGCTTTCGTTTCTTGCGTTCGAAGCTGGTGTGGTAATCCATATCGCTGGCGGCTTCCCGTTCCGCAGGAGTCGGGCATCTGGCGAAATCGGGGTGATGATCCATCAGACCCTGTGCCATTTCGAAGTAGTCGGCCACGTCCGTCCAGTGATGAACCAGACCCTGTGGCCGCAGAATCCTCGCAAGGGTCACTACAAATTCGTCGTTGAACAGGCGACGCTTGCGATGCCGAGTCTTCCACCAGGGGTCAGGGAAATACACATGCGCGGCCTGCACAGACCCTGTCGTAATCAATCTTGAAAGTAGAGTTCTGCAGTCGCCACCAATCACCCGCGCGTTCGGGAGATTCTGTTTCATCAGTCGCGTCGCCGTGCGCCTTCCCTCGCGATAGTCAATTTCCATGCCTACGAAATTGATGTACGGCGTCGTCAAAGCTGCGTTGAACAGAAAGAGTCCGCGACCACAGCCAATATCCAGTTCAACTGGCTGGTCGTTGCCGAAGAATTCGCGCCAGTTGAGTGATGAACCAACGTCCTCAATGGTCTGAAACCAGGGCTTCATGGGCTTGATCGAGGCGGTTGGCATGTGTCAGGCTTTGTGTGATCTCATCAAGCTTTGTTAACTGTGACACCCAGCATCTGTCCTTCGAACATCAGTTCACCATTCACCCAGCCCTGAAAATTGAACTGTGCCAGGCGGCGCGCCATCACTCTCGTGACTTTTGCGATCAGATCAAGACGCGTACCAGGATAGATCGGCTTACGAAAACGGACATCGTCCATTCCGCCGAAGCCCAGATAGTCACCGCCAATGAGGTTATACTTGCGAGCGTAGAAGCCCCCCAACTGGGCAGCGGCTTCGCATTGCACAACGCCGGGCATCAACGGAAAACCGGGCATGTGTCCGCGAACCCAGAACTCGTCGTCGGCCAACTGTTTGTATCCGACAATCAGATGCTGAGATTCATCAACATGGATGATCGCCGAAAGCTGTTCCATTTCAAACCGCTGTGGGTTGATTTCCCGAATTTGTTCCAGCGTGAACAAGGGCTTGCCGAAATCCAACGATTTCAAATCACAGATCGGTTCTGACGCCATCGACGATTCTCTCTCCACGACGAACGGCTATGCCGCTGCGTCTTCAAAGAACACCACTGCTGCCGATTCAGGATCTCAATCCAGGAGAAACCCGTCGGCATCTGTATTAAAGTGGCGAATTGCAATGCCAATGGTCAAATCTCGCAAGTCCACAACGGTGCCAGACGGCACATTTTTTCACTTCAAGGTACTTTTTCCTTCG
>CAMAVB010000067.1 GCA_945861465.1 Candidatus Kuenenia stuttgartensis
GGTAAACCTGAGAACCCGTTCGGGGAGGCTGAACCGTGCAGGGCTTCACTGCGAAGCGAACCGGCCCGCTGCATGACGTTGCTGGACAAGTCTGTTCGCTTGGGTTCCAGCTGAAACGAAAACTGCCGATGATCAGTGACGTGGCGTCCCAGAAAATTGTCGCTCACGAAATCGAGCGGAAATTTCTGATACCACGGAGCGGGAATGTCCACCATTTCCGTATGCGTTTCGTAGCCGTCACGCAGCAGTTGCACTTCGCGCGTGCCGTACCACGTGTAGTCGAATGAGGCTGGCGTGTAGCCAATGTCCTTGCCATCAACCTTCACGAGCGCTCCGGACGGATAGGAATTGATCGTGACGCGACGATGCACGCAGCCGACCTGAGTCAGCGCGAGGAGCATGAGCAACGAAATCCATTTCCAGCGCATCGACATCGTGCCGGTTTCCGTATGAGCCACAAGGAAACCGCAGTTTAACTTGATCCTGAAAATCAGGGAAAGATCAATTCGAGGGATAAAAAACGCAAATCATCAGGAATTGCCTGATTTTCCCGCTTGCATTCGAAAGTCATATCAACCCGAAGCGTCAGCGAGGGACGAAAACACCAGTCCCTCGCTGACGTTAAAGTTGATCTCGGAGCAACATGGGGGGCTGCGTTATACTCCCTGCGGCCTCAAAAGGCACATTTGAGACCCCTGAGACCCCGTAAGCCCTTGCGGGCAGACTGGCTTGCCAGCGAATACCGCAAAAATCACTGGAACTCATCACCATCAACCTAAAAAGCACATACGAATCGACCTTCGATTGGTTCTTCGGCACATTCTGCCGGAAGTCCACGGAGTTCACGCACGAACAGGCCGGTCGGTGCCCGCTGTCGAGGTCAGGCATTTCGCAACGCATGCCTGGCCTGGAAGTGTTTCTTTGCCTGCTGTTTTTTTCCACAGTTGCAGCCAAAGCCGACGACGAAATGCCGCGTTGGCTACCGCCGCAGAACAGCAGTGTTACTCAAATCATGCGTGTTGAAATTCCTGAAAACGACTCGACAGCCCATCGATATCGAATTCGAAATGCAGGAGTGCATGAAGCACTGATCTTCAAGTCGCCTCGAACTGTCTCACTTCTGCACAACGACTTCGCAGCATCGATCAACGTCGTCGCTTCGACCGCCGGGGTGCGCCCCGGTCTGATCATTTTGCTGCCTCAACAGATTGATCCGAGAACGGGCCAACCGTTGCAGACCATCATTCGCGGCGACACGCTGCGAGATGTCGATGTGGCGAAAACGCTTGTCGTGAAAGCGACGAAACAAGCCATCGACGCCCAGCTGCGCAGCCTGCGTGCAGAACTGCATCAGCCGGACATCAACGCTCAGGGCGTCATCGTCATTGGTCTGGCAGTGATGCTTGATGCAGTTCCGGGAGAACACTTCGTCGAATTTGGAAAAGTCGAATACGGTCCCGTAATTGCGCCCGACGATGAAACGATCTCGCTGACCGCCAATGCATTCGGAGCCAGGGAGTCGGTGACACCTGCGAGTCGCAGCTATGTGCCGCTCGACATCTCGCTGGATTCGATTCAACTCAATCACGAACCCACCATTCTGCGGATGGCACCGGATCATGGTGAATCGATTGAGCTGCTGCATCAACTAGGTGTGAATACGGTTTGGGGGCCGGACTTCGGTGCGATCGAACGGGCGCGTGAGTTATACGAATCCGGTTTCGCAGTTCTTGCCACACCACCGCATCCGGAATTTGAGCCTGGTGATTTTTCAAAGGTGCGGCAGGCACTTCCGCCACTTGATCAACTGTGCCCCAACGCTTCCGGCTGGTATTTTGGGACTCGTATTTCGCGCGAAAAGCTGACGCATCTGCTGGCATGGTCGCGCGAAGTTCGCAGCGGTGATCGTAAGTTTCAGCGGCCTCAATTGGCCGATCTGACCGAAGCCGAAGGTGCCGCGGCGCGGGAAATTGATCTGATCGGCATCGGACGTCATGTCATTGGACGCTCCGAGAGTTTTGGCGAACTTCGAAATCTGCTTTTCCGCCGCCGTCGATCCGGCGGACAACTGGCTTTTCCCTGGACGTGGATTCAGATCGAACCTTCCGCCTCACAGCAGGCATGGCGTGTGGCGATGAAGCTGGACCCGACGTACGTGGAGCCCGAACAGATTCAGCATCAGGTCTATGCCGCAATCTCAGCAGGCTGCAAAGGCATTGGGTTCTGGAAAACGGCCCCGCTGCAACCCGACAATCCCCGTGATCAGGAGACCGCGATCGCGATCGAACTGGCCTGCCTGGAAATCGAACTCCTCGAACCATTTCTGGCACGCGGTCGACTGGATGGTCACTTGAGTCTGCAGCTGGCGTCCGAGAAAGCGGCGGCATCCGAACCGGGCCTTGGCCGCAAACGTCCGTCAGGACTTCAGTCGGCTCTCGGCGGCGGAAACATCTCAGCCAGCGCCGGGACTTCCGAAGCACCGTCAGGTGCGGATGCTGCGGTGTTCACGGCCGACCGAGCGATGTTGATTCTGCCGATGATCTGGGATGAATCGTCGCAGATCGTCCCCGGCCCGATGTATGAACGCAGCATTGAACTCACCGTCGCGGCGACGGAAACTGCGTCTGCATATCAGATTTCCACGACCGGAATTCACTACGTTCCCAGCGATGTCAGAGCTGGCGGACTGCATGTGCGAATCAAAGATTTTGACCGCAGTGCGGCAATTGTTGTGTCGTCGGATCAGGACCTTTTTCGCAGACTCGAAGCGCGCGTCCATGACATGGCCGAACGTGTGGCGACGCAATCGACAAAACTGGCCAACCTGAAATATGTCCGCGTGCTGCAGGTTGTGGAAGTACTGCGGGAAGAACATACCGTTCCGCGCGGTGCCGATGCATTGCTTTCATCGGCCAGACAGACGCTGGATCGGGCGGAATATGAACTTTCCAGTCGCGACTTTGACGCCGCCGCAATCCGGAGCAATGATTGCCTGAGAATTCTGAGGCAAGTGCAGCAAGCCTGCTGGAATGATGCCATCGCGGAACTCTGTGCCCCGGCACAGTCGCCTCATGCACTCTCCTTCACAACGCTGCCGCAACACTGGAGGTTGATGCACTATGTGACTCAACAGAGCAGTCGCCTTTCAGACAACCTGCTGCCATCGGGAGATTTTGAAAATGTGCGACTGTTCTCTGAAGACGGCTGGCAACGCGATGCGGCACCAGATTCACCATTTTTCAGCACCGCAGATCTTGTCAATGAGCCATCGACAAATAACTCCGTGCTGCAACTAACGGCCTGGCAATCACGCGCTGGCCCGACGCCGGAAGCCACAACGTTGTCCCTCAGCACTCCCAGGATTTCAGTTGAACGCGGTGACGTGATCCTGGTGCGAGGTCGCTTGCGAAAGGGACGAACAGCGTCCGGTGCGTCGGCTCGTCCTATGCTGATCTTTGATTCCGAGCTCGGACCGGAATGTGGTTTGCGTCTGAAGCTGACGCAGGATTGGCAAATGTTTGAACTCATTCGTCCGATTTCAGCCGCTTCAGAATTCCGCGTATCATTCGCCCTGACCGGCCAGGCAGAGATTCAGCTGGACGATCTGGAAATTCAGAAACTGCCACATGTTGAACCTCCCAACATGCTGCAACTCACCGGCGACGAGACGGAAGTGCCACGATAGGATCGTAAACCGTCCTCCCGGATTTGACACCAATCGCACGCCAAACTGCGGAATTTGCAACCGCACTTGCGTCACCGTCGGCAGTCGATATAAACCAATATAAATCCGGTTGGGAAAAAGGGTCAGAAACCAATCGCAGTACCTCGCGCGGTTGAGAATGGCACATTCGTTTAACCGCGTGGGCAATGCCCGACGCTTCGTATTTCAAATCTCAAATCTCAAATCTCAAATTTCAAATCTCAGATCTCAAATCTCAAATAGAGCAAGTTTTCCAGCAAATCCCCATCACAATTCTGATTCACAGGTTTCTGAACCAATGCCAATCGCAACACCTCAACAATACGCCAAAATGCTCGATGCCGCTCAAAAGGGCAACTATGCGTATCCGGCCATCAACGTCACATCGATTATCACCATCAACGCCGCCCTCAAGGCATTTTCAGATGCCAAATCCGACGGCATCATTCAGTTCTCAACCGGTGCCGGTGAATTTGCTTCCGGGCTCAACGTCAAGGACGCAGTCTTCGGATCACTGGTCCTCGCGGAAGCCGCTCATCGCCTTGCGGAAAAACACAATGTGCTCATCGGCCTGCACACCGACCACTGCCAGCCTAAGAAAGTCGATGCCTTCCTGAAGCCGCTGATCGCTGCCACAACGGCTCGTCGCAAAGCCGGAAATGGAAACCTCTTCAACTCACACATGTTCGACGGCTCCGAACTGCCGCTCGACAAAAACATGGCCACCAGCAAGGAACTGCTGAAGCTGTGTGCCGACAACGAAATCATCCTTGAAGTTGAAGCGGGCGTCGTTGGCGGCGAAGAAGACGGCATTGATCATTCGGGTGTTTCTAACGATAAGCTTTACACGACGCCGGAAGACATGGTCGCCGTGCATGAAGCCCTGCATGGGCTCGGGCGATTCATGTTCGCCGCGACATTCGGCAACGTGCACGGTCACTACAAGCCAGGTGCCGTGAAACTGAAGCCCGAGATCCTGCGCGACGGCCAGAAGGCGGTCATTGCAAAGTACGGCAAAGAATCTGCGTTCGACCTGGTATTTCATGGCGGTTCCGGAACGCCGGCGGTCCAGCTTCAGGAAACGCTTGAGTACGGTGTGATCAAGATGAACATTGACACCGACACGCAGTACGCATTCACACGGCCTGTCGTCGATTTCATGTTAAAGCACTATGACGAAGTCCTGATGATCGACGGTGAAATCGGTTCGAAGAAATCGTACGATCCACGCACCTGGCTAAAACTCGCTGAAGCCGGCGTTGCTAACCGCATGATTCGAGCGTGCAATGAACTGAAGAGCACCGGCAAGACAATTTTCGGCACCGTGTAGCGGGTTACGGCTTGACGGGAATTGTCGCGTTGTCAGCGCCGCCGACGAGAATATGGCCGGTGAAATCCTGTTCCGGGATCAGACAGACAACGTAGGTATTTCGACCATTTTCGATCTGCACCGGAATCGTCTGGGCTGCACGCGACGAACCATATTGCGAAAGTCGCAGAGTTGTCGACCAGCTTCCGGCCGGTAGTTCCGTGCGCGCGATATCAATTCGAGCGGGAAGCAAGCGCCAGGAACGCGTGTCGGCCTTTTCCATCGCTTCCCATGCGATTCCCGCCACGTTGATTCCCAGATCGACAAACGAATTTCGATGAATGTTCTGAGCTTCCTTCAACACATACACCGCGCCTTTCTTGAGGACACGGCGCGTGATCGCGTGAGCAATTTCTTCGTCCCGATGGGCTTCATACGACGCGCGGGCGACTTCATTCAGATCGACGACTGTCGAAAAGGTCATGGGATTCGAAGCTGTCGCTGGCGCGCCGGAAGGCCCGACAAGACATTGGACCGCGCCGGTCGGGATTGTGTGTCCGCATGGTTCCGGGCGTGCGATCTTGACGCATGCAATCGTCGGCGGCAGCGTATGCTTGCCCGTCGCGCTGATGATGCGATCTGCAATCAGCAGCGCGACGGTTGTGGGTTCAGCCGATTCCGATACCCAGCGCGGAGCTTTGCCGATGAGCGTAATCACATGTAACGTGCCATTTCCCGCCTGACAGCGCGATCCGAATTCACCGGTTGCTGAGGTCTGATCGTGTCGGCGAAAAACAGGATTCCAGAATCCGATATCGCTCAGTGCCCTTTCCGTTTCATCGGAGCGCGTGGGCTGTTCTGACTGGACCGCTGCGGAAAAATAGGAACTCAGAGCCAGCGGCTGATCGAGCGGTGAAGCGACGAAACTGGCCTCAGGTCGTTGTACGTCGTAACTGGCGGGAGAGATCAGGTTGACGGCATCAGGCGTCGGAGCGGCTTCGACAAGCGCATTCGATTCAGACGCCTTTGCGGCGGCGTTCGCCAGAACTGTGCGGCGGTTGTCGGCGGCTTCGGTGGCCTGCAACGAATATGCAAACGCATCCTGACCATCACTCAGCAGGCTGGTCAGCAATGCCATGTTCAACAACATGCGGCGTTCAAAGTCCCGCCCGGAATACGCCACCGCTCGAGCGTCTGTCATCATCGACGACGCCTGTTCTGTCACGTCTTTTTGTTCCAGATGCTCCAATTCGCGGCGCACAGTGCGAAATCGCGATTCCGCCTGACTCACATTGCCGGATGCCAGATCCAGAACCCCCGCATCCAGTTCCAGGACCTTCTTTTCGGAGCGAAGTTTCGCCCGTGAATCGATCAATGCTGTGCGGGACAGCTCGATGTCGCCTCGACCAAACTGCACGACTGCGGCCTCGTGCGATTTCTGCCAGCTCTGACAGCCACTGCACAGACAGATGATGCTCAGCCACACGACGCAGACTCGCGCGACTCGGGCGACTCGCCAGAGCGACGAAAGCAACAGCATAGGATGGCGGTGAGCGTGCGTCATACAGAATTGGCAGCGAGTCAGAGGATTCGTTTAACGGCGAGCCGCAGGCGTAGGCGAATGCAGCAACGACGTCTGCGGCTTGCCGTTAAACGCTTAATACGACAGTCCCCAGGCCGAGTGGGGTCTTCCATGACAAAGTCAAACAGTCCGATTAATCGTTGTAGTGCTTCAGTTTGCCAAAGACTCCCTTGTGGTATCCTTTTCGCAGCATCGCGGAATCTTTTTGTGAGTCGCCCGTGTGGATATCAAGCAATTCCAGTGTGAGCAAGTAGTCTCGCTGATAGTCGCCGTTACTATTTGTGGTGCCGGACGTAATGCTGGCAAACAGCAGGTAGTCAAATGGTTGTTCTGAGCGTTCAAGTGCCAACTGTAACTCACGCTGTTTTGCCGGAAGGACCAAGGTCTCTGGACGGCAGCGGCATTCCGACATCGCGGCTTCCACATACCGGCGGCTAATCATTCTGAATTGTGGATCCTGCGAGATCAGCGAATCAATATGTTCGTAGATCTGTTCCTTGAAGTCACCAATCTCTTCGCTGCTGCGGTTTTCCACTCCAACAAAGCAGACCGATCGGGCCGCACTCCCCTCACCGTTGATGGTTGTGTGAGACGCCTGATGCACGGTGCTGCTGGATTTGGCCAGCAGACGACACACAGATTCGTCAATCAGCGGCTTCCATGTTTCGGCACCGGCTGTGTGACTTCCAACCATGTCCTGGTCGGACTGACTCAGTACATGCGCCTTCTGGTGGTTTCGACAACCTGCGACGCCGGTGAACGCCGCGATCAAACATATTAAGCTGAAGACAATCCAAAATCGTGCCATGACCCGAAAGACTCCATTCCCCGGCAACAATCCCGAACGCCAATAACATCCTGTCTGGCGCGCAGCACTGAATGGCTGGCGGATTGTTGCACGTTGCGAAGAGTATCGGTTTTCCTTGAAGCGCGGAAAGACCGTTAACGGGTCCAAGGACGAAAAAAGGCTCCGCCGAAACTATCGACGGAGCCCTGTAAGGAGTATTCGAATGCCTGATTCTCGAAGTATGGCGAGTTCAGGCAGTTTTGGGGTGTGAGGGGATATCCAGTGTCATTTCGGCAAATGGCAGTGCAATTTTCAGCTGGAATTCACCAGAACCGCCCAATGATTCAGCCATTTTGGCCAATTGCATGCTGCCCACGGCTCGGTACGCATCCACCAATTCCCGCCATGCGAAGCGTCGGATTGGGTTCGGCATGATGCGGGCTGCTTTTTCCAGATGTGTGATTGCCTCCGTGAAATTGCCGACTTGTTTCAGTGCAATTCCATGCATGAGCTTTGTTGGACCTTCGAGCGGACCGGCGTCAGCGATTTTGTCGAGCTCTTCAATGGCTCGATGTGGCATACCCAGATCCAGATATCCGTCAGCGGACAGAAGTCGCCGAACAGTCTTTGGGGTCATTTGAATTCGCATGCTACTCGCTCCCTTTTTGAGACAGGTCAGAAACCTGATTGTTGTCGAACTGATATCTAATCATTCGCAAGTGTCGCGCCAATTATTGGCAAAAGTTCACGATTTCTTGTAACTGACTGTTTTCATTGATGTTATAGTGACACAGGCGGAAATGGCCAAGTTCGTTCCAACTGCCAAAGCTACAAGATCTGACGTTTCAACGCTCAAAAACCTCACAGTCCGCTGTGCATTTTGACACAGAAATTGAAATTTCTACCATGCCACCGCTTCTTCTGCTCCAGGATCGTGAGCGGCAAGGCGCTAGCCGCCGGTGTACGTAGCAGAAATTCCTAAAAAAACGGCGGCTAGCGCCTTGCCGCTCACAAGAACAACGGAATCCAGACTGATTTCTAAAAGTCGTAGTTTTCGCCTTCAGTAATCAGCATTCTGACGGAACCACGAAGGTCCATCAAAAAACAGCGGACTTTGATGTTCCAGAGTTCGGGGTCGCCGCCCGCATCGCGTCGGTCGGCACAGTGCTGAATAATTGCATCGCGCAGGCTTTGGGCGTGTTTGCGGTGTTCTTCCTCCTCCGCCATCTGGCCTTTTGCGGAATCGGGGTATTCAAATTCCGGTCCCAGGAAATGCGAGTAGGCTCCGCAGTTGCGATGCTCCATGATGTACACGTCGCGAATGTCATGCAATTGCACGGCGATGTCAAGGTGCTGAAAAAAAACGTCCCGCCATGCGGCGTGTCGCGGCTGCATCACGCCCAGCGACGCTCCTGCGAATACGAGTTGATCGTAGCGGTTCTCCAGATTGTCGCCGTCCATAAATTCGCAAATGTCATCGATCAGTCGGAGATCCATGCAACTGAGCAGCAGCACGTTTTTCCGTGGTGCAGGGTATGGACGACGTTCTGGCAGGCGACGGTGGATTTCCATGGGGTTGATTCCTGGTGATTCAAATGACGAGGTAAGGTATACGGGGAGCGTCTCGACTCGGAGAGTCAAGTTACGGGGAACGGCTCGACTCGGAGAGTCAGGTTACGGGGATCTCCGAATGGCTGTGAAGTGGCGAACCTGGGCCGTGATCGCGATTTCTGTGGGAAGGCGTTCCATCGAACTGGCTCCGTAGAAACCGTTGATTTCAGGCACACGATCCAGCATAAACTGGGCGTCTTCGGGCATAGCGATCGGTCCGCCATGGCACAGGACGATGACATCTTTGCGAACAGACCGCGCGGCGGCGGTGATTTCAGCGACCTTTGATACCGACTCTTCCAGAGTCAACGCGGTTGTTGCTCCGATCGTGCCGCTCGTGGTCAGTCCCATGTGGGCCACGATGATGTCTGCTCCGGCCTGAGTCAACGCAGCGGATTGATCCGGATCAAAAGCGTACGGCGTTGTCAGCAGGTCAAGCTGATGGGCGGCAGCGATCAGATCAATCTCGTGCTGAAATCCCATTCCTGTCTCTTCCAGATTCGCTCGAAAGACGCCATCAATCAGGCCGACCGTCGGAAAATTCTGAATTCCGGCGAATCCGATGTCCTTGAGTTCCTTCAGGAAATGATCGCGAAGCATGAACGGATCTGTGCCGCAAACACCTGCCAGCACCGGCGTATGTCTGACAGCAGTCAGCACTTCATTCGCCATTTCTCGCACAATCTGATTGGCGTTTCCGTACGGCATGAGCCCGGACATCGAGCCTCGACCAGCCATCCGAAAACGTCCGGAGTTGTAAATCACAATCAGATCGATGCCGCCAGCTTCCTCACATTTCGCACTGATGCCAGTGCCCGCACCGCCGCCTATGATCGGCAGCCCAGCGGCGATCTTCGTGTGCATTCGCTGCAGGATTTCCTGGCGGGATTGAGCCAATGTTGCGTCTCCAAAGTGGAATGATTGAGTCGAGGTTCTCACAGATGACGTTCGCCAGCGAACTTGTTGCCAGTTTTGTGGGCAAGACTTCTGTGATGGCCGGTCGCGGCGTAGATTATCCGCATCCTGTCGGCTTGTCATTCGTCGCTGTTGAAACTCCACGGCTGGTCCGTTTGTGATCCTCCGTCCTGTGTAGGGTGGAACCAGCGGAGCGCCGGCCCGCCAATCATTCCATCCGGTGGGCCTGCGCTCCGCTGGGCCCACCCTACAAATTCACAAATTGGCCAGCCGTGGTTGAAACTCTCCCTAAAAACCGGGTATTCAGTTGCAATTTGAATCGATCATTCTGGAACCACTCATCTCAACATGGCCCACTGGCCTTGCTGAGATGTCGCAAATCGCGCTCCGCGAACTGCGGCAGCAGGCACGAACACGACTGGTGAATTCGGCTGAGCAGTACGTGCTCCGGCTGTCCGATGTTGCCCGACGTGCCGGATTGATGTCGGGCGATCGACCATTGCTGACTGGTGATCCGACAACAATGCCGATTGTCATGACCGGACATCAACCGGTCGTCTTCCATTCCGGGTTGACTTTCAAGTATCAGACGACTGAAGCATTTGCGACACAGCACGGTCTGATTGCGGTCGCTGTTGTAATCGATACGGACGAAGGCGACGCCGGAGCATTCTCTTTTCCGACGGTCGATGCGTCGCGGGGAAGTTTGGCGATTACCTCAGGCGACGGCGTGCCGCATTTCGTTTCGAAGTCAACGACACTTGCACGAACTCCCGTGCTCTTTTCCGGGAGCTTATTGAAAGCACCCGATGTGCTGTCCGCGGAATTCACGGTGGTAGAAAACGACTTGCGGGCCTGCGGCAAAGAATCTGCAGCGAAGGCATTTCAAGCGGTCGCAGGTCAGTACACAGCACTTGCGAAATTATCGCCACTAGGTTTCTCTGCGATGGAAGCCAATCTGATCACGCGCTGGAATTCTGACATCGGCGGCAGAATGCTGGAACTACCGCTGTCAGCGATCTGCAGCTTTCCGGAGTTTATTCGCTTCACGGCACCGATCCTGGAGCAACCGTTTGAATTCGCTCAATGCTACAACGAGACACTGACAACGTTTCGCAGTGAACATCGCATTCGCAACGAAGCCAATCCTTTTCCGAATCTGACGCTTCAGGACAGCTGGTGCGAGCTTCCGTTCTGGGTCGTCGATCATGCGGCAGGGACTCGACATGTGCTGCAGATTCGTCGCATGCCGGACGGTATGGCGCTGGAATGCAATCAGGAACGGCTGCTGACACTTCACAAGGGAAACGTGGCGGAAGGACTCACTTCGCTCCTATTTTCCGGTCAGCAGCTGGTGCCACGCGGAGCCTTGATCACGGCTATGCTGCGATTGTTATTCAGCGATCTGTTTATCCACGGGACAGGGGGCGGACAATACGATCCCTGCACCGACGCCCTGATCCGAAACTGGTGGTCCGTCGAGCCTTCACGATTTGCCGTGGCGAGCGCATCGCGGTTTCTGTTTGCCGACGAACGTCAGAAACTGCTTCAGCTCCAGCAGGTCGAATCACAACTCCGGGACATGCAATACAACCCACAGCGTTTTTTGGGAACGAGTATTTTCACCGCCGCACTGGAGGAACGACTGTCGTCCCTGCTGCTTGAAAAGGAAGCCGCCGTGAATCAGATGAAATCCGCTCGGCAGGCCGGTGAATCAGCCCATAACATCGGTCGTGAGATTCAGCGAATCACGGATGCAATCAAGGTCGAAGTGTCAGCGGAATTTGAACCGCGACAAGTCGAACTGCGGAACTTGACAGATCAAAACATGTCGGCGATCACAAGCCGCACGTGGCCGTGGTTCCTGTTTGTCTCGGAATGTGATTCAGTCCCGAAGGGACGACAGGATGTAGCCACGGGCGCGAGCCCGTGGTAAGAAATGATGGAGCGTCGGAAGTCCCGAAGGGACGGCAGGAATTGCGACTGGGTTGTTCCATGTCGTCCTTTCAGGACTGAAAAACTCCTGTATTTCTCTCACCGCTCCTGTTCTTCAGCAGCGTCATCGGCAGCCATTTCCAGTTGTTCAAGGACTGCCACGACTTGTTCATGTCCTTTGCGAGACTGACGAACGATGAGGCGATTTCCGGCGATGCTCAGCTTGCCGCCTTCGCCGTCGATTTCAAACCATCGGCACGGTGGCGCGGTCAGGTCCTGTATTGTCCGGATCAAGCCAGCTTCCCATGTGATGATGACGTCCTGTTTCACCTGTTCGACCTCGGATTTTTCAGGCTGGGGTTTTGAGGGTCGGGTTTTCTTCTTTTGTGGTGCAGCCGGAGCAATCTCCCCGCCGCCCATGCCCATAGGGCCCATCCCGCCACCGCCTATGGCGCCACCACCGCCGAATTGTGATGGTTCAAAAACCACACTAAAAAATCCGCCACCGCCGCCTTGCTGCCCGTCACCAGTATTCCAGGTGCTGAAGGTCAGCTGCGAGATTTCTCGGAGGCGAGAGATATCGTAACTCCGCAGAAACATGTACTCGTCGGACTCAGCTGCCGCTTCCGTCGTGATCAAAAGCAGTCCGTCCTTCACAATCCAGGTGAGTTGTGGATCCGTCTGCGACAGAACGTAGTCAAGGAAGCTGGCGATCGTCATGCTGCCTTTGTGGATTTCAATCTCCTTGATGATCACGTCCCCAAAAACAATTGAATCTGCATCGAAGGCAGACAAATCTGGTCTAATGCCAGTCCAATCGCCGTAGTGTTCTTCAGCCAAGCCGGTTGACAACTGTTCGAGAATATCGGTGAGCGGGTTCTCGCCCGGGAAACTAAAGGGCCCCAGCGCATCGCGCTGCATCATTTCGTTCATCCTCCGCTCCGACAAACGTTCCGCCCGGCGTGAGAACTCCGCAGTCTCGCCGCCAGAAGCCTTGCGTGGTTTCACGGCCGAAGATTCGGACACAGTCGAAGTCTGTGGGTCGCGAACCGTTGTCGAAATTGCCGTTGCAGCATCCTGGCCAACACGAAATGGTTCTCCTGATGGCTCCGTTGCAATTTGTTCCGACAGTTCGGTGACACGCGCAACTGCCTGTATTGCATCTTCCGCAACGGCAGTCACTCCGTCGTCGGCAACGCCAACGCCATCCTGAAAAGCCGTTAGTTGCGTCATTCCCCAAAGTCCTGTTGCCACAACCAGCCCTGCGGCGATTGTCAGCCCTGTTTTGCTCATGAGAGGAATTCCTGTTGAGGTGAGTAATTTCATCTGTGCTACATCCGCTGCGTTCAGGGCAGCGAGTTCCTGCGATATCATGCCGGGCGCACCCAGACTGATGGTTTTTTGAATCAGTGCCGGAGTTGCTGCAGACGCGGATGACTGCACGTACGCAGTTGCCACCGCCAGCACGCCCACTTCCACACCACGTCGAGCCAATCGGACACGCAACATCCGGCGTGCGTCACGAATCCGACCGTCAACGGCTCCCTTGCTTTCATTCAATTGATCGGCGATTTCCTGATTGGTCTGCTGAGCGAAGTAGCTCATGACCAGCACGTCTCGATATTTCTGTGGCAGTTGATTCAGTTCTTCGTCGAGGGATGCCAGGTCGCTGGCCTGAGCGATCACTTCCAGCGGATCAGGTTCCGACGCCGGAACCTGATCAGGCAGCGGTTGCGTCATTGTTCGTTTCCTCAGCCGCACCAGTCGGACCGATGCCCTCCATGCCACACTGTACAGCCAGCCGGTCAGCGAGCGACAATCGAAAATGCTCGCCGGTCGCTGCGCCAGTGCAAAAAACGTCGCCTGGAATGCATCATCCACATCCGGCGACTGCCCGACAACTCGTCGACAGACCGACATCACCAGAGTCGCGTGTCGTTCGACGATGGCCGCAAACGAAGGTTCATCCCCATCGAAAATGAACCGCCGCAGCAGGTCACGATCCGATGACAATGCTGTTGGGCCTGCGTTGCTGTCAGGGGAATGTGTCATGGCTGACATTAAAGTGTCACCCGACTCGAGATTGCTGCGCGAAAACTGGAGAATTTGCCAAAGTCGTTGAAAATGAGGCGTTTCGAAGATCTACCGTATCCTGGACATTCATGTCCGAGATCATCACCAGAGAATTCTCCACCGATGATCGACCGTTGTTGCGAGTGCTCTGTCAATCGTGTATTGATGTGTGCCACTGGCTCTGCCAGTGCTTCCTGCAAATGCGGCGCACTGGCAGAGCCAGTGGCACGCAACCCATCAAAAGAATGTCCATCCTACTCAACGCCTTAATGTTCTTCCCCGCGCCACACGACTTTGGAATTGCTCATTAAATCGTGCAATGCCTTCTTGTCTGCTCGAAAAAGGCAGAGCAGAAATCCGAAGTAGAGGGTCAGTGCCGTGACAAACGCCGAGGCGGCTCGACCATATGCCTGTTGACGTGGCATGGGTTTACTATCATCCCGCAATACCATCAGTCCCATGCTGGCTTTCCCCAGCGTCGCTCGCGAAGCGCCGGATTCCATTGAGGCGAAATAAAATCCCGTCAGCAACAAAGAAACCAGCCCGCGTACGACCTGTTCCAGAAAGACGGCCAGGTCTCCCCAGCCATAGAAATGAAACAGCAGGCCAAAAAGTGTGCCGATGAAACCGCCCACCAGCGAAAGCAGAGTCACAATGATGATGTCGATCATATACGCCAGGAAGCGTGGGCCGAAGCCAGCAGGTTCCAGATCCGGAAATTCATTGACAAGTGACAGGTCGGGCTTGAAGTAGACACCATACAGTCCGACCACACGCATCATGAAGACCGCAGGAAACGACATCAGGCCGCAGATGATGAAAAACACCAGGAAGCAGAACGTGAAGACCAGTGGCATCTGGTAAACCAGGAACTGAAAGTTCCCTTCCCCCATATCCATGATATTGGCTTTTGCCCAAACCAGAAACGCGGCTTCCTGCGCCATCATCCATGCGATAATCTGGCGGCCTGCCACAAGCATCGTGATGGCCACACCCAACGGAACCAGGAAGACCATGAAAATGTTAAGCATAAAGATGTACATGGACGGACCGAAGGTTTTGAAGAAATCCCTCGTCAGCCACCACAACAGCCAGCCACGATACTGGTAATTCTGAGTCATGTGAATCACAGCGGCTGGCATCACCAGCAGCGGAATCAGCATGAGCACAGAAGTGACGATGCCGGAGGCAATGGGGTTGAAGAATCCGACGACGCCCGAAATCCACAGGAATGGCATTAAGAGAATCGTAGGCCAGACGTAAAAACGAAATCCCATCGTCAGATTGCCGAAGAAGTCCACGGGGAATCGCTTGATGCGTTTTTCGCCGGACATTGTCAGTTTTGTAATCGTGATCGCCAGCGTCCAGGCCCAGCCGCCGAAACCAAGCTGGAACACGACCGTCAGAAAAATCCAGAACGCAGACGGTGGTTCGAACCACGGCTGAAAGTGCGGCGCACGCAGTTTGATGACACTCGCAGCCACAGTGTAGTAGGTACCATCATAGACGACCTTTGATCCCTTTTCTTTCGGCACAGTCAGTGTCAGGACGTTCCCCTGGATCTTGATGTTCCTCGTTTCTGAGGCGGCGCTCGCCTGCAGTTCGGCTGTTCGCACCCTGACGTAATAACCTAACGAGTAGAGACTCGTCAACGACATCGACAAAGTCATCGACCAGATCATCGCGGTGCGAACGCCATAACCCCAGTGATTCTTCAGAAACTTCCAGCCGTTTTTCCAGATGGCACCGTAGAATTCTTCGGGCGGTGGACCCTTGCGTTCGTACCTGATTCGCTGTCGTTCGGTCAACGAGCCGGTGGCGATCGAAACACCACATTTCGGGCATTCGACAGCATCGATATCAACCGGTCGCGCGCAACCGGGACACACTTTGCGTTTGGTGTCTTCCATGCTCCGCAGATCAAGTCTCTCAAGCGCATCACCAGGCGTGTTGTCCGCTTCTTCCTCCGACGACCGGCGGGTCTTTCCAGCAGGACGATCACCGTTCGGCACCGGCACGCGGACTCGTTCTCCGCATTGCTTGCACTTCACGATTTTTCCTGCCGCCTGATCGGACACATTCAGAACGGTTTCGCAGGCTTTGCAGCGAACTTTGATGGGCATGAGCTATCTCGTAAAATCTCGGGACGCGGATGAAGCGTATCAGCAGACCGAAATCTAACAGACCCGCAGAACCGAACAACATACAAGGCTTTAAAAAGGGGTCCGGAACCAATAGTGCGGAGCACCCTTTGGGCCATTTGGCTATTGGTTCCTGACCCCTTTTTAAAGCTGCTTTGCCGCAACATGCTATTCGAATCGCACGTCAAATGGCAGAATCATCAGCACCGGTTCATCGGCAATCTGGCGCAACACGGAGAAATGTCGCAGGGCCGGACGGACGGATTCCGGCAGCAATGCGGCCAATTCCGCCACTGGCTGCCCGGCCGAATTTGCCTGCCCCATGAGCATTTCCAGAGGACTTTGAGCCTTCGGCAGGTCCTCCAGTTCCAGTTTACCAGCTTCATCGCCAACCAGTTTCCGCGTGTAGGCGACAGCATCTGCCAGCGTGCCAAGCTGATCCACCAGGCCGAGTTCCTTCGCCTGACGACCCGTATAAACGCGACCGCGGGCCAATGCTTCCAGAGCCGCATATTCCATGTGTCGCCCGGCAGCCGCCTTCTGAGTGAACTGTTCATAGACGGTGTTGAGCATCCGCTGCATCGTTTCGCGTTCAGAATCTGAAAACGCCGCTACGGGACTCATCACGCCGCTGTTTTTGCCGCGTTGAATCACGGAAGTCGTGACACCAAATTTCTTCATCAGACCATCCAGCGCGATCTTGCCGCCCAGAACTCCGATAGAACCGGTCAGCGTGCCAGGTTCCGCAAAGATTGCGTCCGCTCCCATCGAAATGTAGTAGCCGCCGCTGGCCGCAGTGTCACCCATGCTGGCCACGACCGGCTTATGCGTTGCTTCCAGCGCCCGCCAGATCAGATCACTCGCCAGAGCACTGCCGCCGGGGCTATCGACGCGCAGGAGAATTGCTTTGACGTTTTCGTCCTTGCCTAGTTTTTCAATCAACGGCACGATCTTGTCCGAGCTGATCGAGGCTTCTGAAAACAGACTCATCGGACTGCTGCCGGAAACGATCGCACCTTCCAGCCGCAAGACGGCGATACGTGGTTTCGTGCTTGAGGTTTCTGATGATCCGCCGGAAAGTAACTCCATGAGCGAGAACAAATCCAGTTCCGTGCTCGCCATCTTTTTTCGATAGTCTTCGCGGAACCGCACGTCCAACGATTTGTCATCCCCGGCAATCAAGTCGCTCAGCTGGTCATGGTAAGCGACATCATCAATCAGACCCAGCTCCTTCGCGCGGGCGGTGGAAAGCAGGCCTTCGTCGATGATGGCTTTGACGTTCTCTTCCGGAAGTTTTCTTGCCGCAGCAATCTGGCTGACCATCGCGGCGTAGTAGTCGTCCAGAATTTCTTCCATCTCCTTTCGAAACTCAGGACTCATTTCCGACCGCGTATAAGGTTCTGCTGCCGACTTGAAGGCACCGACGCGCAGCATGTCGGCTTTGACGTCAAACATTTCGAACAGGTTTTTGTAGAACATCACTTCGGCTCGAAGTCCAGTCAGCATGAGCGTGCCGGATTCGGGCATCAGGATTCTGTCGCACGCCGCCGCCAGCAGATAGTCTTTATTCCCGCCATCGTTCATCCGCGCCCAGATCGGTTTGCCGGCCGCCTTCACTTCCGCAATCGACGACTGCAGCTCATTCAGCCGAGCCCAGCCGATCTCGACGCCATCGATATGCAGGATGACTCCCTTGATCGATTTGTCGCGGGCCGCCTGATGCAGTCTGTCCATGCACGCTGACAGGCCCTCGACAAGATCACCGAACAGTCCCGGCATCTGCTGGTGTTCCGGATAGGATCCTGAAAGTTGAATCTCCGCCCAGTCGGAGCGCGTCCTGCGTTCGACGTTTTTCTGTTCCGCGGCGGCGGGCTTTGACTCCGCCGGTTTGACTTCATCGGCAAATGCGGCAGATGGAGCCACTAGTAAGCAACATACTGAAGTGAAAACAAATGCTCTGATCATCGCTGGGCCTTTGCAACGCATGGTTTTGGAGAGTTGTGCAAGAATCTCGCAGTGTCGTAAATTGAGTGCGGGATGTCATGTTCGATCGGGCAGGGAATCGAATGTTTTTAAACACCGATTTTTATCCGCAGTGTTTCAGCAGTGCTTACAGAACCATTATATGCTCCACCCGGTCGGAATCGAGTCCGGCGAGCGGAGCGGCGTGAGCTTGCCGGTAGCGTGTGCTTGTACCGGCAAGCTGACGCATGCCGCTCGCCAATTGCCTCACCCATCGCCGCGCGGAGTATATCAGATCGAGTCAGTTCGGGTCACCATTCTGCAATCCAGGCCCTAGACACGCAATCAAAGGTCGGTAGACTGGCACTCACTGGATGATGCACTCCTGAAGTGTAGACTGCGTCATTTGAGGAATGAAAATTGGCGATGGTTGCTGATTCTGCCGCCATCAGTGCTTCGAGAGAATCGACGCTGCACAATGACAGACATTTGGCGCGTGCAGAGCCAGCCTTGTGGGGGCAATTCGATGTCAGCGGTTTCTCTTCGACGGTTTGCGATTGCAGGCGTTTTGTTGTTAGCGATTGCAGGCCTGGTGCTGAAAGTCACGCCCCGGCCAAAGTTTGTGAACTCCGAGCTACCTGATCTGAAAACAGTGGCCGCAGCGGTAATGTTCTATCATGCCAGCATCCGTTCGATGGAGGGTCGGTTCGAATCAAGTATGACTCCAGCGCCAAAGTTGCCGGCGCGAGCGGTTGACGTTGTGACAGAAGACATCAAAGACTCGCGTAGTTCGGTTGTGTTCCGCACGGACATTGCGCATGGCTGGGCGCACATTGATCAGACGCGATCATTCATTTTGTCAGGACTTTCAAAGACCCAACGACTCGTCGTTCGGGAGATCCTGTCTTTCGATGGTCGAAAGTCATATACCCTCCATCATACACTGGCTGAATCACCGGTTCCGGCTCATGTTCCACCTAATGTGCCCCATGAATTGAGTATCATGGGAGGATCTGATCCAACGCATAGTAACTTTGGGCCGTGGAACTTTGCCGGACTTCGCCTGAGTGATGGGCCACAGGAAAGTCTGGCATCTCTGTTTCAGTGCAATCTTGTAACGATCGGCGGAGAAGAGTCCGTCGATGGTGTCCAGTGTGTTGTGATCAGCGTCAATACTGATGCCAGAGCGGGCGCGCTCAGGATGTGGTTGGATCCGCATCACGATTACTTGCCACGCAAACAACTTTACGTTTCTCCAGGTGGTAATGCAAAGTCTGAACGAAAACGAACATTGGTGGTTAAAAGATTTGAACAGTACGACGATGGAAGCGGGAATCTGCGATGGTTTCCGAAAGAGGGTGTCGTTCATACTGCCGGCGGCGATTGGTCGGTTGAACTGGTAGAGCTTCGGCTCAATGTCGATTGCCGCAAGGAGCAGTTTGCGATTGATCCGGAGACGCTGCCACCGGGAATAAACGTGCATGATTCCAAAGGCGTTTGGGTTACCGGTGGTAGAGATGATGTATACAGGGAACTAAAACAGCTGATGGCAGAACAGGACCAGATCATGGACGAGCGGCTGCGAGGCAGCGGGAGTGAAGATGCGACAGTGGGATCGAAACTGAACGCGGATTCCGCAGAACTCAAGCCATAAAAGCAACATGCAGCCCGGCGACCGCGAGCGATTGACGTTTCCTGAGTCTAACGGATTCGATATGCACTAGTTCCTGGCGTCTTTTCGTTTAACGACGAGCTGCAGGCGCAGGCGGACCAACAGGGGCAGAATTCGCCTACGCCTACGGCTCGCCGTTAAACGATTTCAACATGAAAATCGCCCTGAGTTTCACATAGAATCCAGTAGGGCAGGAAGTTTCAACCGGCACACTTGCCCTATTGCTGAATCAGTTTTCCTGCGGGGGCGCAACACGTCTTCAGAAACGCCGTCGCTTCCTCCGCATAGAGTCGATTCTGATTGAACAATGCGTGTTGCTGTTCGGCCGGAACCGCGATCACCTGCAACCCGGCCTGGCGGCCGAGCATGCGAATTCTCGCCAACTGATACCAGTGACTCACGACGATGATGCGTCGGTCGTTTTCAAGTTCTGGCAGTGCGGAGGCATATTGAATTGAGTCTGCGGCATTGATGCCGGCAGAGTCCAACAGCAATTTCGTCTCCGGTACACCTGCTTCCAGTGCCAGTTTTTTCATGGCTGCGGATTCCGTAACGCTGCCTTCGCCTGGGCCTCCGGACAGAATCAACATCTTTCCGTGCCCCTCCAGAAATAACTTGTCGCCCGTCGCCATTCGGTCTGTCAGGGCTTCGGACGGCTTGCCGTCACTCTCGACGCCGCAACCGAGAATCAGAATTGCCGGGGCCGCATCGGACGGAATCGGATCACCGATCGACCCCGACTGCAGCGTCACCACCACAAACCCCATGACCGCCAGGAGACTGGTGCCGGCAATGACCATGAGCGATGACTTTCCATACGCAGAAGGCGAATCACCGACAAGCATCCCCATGCCTGCGACTGCGAACAACATCAGGATCCCCAGCGGACGACTCATCGCCATCTGACGCAGATTTTCCGGTACGCGCTGCGTGACTTCCCATAATTCCCAGCCGGCAAAGACGGCGACAATTGTGACAAGCACAAGCGTGGCCATCCAGACGGGTGCTGGCAAAGCAGGTTTCACTGAATACATCAGCGCCGCGGTCGCCAGCATCGTCAGGATGGCAATGCAGAGGGGCTGCGTGATCATGCGAAAGTTGCACAGCCAGTTTTGTACGGCGCTCGTGTTGAAAGCGAAGACTTCGAGCAGATTCAGCGTGGTGATCATGGCGATGCCGAGTGCCGCTCCGCGTGAAACGCCGATCCAGCCGGGGGCGTTTTGAATTCCATAACCCTGCGTTGTATATCGAGTTTCTGGTCGAAGTGCGGGTGCGGCTGGTTTCATGCTGTTGTTCCCTGGCTGTCATCCTGCGGCAGTGCCGCTTTGCGTGGCAGCGTGATTTTTGGGGGAGCGACTGGTGCAGGCAACAGAAATTCTGCTGCTGCCAGCAATTCTGACAATTGTTCAACCAGAAATCTCGACGCAATTACGGCCTGCTGGAAATTTGTATGTGTCGATGCATGCCACGCATCCTTGGCAAACTGCTCCGTTGCAGCCTGCAGTTTACCCAGCTTCCTGCGAACGGTCTTAAAATATCCTGCCGGGTCGTGGATCTGCGTCTCGACCGCGCGGAACACATCAAAAATCGTCCGGGCCATTTCATTGAGTTGCGGGAAGTCTTCGACTTCGTCTGAATGCTTGACGAAAGTGCGAATCATCCATGCATGCGACATAAGTTTCTGACTGCGCTCCACCAGTTTCGTCAGTTGCTGTGCACGGGCATCACCCACCGGTTCAGTCGGGGCAGTTGGCAAAATGTCTGGATCAGTTTCTTCGTCAGAACTCATTTCAAAATCTCGATCAGAGTCTGTCCCGATATTCCAGGACCGTGAGCCGCAAGGCGCTAGCCGCGGGTAATCAATCTGCAAAAACCGGCGGCTAGCGCCTTGCCGCTCACAAAATCAGCGGTAATCAGACAGACTCCCAGGCAGTCGATGAATCTGGTTTATCGGTGTCACACTATTATACTTCGACTGTCCCGGATTCGCGGCGCTTTTCCTCGGCGTAGCTTAGCCGAATGTAAACAGGTTCCAAAGTGTCAGGATCTGAGAACTGTTGCTGGTCGAGCATGTGCAGTCCGATGCGTCCGACACTGGCGGCGTGTGGTTGCCACAGAGATTCGTCCAGCACATCAAATCGATCAGGTGCAGCGGCCGTGAGTTTGTTGCAGGCAGGTCCGACGATCGGATAATCGGTCGGCAGATCAGAGACGCTCGCCAAACCCACGTCATTGATGGCAAATCGAAGGCCGAGTTCTGCATTCCAGCGATACGTCGCGGCGAAGAATTCCGCGCGCTGCGCATCAATGATTGCTGTCACATTTCCAATATCCGGCGGAACCTGCTGCGCGATTGCACGCAGCGTATCGACTGCGACCAATTCGGCATCATTTAGCCATGCAAAGGTTTTGGCAAACGTCAGTCCGACGCGCAGTCCGGTGAAACTTCCTGGTCCGACGCTCACGGCCACAGATCGAATACTGCGAGGCTCCAGGCTGCATCCAGCAAGCATGTCGGCGACTTCGGCAGGTAACGTCTGTGCGTGCCGGGTTCCGACACCGCCGAGGATGCGTTCGAAGCGTAGTGTCTGGCCATCAAAAATCGCGACAGAACCCTGCATTCCGGATGTCTCAATGGCGAGGAGCATGACTAATCCTGCCGTCGCCCGGCGGCATGTTCCATTCCTTCAGCCATTTCACCAGCATGATAACTGCTGCGGACAAACGGGCCACTTGCCACCATGCTGAAGCCCAGCATCCGCGCCTGTTCGCCAACTTCATCAAATTCTTCCGGCGGCACATAACGTTCGACTGGCAGATGATCAGGAGTCGGTTGCAGGTATTGTCCCAGCGTGAGCATGTCGCATCCAACGCCACGCAGGTCGGCAAAGACGTCGAGCAACTCTTCCCGCGTTTCGCCAAGTCCCAGCATGAGGCCGCTCTTGGTCGGCATCTCCGGCGCTTCGTCCTTGATTTGCTGCAGCAAATTCAGCGTGCGCTGATACTCGGCATTGCGGCGGACGCGATGATACAGCCGAGGGACGGTTTCCGTATTGTGGTTGAAGACGTCCGGGCGCGATGCGATCACACGGCTGATGGCTCGGCGATTCCCCAGGAAGTCGGGCGTCAACACTTCCACCTGCGCCCCCGTGAGTTCGCGGACGGCCAGCACAGTGCGATACCAGTGATCGGCACCGCCATCCGGAAGGTCATCACGAGTGACGGACGTGAGCACCACGTATTTCAAGCCCAGCCGCGCGGCGGCTTCGGCGACTCGTTCCGGTTCGTCAAGTTCCAGGCGTTCGGTCTTGCCCTTCGGCACGGAGCAGAATCCACAAGGGCGTGTGCAGACATTGCCACCAATCATAAATGTCGCTGTTTTTTGCGACCAGCATTCCGTGCGATTCGGACACTTGGCACTTTCACAGACGGTTTCCAGCCGCAGGTCGGAAATCACGTCGCTGGTGTAGGCCATGCCTGATTGAGGCAACGGGCGTTTAAGCCACCGTGGCAGGCGGCGCTGAGGCGCGTCCGTCTGCAGCATCGCGTTCAATGGCACGATATTCAGCGGGGCGGTGTGCCAGGCGGCAGCCTGGAGAGTCGTGTCATTCGTCGGTTGATTGAGGATTGGCAAACTTGTCATGGATCAGAGTCCGAGTTCGTTTCAAAAAAGGATGACCAGTGTGCAGATGATAGTCAGGATAGCCCAGATGTGTACACAAATGCTGAATCAAAGCCGATCGAACCTGCGGCATCTGTGTCGGTCGGATGCGTTCGGCATTCAGAGATGACACGCGCTGTCCCAGCAGACCGCGTCCGATTCCGCGTGCTTCGTCCAGACGGCAGCTCACATTCAGAAAAATTCCGAAGCTGGTCACTCCGCCATCGACATGAATTCCCAGTTCGGCCACCACGCCGTGTCGTCCAAAGACGGCGGCTGGATCGGCGAAGGACGTTGAGGCGACAACCTGGACTTCTCGACACGTCTCAATCACCGCCTGTTGCAGGCAGCTCCGAAATTTCGCCTCATCCATCCGGCATTCCGGCAGCGAAACCACCACATACGCGGCGATCTGCCCCGGCTGATGCAGAATTGCATGTCCATCCCGCCGCACTCTATGGACTGTGATCAGTCGGGATTCCAGTTCGCGCGCTGATTCCGGAAGTTCCAGTAGACTGGCACCATTGCCGACGGTGACGGCTGGAGAATGCTCACAAATCAGAATGGCGGCTTTTGTGCGACTTTGACATCGCACTTCATGCACCATCAACTTCTGCAGGGCAAGTACAGAAAGCAAATCCACTGCTCCGAGCAACCGCACTTCAGCACTCGTCCGTGTAAAGTTGGGAAAGGCTTCCCAGTCGATCGTCATAGATTGTCTGGCGGTCAAATTGTCAGAGTTGCGGTCAGGTGAGAGAATCTTTGCGACAGCTTACAAAATTGTAGACTGGTCCGGATGAGAGCTGCACTCTGGTTTCGTGTGGTTTCGAAAATATCCCAGCATCAAGCGTGCTGGTGAAATTCTGTTCTTCCAATCCCGAAAAATATGGTTGCAAATGCAGCAAATTCGAAGGATCGCCTTGCAGTTGTCGTCAACTTATGAAAAGCTGCACCAAGTTCGAGTGTCAATGACAAGAAAATAATCCGACAAGAGCCGCAAACAGCACAGAGCAGACTGCTTTGACGGCCTTTTTCGCTGAACGGGAATCGTTCCTATGAAGGTGGTACTTGAACTCCAGGATCAGCCGTCCAATGTCAAGAGAATCACTGTTCGACACGACATCGTGATCGGTCGTGGTTCTGACTGCAACCTGCGCCTCTCCGCGCCTCAGGTCAGCCGGCGCCACTGTTTCCTTCGCGTCGGACGTGATTCCGTCTCGGTGACCGACCTTGACAGCAGTAACGGCACTTTCATTGATGGGATACGCATCACTGCCGGTCAACGTTGCGATGTTGCCGACGGTGCGCAGCTCGCTCTCGGTCCCATTCGATTTGTCATTCATATCCGATCGGAGACCGTGTCGGTCGATATTGCCAAATCTAAAATGACTGCGGGCGTTAAGAATGAATCCAAAAGTGCAGAAACCTGGCGAGAATCCGTTCCACGCCGGACCATCGCCAAAGATGGAAGCACGGTTGGTGATATATCACGAGTTAAGGATTCCGACGCGCCAATGGATTACAATATGGAACAGGGCGGTGAGGCTGCGGGACCGCAAGATTCTACAGCAAAGTCACTGGACCGTCCTGTCCTGGATGCCAGTTTTGCCACGCTGATTTCGCCCGCGCCGGATCCGATGGACAGTCGACTTGAAATCATTGACTTTGGTCGTCGCCTTTCCAATGAAAGTCTGAGTGGCGATGAGAGCTGTGCAGTGCCTCAGGATGACGTTTTCGGCAATTTCGAACCGATGAACGATGTAGATCCGCAATGGGAGTCTGCGACCGTTGATTCCTCGGATTCTCCTGACAACCAGGATGTGCTCAGTATCGTCGATGGCTCAGACGTGGAAAGTGACTGTGATCGTGAATTGACGTCCGACGCTGTATTGGCGAATGGGTACGCGGCAGACGATTTAGGGCTGTGGAACGGTGGCTCTACGGACACCGTTTGTCTGCCGCCAATTGCAGGTGCGGCGGTACCCGGACAACCACTCGTTGTTGTCAATGAATTCCTGAACGTCATCAGTTTGGGCGAGGTGGCCGCCGAACCTGTGCAAAATTCCGAAGACGAGACTGATCCAGGCGTCCAGGATTTCCTCAGGGGCTTTGAATAAGAATCCCTCACAAAACAGGTGGCTGAATTCGCAGGAATTCAGAAATTGAGCTGAATTCCTGCGAATCCAGCTGCAAGGAGTGGTTTCGTCAGGGGTTCTGATTCATCTATGAAAATAACTCCGCGAAAAATCACTGTTCCGGTGTTCCGTGATCTGGCAGTTCAGGGTCAAAAGCTCACGATGCTCACCGCCTACGATTATCTGTGGGCCGGAATCATGGACGAAGCGGGCGTGGACTGTATTCTGGTCGGCGACAGCCTGGCGATGGTCGTGCAGGGTCGATCCACGACGCTGCCCGTCACGCTCGATGAAATGATTTATCATGGTGAAATGGTGGCCCGCGCGGTGCGGAGGGCTCTCGTGATCGTCGATATGCCGTTTATGTCCTATCAGGTCAGCCCAGAGCAAGCCGTGCGAAACGCCGGTCGCATCATCAAGGAAACCGGTGCCGACGCAGTGAAGCTGGAAGGCGGTGCAATCCAGTCTGAAACGATCCGTGCCATCGGTCGCGCAGAAATTCCCGTGATGGCGCATGTCGGCATGAGACCGCAGGCCGTGCGGCAACTTGGCGGCATGGGGAAAGTCCAGCGGGACGAACAACAACTGCTCAACGACGCCCGTGCCGCTGAAGAAGCCGGTGCATTTGCCGTCGTCCTGGAACTCGTGCCGCAGGACATCGCCAAGAGGATCACAGAAGCTCTGTCCATCCCCACAATCGGCATCGGGGCCGGAGCCGGATGCAGCGGACAGGTTCTTGTTGGCCCCGACATGCTGGGCCTCAACCCCGACTTCCAGCCGAAATTTCTCAAAAAGTTCGCTGACCTTCACAATCAGGCAACTCAAGCCGTCAAAAGTTACATTCAGGAAGTCAGGAACGGTTCATTCCCGGACACGCAACATTCGCATCTGTAGGATGGACATGCATGTCCGTCGCCCGGCCATAAAACACTGTCGAAGCGAAGAAGATTGTGCCCTGTCTGTCGTTCGGCAATGCGACGCGGGAATCCCCGCGTCACGAGACTTCCGCTTCGCCAGCGACTTCCGCTTCACCATAGTTCAGACGCGGCAGCAAGCTGAGACCGGAAGCCTGCTGCTCGATCGCCTGAGCGGACCAGCCCACCAGTCGAGCCATGCCGATCACGATGGATTGTCGCTCGGGTGGAATATCCAGCAACGTCATCACCTTTGTTGATACCCAGTCAGCGGTCGGGAAATACTGGTCCGTTGCCAGGATTTTCTCCAGCCGCGCAGCACATCCCGCAAGTCGAATGCGGTCAGGGCTGCCGAGAAGTGTGAGCACTGTTTCCGCCAGAATGTCAGCTCGCAGATCATTGTTCGAATTCGAAAATCCAAAAGGCATCGGTTGCCCTTCGCGTCGTCGCCACCATGCTTCGGCCTGACCGGGGTCGCGGAAATTCTTCAGCAGTTCGCTGGTCCAGAGATAGGGGTCATTCCGCAGTTGCGACACGAACACCGTTGCCGCTGACTGCAGCGCGGCCAGAATATGCGTCGTCGTGCTCGCGGCAAACCGAGCCGTAAAGCAGGCTGGCCGCATTTCAGTCAGGCACTGGCAAATCATCAGCGTATTCATCGCGGAGTCTTCGGCCGCAGACGGGCGTAATGCCGTTCGGCGAAGTCGATGCAGCAATCGACCTGCCCACGATAATTCCGTTTCTTCCGCTGACAATTCCGTCGGTCGCAAACTGCTTTCTTCGAACGTGTCGCCAAAACCTGCCGACAGGATCATGGGCAACTGTGCCAGCAAGCGGAGGGTCCGGGACCGCGCAGCTTCAGGTGAACTGTCCTGCGGTGTCGGATCAAAGAACGACAACAGCGAAATGCACAAGGGAAAAACATCCAGCGGTCGCGCCGACAACGGCAGATGCGACACCATTTGAAATGCCGATGGATCGACGACCGCAGAATCCGCCATGATCGAACAACTGTCAGACAGTTCCTCTTCCGTCGGCAGCGATTGATGCAATAGCAGCCAGAGAACCCGTTCAAACGAGGGATGCTCGGTCAGATCGTCAATCGACCGACCGCAGTAAGAGACTGCGGAATCTCCAAATGAAAGCAGCGCTGTCGTGCCGCATACAACGTCCGTCAATCCCGATCCGTTCTCAGTGGAACTGACGCGGATGTCATTCACCAGACGCCGGAGTCCCTTCAACAGATGACGTGCAGGTTGGGCTGATTGATCCATAAAATCAGATTCCTTTCCTTTTCGCGATCACGACGAAACCAATCCGTTTGTTTCGCGATTCCCAGAGAGAGTCGTTCTCACCCGAATCGCGGCTGCCTGACCATTCGGCGGTGTGGCGAAATGAATGTAGCTGGTCATAAACAAACTTTGAACCAACTTGGCCTCTTTGGCAAACTGCGCTGGCCAGGAAAGACGGCGAAACGTCGAGACTTGCTGTCGTGGCCAGCCCGGATTGACATTCATGTCCGTCGTTTGGCCTCTCACCGCTGCTCTGCAAAAATTGGGAGTTTGGCCTTTACGGACGAAGCCCGCTACAATAATTATTGAGCATCGATCGGTTCAATGGATTCACCGTTGTCAATTTCCGTCCGGCACTTCGGCAGGCTGGCGAGGAACAATCGACCGTAGGTTTTTGTCAGCATACGCGGGTCAAGAATTACGACGCGGCCGGTGTCGTTTCGATGGCGGATGAGTCGCCCGAATCCCTGCTTGAGCTTGATGATTGCTTCCGGAGTCTGAAAATCCCGAAACGGATTCCCGCCGCGAGCCCGGATGGCTTCGAGTCGCGCTTCCAGCAGCGGATGATCGGGGACGCTGAACGGAAGTCGCGGGATAATCACATTCTGCAACGCATCACCAGGGACGTTAACACCCTGCCAGAAACTATCCGTTCCAAACAGCACGGCGCGTTCGTCTGTTCGAAATCGATCCAGCATGGCGGAACGCGGCAGACCCTTTCCCTGACAATAAAGTGACAGGTTATGCTGCGCCAGCCAGCCGGTCAGGCGTTCGGCGCAGAACTGCATCATGGCATAACTTGTGAACAGCACAAAGGCGCGGCCCTGAGTGTCCAGCAGATGCCGTTGAATCCGTTCGCAGCACTGCTGTTCAAAGCGTTTGGGATCAACCGACGGGTCGGCCATATTTGTGGAAAGAATCAGCCGTGTCTGTGTCTCGTAGTTGAAGGGACTTCCGAGGCGGATGCTGCTGCCTTCGGTCAGGCCGACGCGCGATCGGAAGAAACTGAAATCCTTCACACCAGTCGCCAGCGTGGCACTGGTCATGATGACCGACGGGATCGCGTTGTAAAGATGCTCGCGCAGGATCGGTCCGACTTCCACCGGAGCGCTCATTAACGATAAGCGTTGCTTGTAGGTTCCGGATCGTTCCACCCAGTACACAGAGTTTTCGACTGACTGCCGCGTCCATGACTGAACGTCATCCGCCAGGCTTTTACAACGGTCGCTGGCAGCTTTGAGTTCGACCTGATTGGCTTCGGTCGTCGCGGCGGCAGCGGCTTCACCGACCATGATGGCCAGGCGACTGAGTTCCGGCGTCAGTTCATTTGTCACATCAATCGGGCGCATCAGTCGCCCGTTTTTCTTACAGAAACGTTCAGCCCATTCGCCGGTGTCTGTAAAGAACTGAATCGCGATCGACCGGATTTTCGACGCCTGTTTTTGTGCGTCCTTCAGATTGTAAGTGATCAATAATCCGCGATTTGCCTGTTCGTTGTACAACTTATTCAGCAGATAGTCGACTTGACCCTCCGTGACGGAAAGTCCCAGATGGTCAGCGGCCACGCTTTCGATGGTGTGGGCTTCGTCAAAAATGACGGTGTCATATTCCGGCAGAATACTGGCATCGTCACGCCGCAGTGACAAATCCGAAAAGAACAAAGCATGATTGACGATGAGCAGATCAGCATTCCAGACGCGTCGGCGCGCAGCGTAGTAGAAACATTTGTCGTGACTTGGACACTTCTTCCGCAGGCAGTCGCCGTGATCGCTGAGCACTTCGTCCCAGACATCCGGTTTCGGCTGAAACGCCAGATCCGATCGACTGCCATCGGTTGTCGTGTGTGCCCATTGTCGGATCTTCGCCAGTTGCTGCTGGCCGTCCGGTGCGAACAGTGATTTTTGAGACGAACGCTGCACGGCCTTGTCGAGTCGTCGGAGACTGATGTAATTGCCGCGTCCTTTTACCAGAACTGCGGAAAACTCCACCGGCAACACGGACTGCAGAAATGGGATATCGTGCTGGATTAACTGTTCCTGCAGACTGATCGTGTGCGTCGAAACGATGATGCGACGTTTCTTTTTGCCGTCAGCTCCCTGCTCGGCCTGCGCTGCCAGGATGGCTGGGATCAGATACGCGAAACTCTTGCCGACACCGGTCCCTGCTTCGGCGATCAGGTGTTGACGTTTCGTCAGTGCTGATTCGACGGCCAATGCCATTTCAAGTTGTTCCGGACGTGGTTCATAGTCCGTCAGCCTCCGCGCAATCACGCCGCCAGCGCCCAGGATGTCTACGACCGATGGAATTGGCTCAGTCATGCAAATTGCCGAAATTCCGGAAATGTGG
>CAMAVB010000068.1 GCA_945861465.1 Candidatus Kuenenia stuttgartensis
GGATACATCGAAATCCCGACCGACCACGTACCCGGAATGCACAGTCGTTCCAGTTCCGCTGTGCCTCGAATCCCGCCAACAAAGTCAATGCGAGGGTCTGTGCGGACGTCTTCGATGCCGAATATCGGATGGAGGACCAGACGTTCCAGGATTGCGACGTCCAGAGATTTGATCGGATCATTGACAAACAATGGGTCCGGCGGGATCGTGAGTTTCCACCAGCGGTTATCAATCAGAAAGCAGAACGAACCCGGAGCATCGGGGACAGGAATGTCCGCAGGAGTAAGCTCACCCAGCGCATCGAGTTTCTTCAGAAGGTCGCTGACTGTGTGCCCATTCATCTCTTTCAGCACGCGGTTGTACGGCAAAATCCGGAGCTGACTGGACGGGAACAGCACGGACAGGAACCAGTTAAATTCTTCGTCACCAGTACCGCCGGGAGCCCTGCGTCGAAGTTCCTGCCCGGCACGCCACGCACTGGCGGCTCGATGATGGCCGTCGGCGATATAGAAATGTGGCACCGCCGACAGCGCCTCTACGAATGGCTCCGTGTCTTCGATCCGCCAGACCGTATGCTGCACACCATCGACCGCGACAAAGTCGTACAATGGTCGGGTCTTTGTCGCAGCGGCCACCATAAAGTTGATGTGCTCGACGCCGCGATATGTCATAAACACGGGACCCGCGTTGGCATTCAAGGCCAGCACATGATGCGTCCGATCGTCTTCTTTGGACTTTCGGGTTTTCTCATGCTTCAGGATGAGATTGTGTTCGTAGTCATCAGTGTGACAGCAGCAGACGATACCGACCTGTGAGTGACCTTGCATAATCTGGCGGTACGCAAAGACGCAGTTCGCAGGATCGCGTTGCAGCACACCGTCTCTGATCAATTTCTGAAAATTGTCGGCTGCCTTGTCGTAGATGTCAGGATCATACGGATTTTTTTCACGTGGAAAGTCAATGTCTGGTCGGACCACATGCAGAAAGCTCAGCGGATTGCCCGCCGCTAGCTCCGCCGCTTCGTCGCGATTGACCACATCGTAAGGAACCGACGCCACTTTGGCGGCCAGTTCCGGAACCGGCCGCAAAGCCTGAAACGCCTTGATACGAGGCATGAATCTCAACTTTCGAAATACAGGCAGTCAGCCAGCGAATGTTTTCTGCGAGACGAGACTCCAGACCCGTCCAGACGGCACTGACAACCGACGCCGTCAGCGTGATCAGTCTAACGCACTTCGGTAGGCAACGTAAGCGTGCAATCGATCGTGCCCGATGCTCAACTCCACATCGCCAGCATGAGCAAGCACGGTTGTGAAATCGTCAGGTTGGGTCTGCAGACCCGCCCATGGAACTACTTTTCGGCTTCGTTTCCGGCAACTGGTGGTGCTGCTAAATCGGGGCAAACAGCGGGATCTTCGGTCGCAAGAAACTTTTCGCTCTCCGCCTGAGATTCCGACTCTTCCCGATGTTTCGTCACTTCGGAGATGCTGCTCAGATACCGAAACCTGCAAAAAAAGGGCATTACACCATCGATACCCGTCACTGGATCGAGAGATCCGCTAGGACAGCGTTTTTGAAGGCTATATTCTATTCCTTGTCCGGAGTCGGACGGAAAGGCCAGGCAGGGTTGCCGGGGGGATCCGGTCGATGAGGAGCTTTGCCGAGGCCGAAGTCATCAGGTTTCATGTTCATGGTCTTGTAATAGTCCGGTTCGTTGATGAAGCAGAAAAACGTCGGATAGAACGGATCGACGTAGTCCACATCGGCTTGTTCAGGCACTGCGCCGCCGGTGAGATGGATTGATGCATTGACAATCAATCGCCGAAGATCTTCATCCACGAAGTCCACAGACGCACCGGCGGTTGTACAAAAGGATTGACCTGCTTTGCCGTTGGGAGCGGTGTAAGGATGCAACCATGCGAGTGGCTGCATCGGTTTGTTGCGGGCGTCATCGACGAGCGTCTTTGATGCAGGATCCAGAGATTCCGTGATGGCTCCACGCAGAAGAATCGTATCAACATCGGTCAGGTGAGTGACGCCATAGACGTCGCTTGGCGCGAAAATGTCGGAGACGCCTTGCAGCATCACGTGGTGCTCGGCACCCGGTTCCACGACACTGCGAGCCCCCTCGACTTTATGATTTCCGTGATGCGAAACCCATTGCTCACCCAGAATCTGACGACCAAACTGGTCATACGTCAGCGAGTCGCCGATTTTTTCGCCACCCTGGAACGCATGCGTTGCCGTCCGCAGTCCGATCACCGGTTTGCCAGCATTCAGAAATGCGGCGATGTGTTTTGCCTGTTCCGCATCAGGACGACGAAATCGAGTCGCGATGATCATCAGATCCGCAGAATCCAGAGACTCCATTCCACGCAACCCCTTTGAATTGTTCGAGTCGATGTACTCGGCACCGTTGGGTCCGAAAGCAAACAATACCGTACACTTGAATCCGTGCTTCTGACTGAGAATCTTACCCAGCATCGGCATTGTTTCTTCGGACCGATATTCCTCGTCGCCTGAAATCAGCACGATGTGCTTGACGTGGTCGCCGGGCTTGGGTGGTTCAAAAACCAGAGTATCGCCAGCCGAGGCAGCATTGATCGTCAGGCCGACCGCCCCCACGACTGCTGCACAAATCCACGAAAGTAAGGAAAATCGCATGAAAGTTGCCTCTCGAAAACAGTTCACAATCCGGGCAAAGACCACAAATCAACGTCATTCGACCGACAGTTTAACACGGAGACGGTCATTCGCCAGAGATGACGGCAAAGTATCCAGGGTCGGCCAGTTTGTGGAGATGCGATCGATGTTGGCCGCCGCAGTTCGTTTCGTAATGAGCGTGAAGTGGTGAGCAACGCATCAGTCCCGGAAACGCCATGAACTGCCAGGCCATTTTGGAGCGACGCAGATCACCGATCTCCGCCGCGATCACCGTGGTGGCACTCAGAATCTGAATGCCGCGAAGGATGAGAAAGCCCGCGACCTCCGCGACGGATGAGAAATTGTCTAGCCGTTGTTCCCGATCAGATACACATGGGTGTCCGTGCGGAGAATGATCCTGCCATCGACACAGACCGGCGATGCGACGGTGTGTTCTTCGGCGATGGTATTCTGCGCTAATACCTTGAATTCACTGCCCATGGCGTCCAGCACAAACACCGTGCCGTCCTGGCGAGCCACATACAGCTTCCCATCGGCTACCGTCGGCGATGATCGGTAATCGCTGCGGTTTTTTGGCAACTGACCGGACCAGATTGTTTTTCCCGTTAGAAGCTCCAGGCAATCAATCATCCCACGCGCCTCGTCGTTACGACAGTTAAATACGCGACCATTGAAAATGGCTGGTGTCGGCACGTCCGCTGAAGTGCCCTGATTAAACCAGGAGATATGGCTGGATGTCACATCGCCCTGGCCACCCATCCGGATCGCAGTCAACGATGTACCACGAGCATACGGAGCGATGACCATTCCATCTGAGATGGCGGCTGAGGCAATGGAGCGGAAGTACTTATGATTCGTGGGATTCAGACCGCCGACACGCCAGATTTCTTTGCCGCTGGCAGCGTCATGAGCAGTCACATGGTCCGCCCCGAGGACCACGATCACCTGACCGCCTGCTTCATCCACCACGACAGGCGTCGCGTAACTCTGAGCTGCCTCTTCCGGCGCTCCAAGGTCACGATCCTGTTTCCAGAGCACTGCACCATCAGATTTTGAAAACGCCGCAACGTACGATGGTCCGGTTTGCATACAGGCAATCACGACTGCGTCTTTCGTCAGGACCGGAGATGTTCCCAGATCCCACCAAAGCGTGTCTTCGCCGTATTCCGCCTGCAGATTCTTCTGCCACTTGAGTTCACCAGAGACTGAAAAACAGCCAAGATCGCCGCTTTTGAAATACGCGAATACGGACGTTCCATCAGTTGCCGTCGATGGATTGGCTCCGGTGCCATCCTTGCCGGGTTTCCCTTCCACTGCAGCTCCGAGAGTCTTCGACCAGCGTTCCGTGCCATCCATTCCCAGAGCGATGATTGTGTTCTGACCATTGATGGTCGTCGTCAAAAAAATGGCATCACCGGCAACGGTGGGTGTTGAGGCTCCTCGACCGAGCAATTCGTACTTCCAGACAACATTCTTATCCGCCGACCATTCTGTCGGATAGCCCGCACCGTCCGCCGTGCCGTTCCCGTGCGGTCCACGCCAGTTTGGCCAGTCTCCTGCAATCGACAACGAAGAGACACACATCAAAGAAAACACCAGGAGTGATTTCATAGCGAAGGTTCCAGGCAGGCGGGAGATCAGGAGGGCGGGCGGGAATCATTGTTGCTCGTGTCTTCGACGCGAGCCTTCCCGCCACGGAGTGACGGGCAACGTCGAGGTACAACTGAAAACTAATGAGCGTGTGCAATATCATGGCCGTGATCATGGCCACCGTGATCATCGTCATGGCCGTGTCCCTGATCGTTGTGCGCGTGGACATCATCATCGGCGGCAGGTTCTTCAGGAAACTCACCCAATCGCCCGAAGGATCCTGACAGTTGAGCTGATCCGCAAAGCAGCGCGATGCAGGTCAGCATCGTGACATAAATAAACTTGCCGGAATGATTGTCCACCGACAGTCCAAGCATCAGATGTTTGCCATTGTCGGGCGGAGCGACAGCAGCCCAAACCAGGACAGCCACAAACATCAACAACAGGACGCCAATAAAGCCGCCACGTCGCAGGATCGGAAACGCCTTCGCCCAATTCACGGCGAAGATCCAGAATCCTACCCAACCCAGCAGAGGCAACCACGGCAGTATGACGCGGAGGAGATTGACCACTACATCCAGCAACGACCAGAGTACATTGACCAGACTGCTGAAGAGATCGAACAGAGCATCCATGGATTGGCACCGAGGAAAAACGTTTGTGAATAGTTTTTCGAAGTCTAGCCATTTTGTTCCTGAATCTTCCAGTAATCAGGGCATTGATTTTCGAGGAGAATTGCAGCGAATCACTTTAAGAGTCAGACTCCAGAATTCGGGAATCCCGAATTCGGCGACTGAACGCCAGTTCGACAACAGAAATGGTCCGTCCTGGGCCAGGACCTGAACTGAAGTGTTGACGGGTCACGAAAGATGGCGTAGAGTGGTAATTCCACGGATTTCTTGCCTCGCGACCCTGTTTTCGCCAACCGTTGCACTTAGGCTCTGTGGGGGTTCCGTGCATGACATATCCCGCACGGAATCTGAAAATGACTCTCTGGTTGGCGGAAGATCGTGGATTTTGCATTGGACGTACCGACGGAAACAATTTCAACTTTTGCTCAGCTGGGCCTCGCGCCCGCAACTCTCAGAACGATCACGAAAATCGGCTACGAAACGCCCAGCCCCATTCAGGTGGCTTTTATTCCCATCGCTCTTTCCGGACGCGACTGCATTGGTCAGGCTCGTACAGGCACGGGCAAAACCGCAGCCTTCATGCTGCCCGCGATGGAACGCCTCGACGTGTCGAAGGGCCGAGTTCAGGTGCTTGTGATGACACCGACGCGGGAACTTGGCGAACAGGTTCATGGGGAATCCATTAAGCTCAGCGGCACATCCAAACTGAAATTCGCGTTGGCTGTCGGTGGTCGTCCCATCGGACGACAGATTGCTGATCTTGAAAACGGAGCGCATGTTGTCATCGGCACGCCAGGCCGCGTTATCGACTTACTGCGACGGCAGCATCTGAAGCTGAATGATCTCAAGGTCGTTGTGCTGGACGAAGCGGATCGCATGCTGGATATCGGATTTCGTCCGGACATCGAACGCATTCTGCGATCCTGTCCGACCGAACGTCAGACAATGCTGCTGTCCGCGACGTTGCCGCCGCCCGTTGAGAAGCTGGCGCAGCGATTCATGATCGAACCGGAAATGGTCGATCTGTCCGAAGACCGTGTGGTCGTGGATACGATTGAACAGTACTACATTACGGTGGATGAAGATCGCAAAAGGCCGTTGTTGTTGCGTGTGCTTGCAAAAGAAAAGCCACAGCAGGCGATTGTGTTCACGAGGACTAAGCGCGGAGCGGACGCTTTGTTCGCGGAGTTTTCAAAACGTCTGAAATCCAATCGCATCGCCGCAATTCACGGCGACCTGCCACAACGCAAACGAGATTCGGTGATCAAATCGTTGCGAGCCGGTGAACTGCGTCTGCTGATTGCCACGGACGTTGTCGGTCGCGGCATCGACATCAGCGGGATTTCGCACATCATCAATTACGACATCCCGGAATACTGCGACGACTATGTGCATCGTGTGGGTCGAACCGGACGTCTATCGTCAGACCAGACTGGCCGCGCAATCACGTTTGTGACACTGCAACAGGGCGGTGAACTGACGAATATTGAAAAACGAATCAACACGGTTCTGCCGGAATACAAAGTCGATAATTTCGAAGCGTTTCGGACTCGCGAACGGCCGAAACGCAGCATTCGGAGATTCGGAGCAACGGACGAGTAATCTGGATCTGCGTATTCCGCTGCGGATTCTTGTTTACGGTTTCGGCAAATTCTGCTCAAATTCGTCTGAAGTCACAGGACGACGGGTAGATGGCGTTTCCTGTGAGGGAAATGTCGCTCGTCCGGGTCCAGGTTTTTTGCCGATTCGGGTTACTGTGGTGCGTCACTGAACCAGTCTCCTGCCGCCCCGCTGAGATGTTGCAGTTTCAAGGATGAAAGTGCCGTGGCAAGTTTGAAATGCTGGAGCCCTGCGCAACGTGTAACGCTGTTCAGTGGCATTGCAATTGCCGCGTTGCTGGCCGGGAACGTGCTGCGTGCATGCCCGTTCTGTCTTTCGCCGCCGATGACGCTTGTGGAGGAGATTGCAGCTTCGGACATCGTGGTGATTGCCGAGCTTTTGAAAGTTGAAGTCGTTCATGCGGGTGCAGTGGGGATTCCGCAATCGACGGTTCGCATTCGGGAATTCCTGCAAGGGTCAGAACTCTCGAACAAGTTCGGTCGATTGCAGGCTGGTCAGCCGATCGTTGTGCGTCAGGAAATTGCGGGTGTACCTGGCGACTTGTTCCTGTTGTTCGGTTCGGTGCCAGCCAGCCGTGTTTCGACTTCGACAGAGTCAACATTCGCAGCGAACACTGACGACGCGACCTTAAATCTGACAGGCGAGTCGAATGCAACCGGCAACAACGACGGCATCGTAACGGCTGATCTCAAGACAACCGAATCTGCCTCACAGAGAGTCCAGCGGACTTCATTTTTGATCCCGGAACTGATCTCATGGGATCTATCTGCCCCGGTATCGCTGGAAGCAATTCGTTACATCAGAAACGCTCCCGGACAGTCAATCCCACAGGTGCATCGACTTCCTTATTACCTGAAGTTTCTTGAGAACCCGGACCCACTGTTGTCGATCGATGCATGGGCGGAGTTTGCGAATGCAACCTATGAAGATGTCAAAGCGGTGAAGGCTCAAATGCCGCGCGAGCAGTTGCGGCAATGGATTGCGGATCCCACAACGACTCCCGAACGCCTGGGACTCTACGGCATGATGCTGGGCCTTTGCGGCAATGCAGACGACGCCGCGTTCCTGGAAAAACAAATTGGTGCTGTGCCGCCGACGGGCCGGGACGATAAAGAATTCTTTCGTTACGGAACCGACGGACTCATGGGGGGCTATCTGTTGTTGACGGGTGAAGACGGCGTTGCGTTTCTTGAGCAGACTCGCCTCAAGCCTGACGTTCCGACGGACAGCGTTTATGCTGCCGTGCAGGCGATACAGTTTGTCTGGAGTTATGAAAGCAGCCTGATCCCGCAGTCGCGACTCAAGTCGTCCATGCGTCGACTGCTGTCGAACAGTGACCAGAGAATTCTCACAATTACCAACCTGGCTCGGTGGAAAGACTGGGAATCATGGCCGGAGCTGGAGCGGCTGTTCAGGCATGAGTGTGCCGATGATCGCGCAACTCAAAGAGCCATTGTCCAGTTCGCCGAAGAATGCAGGAAAGCAACATCCGTTGATGGCAGCCCTCTGGAGTTCGCGGCGGCGGCGACAACATTTCTGGCGCAGGCCGAAGTGGACCATCCGGCCCTGTTTCGGTCGACGAATAATGCAGAGTTTCAGGGGCCGTAATCTGCTGCGGATCTACTTTTCGGGTGCCGGTGGATGAAAAGATTCATTCCACGTCGTCACCAGGCCGGGAACTGCATCGTATGTCGCCAGCGCTCCGATGCTCAGGAAGAAAATGGCCCCGAAGACCAGACCAGTTTTCTGCCAGAGTCTGGGCTGCAATTCGCGTGGCAACAGCGTGCAGTTAATCACAAGGGTATGCAGGCAACTGAAGCCGAGGGCATAGTTGTACATCATACCGGTCGCGGTGACGAGTAGTTTGTCGCCCGGCACGAAGATCAGCATGAACAATCCCAGCACCATATAGGCACACAGCACACCAAAGTACAGTCGTCCGATATGGCGCGTATCCCAGCTCTGCAGCCGTTTGCTGGACGTCCAGAACACATCCACCCAGCGGCGGAGGACACCGTCAGCCGTAGCGACCATGCTGGTCGCCAGAATCAGGAGTCCACAGAACAACGTCATGTACCAGAATGCCCCGCCCAACGCCGGGCTGGTGGCTTCGGTGACGGCATCGCGAACACCGTCAGCCGTCATTCCCGCCGCCTGCCATTTATCCTTCAAAAGTGTGCCTCGCTTCAGGAAGTGAATGGATAACATACTCGGCAACGCCAGACCAACGAAGCACGCAGGTAACCAGACGAGATACTGCTCACGTTCCACATGTGCGACCCAGCGATACCAGCGTTTCAAAGAGTCCTGTGTAATCCGAAAGACCTTGCCGGTGTGCGAGAGTTCAATGGCATGTCCACCGACCATACTGGGAATCGCACCGACATGCTTCCCCATACCCCAGCCCTGATCGCGCGTAAATGAACTGATCGGCGTATTTGTCAGACCACCGTTGCCCGAAATCGCGGCCATTGATGCCAGCATGCCGACGAGTGCAAAGTCAAACGCGATGGATCGTTTGTGCCGAAAGGCAGAAAACACATTGTCGGTGCGTCGGATGTTTTTTTCTTCGTCTGTGTCCTGAATGCCATCCTTGTTCAGAATATCTTCCGGAATGATGGGTACATTGCCGAACTTGAAAAATCCGCTGCCGATTTCTTTCCAGTCTTCCCGGGTGGAAAAGCAAACGGCCAGAAGTGTCAGAAATCCCAGTACGATGACCAGCTTGATCGAAATCATGATTTTGATCGAATTGTAAACTCGCCCACCGACACACAGCGGTATGAACACGGAAAGAAAGATGCCACACGACAACACTTTCAGCAGCGACATATCCGCTGGCAGCGACGGATCGGGAATCTTGCCACGAATCATGGCCGCGAGCGGGATGGCTGCGTTCGATGCCAGATAGGGAAGAATCGAACCAAAATCCAGAATCAGGTACAGCACGAGCCAGAACATGGGATGAGGTGCGATTCGAAACTTGCCGGTAAAGATCGGCTCACCACTGTACAGTGTATAGCGGCTGATCTCGACGTTATAGATCACCTGAAACACGATGCTCAGCGTCGCCAGCCACAGCAGCTCTCCTCCGTAGCGGGCCGTCACGACCGGACCGGTAAGCCATTCGCCGCCGCCGATTGCTGCGCCACCCATCACAAGGCCAGGGCCAAGCATCAATGTCAGCTGCGACCAGCGAAACCTCGGGGCCTCAGGAAGTTCGCCGACCGTCCATGCCGGCATATGGGAGGTGCCTGGCTGTGGCGAGTAGATTTCCTCTGGGGCGGAGGAAGCCGTCGGGTCATCCATTGTGGGTTATCCTGATCAGTGGGGCGGTCGGGAATAGGAAGCCTTAGAATTGTCCGAAGTGTGGCTTCAGTTGCAAGGAACCACGCCAGATTGTTGGTGTAGCCGATTCAGAAAGTTGTCTGCAAGCGACGTAGCTCTACGACTCGCATCCAGCGGTTCTCAAGTGCGAAAAGGACTCAACCCGGCGTTCGCCGCCAGTCATTCGTGACGATCAGGGAGTTTTTAACCAGTGAATTTCAAGCGACGGGGCGAGTGAACCCGGTAAACAGGGGTAGCTGCTGGCGTTCGCCGTCAAAGTCGATATTCTTCAGGGGAAATCTGCACTTCAGGAGATTGAGTCCTGATGTGTTGCAGGGTGCAATTTGTTGAACTTGATTGCTACTTCGGGCAAAGAACCGCCACGTCCTGCTTTTCTTGGAAAGGCGTAGTTACTAGAATGTACCTTCCTGGCCAGCTTGAAGTGGCATGGTTTGTTTTACTGGATAGAAGGAAAATCGAATGCAGGTTGCAATTACCTGTCGTCACGGCAGCATCCGACCGGAACTGCGAGAATACATCACCCGCAAAGCGGAAAAGCTCGTTAAGTATCTTGATACCGTCAGCGAAATTGACGTCACGATCGAATTTGAAGGCCCCCGTGTCGCTGTAGAAATGCTTGTCGAAATCGACGGATATCACACAATTGTCGCACATGTGGAGGGTGAGGACACTGGCGCAGCGTTCGACAAAACGCTGCATAAGATGGAGCAACAAGTCCACAAGCACAAAGAGAAGCACCGCGACCATCGGCACAACACGTCAGTTGCGGACGCCGCAGAACAAGCGGAAAAAGCGATTGAGACCGACGAACCGAAGTCGATCGAATGAACGATGTGCAGAACTCGTTTATCGAATACAGAATTCCCTCAGGATCACTGTAGTTCGCTCTGAGTTGGGACGTGGGCCGTCTGGTAGAGTTCCGATGGTGCCTTATCATGTGGCATTGTGCCGGACCAGTTTGTTAAGGCAGCAGACTCATTTTTTATATTGATCATTTCTGATCATACATACTGGCTGTTGCTGATTTGAAGATTGTGAGAGCAAAATGAAATTGACTGAGTTTGTGATCCAGAATGCGATTCTTCCGAACCTGAAAGCGACATCCAAGGAAGAAGTGATTCGCGAAATGGTGTCGCATTTGAAAGCGGCGGGTGCATTGAAAGCAACGGACGAAGAAGCGGTTGTCGCGGCCATCCTGAAACGTGAAGAACTGGGTTCCACGGGGATCGGCAATGGAGTGGCCGTGCCGCATACGAAGCATGCGTCTGTGGACAAACTGTCTGCGATGGTGGCGGTCTCACGCACGGGCGTAGACTTCGCCAGCCTGGATGAAGAAGACGTTTTCATTCTGTTTCTGCTGGTATCACCGCCGGATCGTCCGGGAGACCATCTTCGCTGCCTGGAAAACATTGCCCGCCACCTCCGCAGTCAGGACTTGTGTAACTTTCTCAAACAGTCTGTCACCACGACTGATATCTGGGATCTGCTGACGGAAGCAGACGACCGGGATCGTGATGCCTAGGCCAGTATTGGCCTGAACAACGGGCGAATTGCGATTCGGAATCGAACAGATTTTCCGAATCGCGATGAGCCTGCAGGGGGGAACTCAACGTGGAGTCAGAAGGCGTAGTTTGCAGGCATGTGCGAGTGACTCCTGAGGAAGGGTTGCATCTGCGGCCCCTGCAGATGCTGGTGCGCAAGGCATTGACGTTTTCTTCGACGATCACCCTGACGTTTGATGGTCGCCGGGCCGATGTGAAATCAGCATTTGACCTGATGCTGCTGGCGGCACCCACAGGTGCCATACTCAGCCTGGAAACGTCTGGTTCGGATGCTGCCGCCGCCGCAGATGCGATCAGTGAACTATTTGAGACAGGCTTTTCGATATCTGGCTCTGAAGTCCGCTGAGTTGTTTGGCGCTCGGGATCTGTTTAGACTGATGCCATGAAGGTTTACACAGGAATCGCGGTTTCTCCAGGAGTCGTCACTGGCCCAGTCTTGGTGCTGGGGTCGGAGAACTTCCGTATTCCCCGAAAATATGTCAACCGCGATGCGATCGACGATGAAATCCATCGCTTCCATGCCGCACTTGAAGATGTCTGTCGGGACATCAAGAGTAACGAACAGCTTGTATCAGCTCAGTTGGGGGCTCAGTACGGGGCTATTTTTTCGGCTCATTTACAGATGGCCCAGGATCCGCGACTGATCCGCGAGGTGGAAGCTCTGATTCGTGAACAAACGCGCTCACCGGAATTCGCCGTGAGTCGAGTTCTCCGCAGTTATGCAGATCAGCTCGAAAAGATGGGCGACCGCTATCTGTCAGAACGTGCGCTGGATATTTTCGATCTGGAAAAGCGACTGCTCCGACAGTTGCTCGGCGAAAGCCGCCAGGAACTTCGGAATCTGACCGAACCCGTCATCGTCCTGGCTCACGATCTGACACCCAGCGAAACCGCAACGCTTGACACAAAATTTGTGCTCGGATTCGCAACCGAAGTCGGAGGTCGGACAAGTCACACGGCGATTCTGGCTGGTGCGCTGGAAATCCCGGCAATCGTCGGGCTTGGCCGATGCCTTGCAGGCGTGTCAGGTGGAGAGACCGTAATTCTGGATGGCGACAACGGTCGCGTCATCATCGATCCGGACAGTGAAACAGTCGCGCGCGTGCAGGACATGCAGATCCGCAGCGAAAAAATCCGCACACGACTGGGACTGATGGAAGCCCTGCCTGCGGAAACTGAGGACGGCCAGCGCGTCACAATCTGTGGCAACATTGAATTTCCGGAAGAAGTGCGTCACTGCATTAAACGCGGCGCGGACGGTGTGGGACTGTATCGGACGGAGTTCCTCTTTCTGAGCGGCAACCGTGAACCATCAGAATCGGATCATTACGAAGCATATTGTCGCGTTGTGGAGGCCTGCGGCGATCTCCCCGTTGTGATCCGGACACTCGATATTGGCGCTGATAAAGTGCCACAATTACTGGCAAGTCAGTTCTCAAAATCGCAGAATCCGATGTTGGGGCTGCGCAGCATTCGTCTGAGTCTGATCAACACACCGATGTTCAAACGGCAGCTGCGAGCTATCCTGCGGGCATCGGTCCACGGGAACGTCCGCGTCATGTTTCCGTTGATTTCCACGCTTCTGGAATTCCGTCAGGCGAAAATGATTCTGATGGACGTCATGGAAGATCTCGAAGACGAAGGCATCCCGTTTCAACGGAATATCCCGATCGGAATGATGGTGGAAGTCCCGTCTGCAGTGATTTTGGCGGAAGAATTCGCCAGAGAAGTCGACTTCTTCTCGATTGGTACAAACGATCTGATTCAATACACTCTCGCGTGTGATCGTTCGGATCCAGCGGTGGCCAACCTTTATCGTTCAGGCGATCCGTCAATCCTGCGACTCATCCAGATGGTGCTCCGCGCCGCAGAAAAACACGGGAAACCCGTGACCGTCTGCGGCCAAATGAGTTCCGAACCGCGGTTTATTCCGTTGTTGCTGGGAATGGGATTGCGAAGTCTGAGTGCAACACCACAGGCAATTCCACGATTGAAGGAAGTCGTCAGAAACCTTTCGATCTCCGAAGCTGTGCGTATTTCGCAACACGCATCTTCGCTGGATCTGGCTCGAGACGTTGAACACTATTTGCAGGGGGAACTCTCCCGACTTTGTCCCGATCTGGTCGATACTATCGGGTTTTAGGTTTTGAAACATGGGTCAGGGTTTTGAAAAATGGGTCAGGAACCAATAGCCAAATGTCCCACAGGGTGCTTCGCACAATTGGTGCCTGACCACTCTTTCAAACGATATCGATACACGGACTGAGGCCGACGACGTTCGTCGGCCCACTGAAAACATGGAAAGCCAGCCTTTGTGCCGGCCATAGAACGAATCCTGCGTCAATGAAAAAAGAAATGCTGATCAACGTCCTCCAACCGGAGGAGAGCCGTATCGCCATTGTGGAAGATGGCGTGCTGGAAGAATTGTATGTCGAACGCAGCAGTGCGGAAAACTACGTGGGGAATATCTACAAGGGTCGAGTCGTTAATATCGAACCCAGTATTCAGGCGGCGTTTGTCGATTTCGGCGTCGGACGAAATGGATTCCTGCACGTCAGCGACGTGGAGTATCAATACTACAAACAACTTGTGAAGGATGAACCAGAGGACGATCGTGAAGAGCGTGAGCCTGGTCGCGGTAGTCGTCCGCCGAAGCATCTGAACGAACGCAACGCGCGCAATAAACCTCCGATTCAGCGGATCTTCCAACGTGGAAGTGAAGTGCTGGTGCAGGTGATCAAAGAAGGGATCGGCAATAAAGGCCCAACGCTTTCCACGTACATTTCGATCCCCGGTCGCTATCTGGTTCTCATGCCGGGGCTGCAGCGAGTGGGGGTCAGTCGCAAAATTGATGATGAAAAGACTCGCCGCCAGTTGCGACAGACGATGAAGGCCATTCAGCCGCCGGAAGGTCTGGGGTTCATCATCCGCACGGCCGGAATCGATCGCGAAGAATCGGATCTGAAGCGCGACCTGAATTATCTGCTGCGGCTGTGGGAAACCATTGTGCTGCGGCTGAAAAAGACTGCCGCACCGACAGATATCTACGCAGAAAGCGACATGATCATTCGCACCATTCGAGATATCTACACGAATGAAATTGACACCGTGCTGATCGACGAAGACGGTGCGTATGAACGGGCACGGGAGTTCATGAAAATCGTCATGCCGACGCACGTCAATCGTGTGCAGCGATACGAAGGTACGGAGCCTTTGTTTAACAAATACGGCATTGAAGAAGAAATCGCCCGCATTCAGGATCGACATGTGCCGCTGCCTGGCGGTGGTTCACTGGTCATCGATCAGACGGAAGCTCTGGTGGCCATTGATGTGAACAGCGGAAGTTTCCGGGCTGACAATGATCCGGAACGCAGTGCCTATCAGATGAACCTGAAAGCAGCTGACGCGATCGCTCGTCAGATTCGGCTGCGGGATCTGGGCGGCGTGATTGTGAACGACTTCATCGACATGCGTGATGAGCGGCATCGCCGCGGTGTAGAACACGCACTTCGGGAAGCTGTCGAACGTGACCGTGCCCGCACGCGCGTGCTCCGAATCAGTCCGTTCGGGCTGATCGAAATGACGCGCCAGCGTATTCGTCCGTCACTCCGTCGCAGTGTGTATGAGAACTGTCCGGCGTGTAACGGGGTTGGACAGGTCAAGACGGCGGAGAGTCTGTCAATCGAAGTCATGCGGATGGTCATGTCTTCGTCCGCGCATGAACAAGTCACGCGGATTGTAATCGAAGTGCATGATCGGGTCGGCAACTATCTCAACAACCGCAAACGTAAAGAACTGATTCGGATCGAAGACGAACACGAAGTTGAAATCGTCATCGTCGCCAAATCCGATGTCTGTCTGGAACATATGAGCTTTCGAGCTGAAGATGCCAACGGTCGGGAAGTCAATGTCGGCTAGTGCTCGGTCAGGACTACAAATTTTGCTTTAAATCTGTAGGCCGGACCAAGCGAAGCGCCGTTCCGGCACTTGCGAGCCGCCGGAACGACACCGAAGGCAAGTCGTGACAACGCGATAATCGCTCTGAAACTTGGGCTTTTTGTGGGAGTTGCGGCGGGGGCAGGCTTTCAAATTGCTCTGCCGCGGCTAAATTAGAATTTCCTGTTCCCAAGTCGGAAACTTGGGGTATTTCCGACTCGAACATTGTGACTTTGGTCGCTACACTCCGCGACTCCAATAAACGCAGGCTGTGTGATCTGTAATTTGAACAGACGCCGTCAGGCATCCTCCTGTGGTTTTAATTTTTCGTTGGCGACGTTGGTTAAAGGTGATTTTTCGATGTTTGCTGTGATCGTAGACGGTAATCGTCAGCATCGTGTTCAGGAAGGATCTTTCCTGTCTGTGGATTACCGTAGCGAAGTCGAAGCGGGCGCTTCGATTACGTTTGACCAGGTGTTGCTCGCCAATGGGGGCGGTGCCAGCGTTATCGGTACTCCTACAATTTCTGGTGCCTCGGTAGTCGCGGAAGTGATCATCGCACAGGAAAAGGGGCTCAAGCTGGAAATTCAGAAGCTCCGAAAACGCAAGAATTCCCGACGCCACACGGGTCATCGTCAAAAGCATACTCGCGTGCAGATTAAGACCATCACGGTGCCCGGCATTCAGATTGTGGCAGAAAAAGCTGCAGAGTAGTTAGCGGTCTCGGATGAAGTCATCGTAAATAGACAACGAGACAGGTGAAAGCCTGTCTCGTTTTGTTTTGATCGAGGGAAAAAGTACTCCAGTCTGTGTTTGCGACTCTTCTCCTTCTTAATCTTACTCCTAATCTTAATCTTAATCTTAATCGGTTCGCCGCCGCAGTTCTTCCGCCGTTCTTCCGCAGTTCGGTCGGCGGACATGGAATGAGTCGATTCACGGCAAGGTACCGACGCATGTCGTTCGTCGATGTCTGTGGCTTGCCGTCGAGCGAAAAACAGATCAAGTTCGCGCACGCAGAACACAGCGACAAAAAAAAATCGATTAAGATTAAGATTATGATTATGATTATGAAACACGACTGAAAACCGAACACGCATCCCCCCATCATGGTTATCACACTCATCGGGTATCGAGGCTGTGGAAAATCGAGCATCGCTCCGCGCCTCGCTCGGCGTCTGGAATGGAGCTGGATTGACAGTGATCGTGTCATTGAAGAACGAGCGGCATGTTCTATTCGGCAGATCTTTGAAGCCGAAGGGGAAGCGGGTTTCAGACGGCGTGAGTCTGAAGTCCTGGCGGAGCTGTTGCAGCGGGATCATTTGGTGTTGGCCAGCGGTGGTGGTGCGATTCTGGCGGAAGAGAATCGCGTTCGGATGAAGGCGGCCGGCCCGGTCGTGTGGCTTCATGCATCCAACGAAGCCCTTGCAAAGCGACTCAGCCGCGATCGATCTGCGGGCGAGAATCGCCCAAGTCTGACAGGTCGATCGATCACCGAAGAAGTGGCAGAAGTCATGGCAGTCCGGGAGCCGTTGTACCGCGGATGTGCTACGATCATTGTGGATTCGGAACGCGAATGGCCGGAACAGGTGGCACGCAGGATCGCCCGACAGATCGACTCACAGCCGCGTGACCGATTCCCGAGCACAGCAAGCGATGGAGGCGAACGTTGAACTATTTTGATTTACCACGGCCCTTCGTGCTGCCGTTCCTGTTCATTTTCGGCTGCTGCATCGGTAGTTTTCTGAACGTCTGCATCCATCGCTTTCCGTCGAAGCTGCGATTGCGGGATCAATTGAGAGCACTCACCAGCCACGGCTCCGGCTGTCCGCGTTGCGCGGCATCGATCAAGTGGCGTGACAATGTGCCGCTGATCGGATGGCTGTTGCTTTTTGGAAAATGTCGCAGTTGTCGGCGACCGATTTCACCGCGCTATCCGCTGGTTGAACTACTCACGGGAATCCTGTTTGTCGTCGTGTATCAAATTGAGATGCCGGCAAATTTCTGGGGTTCGATCAATGAAGCGGGGTTACATAGCTCTGATGGACCGCAGAACATCACCGCGCTGTGGTCTCCTCCAGTATGGCTACACATTCGCTACCTGCTCCACATTGCGATGATCTGCTGCCTGATCGTGGCCACTTTTATCGACTTTGAACTGAGGATCATTCCGGACGGCTCAACGCTTCCGATGATGCTCTTCGCGATTCTGGTGTCGACGATCTGTGGCCAGACATTCATCGTGCCGCTCTGGTTCCAGGATCCGAGCGTGGCATCGACACTTCGTTCGATTTCTCCGGAATGGCTGCGACCGTTTTTGTTTTCATGGGAATGTCTGCCGTTTGCTATTGCACATCCGCATGTCCACGGGTTTCTCGTGAGCGTTGTCGGACTAATTGTCGGTGGCGGAATGGTCTGGATGGTGCGTCTGGCTGGCTCCTGGGTGCTGCGGCAGGAAGCCATGGGCTTTGGCGATGTCGTCCTGATGGCGATGATTGGCAGCGTCATCGGGTGGCAACCCGTTACAGCCGTTTTCTTTCTGGCTCCTGTGCTCGCAATTTTTGCCGCGACGCTGGCATGGATTACAAAGCGCGATCGCGAGATTCCCTATGGCCCCTGGCTCAGCCTCGCGACATTGGCCATGATACTCTGCTGGCCATTTCTGTGGCCATTGGCCGAACGAATCTTTGACATGGGCCCATTCGTGCCGCTCATGGGACTTTTGATGTTTGTGTCGCTGGTCGCATGTCTGCAACTGATCCAGCTTGTGAAGCGATTGTGCGGCTTTGCTCCCGGGAAAGTCAGTGGTCCGGAAGACGGCGGCTGGTCGTCCGCAGATCACCTGACGTATTACAACAGCGAACGCCCCGATGATCAGACCGGCCAATGGAACCGCTCCCACTGGCCCGGCGGGCGCGCCGGCCAGGGTCTCGCCAACTATCACCAATGGCGCTTCGGTCGCCGCGATTGAGTTCCGGTTCTGATGTACCCTGGACATTCTTGTCCGAGATCCTGCCTCCGAATGTGGGCACCAAACCTCATTGAATTCTTAATCTTGATCTTAATCTTGATCTTGATCTTGATCGCCCGTTCCAAAATGAATTATCAAAGCTAACCCCGAATCACGACCGTTGCCAGCCGCCAATCGATTAAGATTAAGATTAAGAGCTGCCGCAGGCGGACATGAACGTCCATTCTACACGATCGCCAGAATCGGCTGCCCGTGATCGATGTCCAGACGCTTGCGGTCCGGGAGTTCAAGGCGGCGTGAGTCCAGTCCCAATTGATGCAGAATAGTGGCATGCACGTCAGTGACGTAATGTCGATCTTCCACCGCATGGAAGCCGATTTCGTCCGTTACGCCGTGCGCGATGCCACCCTTGATTCCGCCACCGGCCATCCAGACGGAAAATCCGTAGATGTGATGATCGCGTCCGTCAGCTCCCTGTGTCCCCGGCGTGCGTCCAAACTCGCTCGCGAACACCACAATCGTCGAATCCAGCAGGCCCCTTTGTTTCAGGTCTTTCAGCAGCGCTGCAACCGGCTGATCGACGGCTTTGAAGTTCTTTTCATGATTCGACTTCAATGCACTGTGAGCATCCCAGACGCCCGCCCCGCCGGCCCCGTGCTGAACCTGGATAAATCGCACGCCCCGTTCAATAAATCGCCGAGTGGCCAGCATCTGCATCCCGAATTCCCGCGTCTCAGGATTGTTGAGCCCATAGCTGTCCTGCGTCGCCTGTGTCTCCGAACTGAAATCCAGCGTCTCGGGGACTGACGACTGCATGCGAAACGCCAGCTCATACGCTTTGATCCGCGCCGCCAGTGAGGCATCATTCGGATACTGTTCTCCCTTCAATCGATTCAACCGCCCGACAAGATCAAAGGCGAGCTTTTGTTCAGCGTGTGTCAGGCCGGCCGCAGACTTCCCATAGTCCAGCGGATTCGACGGATCGACCTGAATCGGTACAGCGTCATGCGCTGGTCCAAGATAGTGGCCATCTTTCGCATTCCAGTATTCGCGTTGACCCAACGAGATGAACTGCGGCAGATTATCGTTGAGCGTGCCCAGTCCATAATGCACCCAGGCCCCCAGTGTCGGGAACTCCCCGTCCAGCATATGCCGCCCGGAATGAAACTGTGTCTGCGCGCCGTGGTTGTCGTCCGTTGTATACATCGATCGAATCACGGCAACGTCATCAATGCAGTTTCCGACGTGCGGAACCCAGTCGCTCAATTCAATTCCTGATTGCCCATATTTCCGGAAACTCACCTGCAGCGGATACAGCTTGTTCCGCTGTTGTCCGTTGGCGTCATTCACCACCGTCACTCTTGCGAGCTTCAGTTTTTCTGGATTCTGGACGTCCGCAAATGGCGTCTCATTGATGGACTTGCCTGCGTACTGTGTCAGCATTGGTTTGGGATCGAAGGATTCTGCCTGCGAAACGCCGCCATTCATGAACAGCCAGACGACACTCTTCGCTTTCGGCGCGCGGTGCGGAAGTCCGTCCGGAGCCTGCCATTCCAGAGGATGATCAGCCGCCGCACGATCGTCCTGAGCCATCATCGCGGCCGCAACGAGTCCCGTGAATCCAAGGCAAGATGAGTTGACAAACGTACGTCGATTTTGTTTCAAAAATCGCTGCGTGTTGATACGAGGCACTGGCATTTTTCCATGCAGGAAGTGGATTTCCAGGATGAACTACATGTTAACCATATCAGCATTGCCGGGAAACAGTTCATCCGCATAAATGCAGGCCTTGACTCGTTCCGAGGCTCCAGCCTCGGAACGCACTGGACGGAGGCTCCAGCCTCCACTGATAAACAAGCGAGGCGGGAGCCTCCAAGGCAGTGCGTTCCCGGGCTGGAGCCCCGGACCGAGAACGTGGCATGCAAACCGCGACTTCAATAGTGCGGAGGCCGTTCAGTCTCCGCGTCTGTGCGGTCTGTCGGATCATTGGATGAATGCAGCTCATGTTCGAGCCGTACAAACCGGCTGTCCAATTCCTGCAACCGCCCGAAGTAGCCCAGCAACGCTGAATTCAGACTGTCCACATCGTGCTGCAAGTGCGCAAGAGCCGATTCGATCCGCTCAAGGCGCGATTCGATCAAGGAATTCTGGTCGGGTGCAGGAGACGACATTCTGGATCTCGATTCTTGTTCAGACTTTATGCTTGCAAAAACAATCTGTTTCACCGCGTGCCCATCGGGCCGCGCTCGTGTGGATCAGCGCGGGGCGATGCCCACGCAGTTAAACGGAACCGCTGGAAGGGTCGATTCACTTCTGCGGCTTCCAGCTCGGAAACTCGACCAGCACTTTCTGAGCCCCATCGACGCGATCTCGAAATGTGTCAAACGCCTGCTGGATCTGAGCCAACGGAAACCGATGCGTGATGAGCGGTTGCAGACTGACTCGGCCTTCGGCGATCCATTGCATGGCGAGTGGGAACGTGCGTTCGAAATCGGGATGAATGCTCGTGGTGATCACAAGGTTCTTGAATAACGCGGCTCGGAGTTTGACGCCGTCGATCGAATTTGCCGGGACGCCGAAATACAGGATCTGCCCGAACGGTCGTGTGAGTTCAATCGCGTCGTTCAATGCCTGTCCTCGATGGCCGACGGCTTCGATCACGATTTCCGGCAAGTCGCCACTCAGAATCTCACACACCTGTTCCACTGCGTCCGCGCCTTTGGCGCAAATCGTGTCGGTGGCTCCCATCGTGCTGCTGACTTTTAATCGTGAGGCAAGCGGGTCGATTCCAATAATCCGCCGTGCTCCCATGTTTCGCAGGCCGGCATTGAACATCTGCCCGATCGGTCCCTGCCCGAGCACGACGACGTCTCGGTCAATCATGTTTGGCAGCTTTTTCAGGGCATGCACAACGGTCCCGAACGGTTGCGCGAGCATCGCCATCTCATCGGAAAGCCGAGGATCGAGGGCGACGACTCGTTGTTCCGAAAGTGCGAAGCGTTCGAACAGCCCGAGTTGCCCGACAGGAACGGCGAGGACTCGAGTGCCCGGTTTCCAGCGTTTGCCGTTCGTGTCGATCACCGTGCCGACCATTTCGTGCAGCGACATCCCGACTGGCTGCGGATATTCGATCGGATGTCCTTCAAAGTCGTCGTCGAAAAACGGCAGATCCGAACCGCACAAGCACGTCATTTCCGGCTGAAAGATGATCTGACCCGGTGATGCGTGAGGTGACAGTAGCTGAGGTTCTTCGATCTCAACCAATTCTATCAGACGACGACTGACAAGTTTTCCGGCAAGCATAAGGGTTCCAGTCAGAGATCAATTTCGGAGGTTTAACCGCGGATTACGCGGATGAATACAGCAAACTGAGTGCAGCTATCCGTGCCATCCGCGTAATCCGCGGTTCAAAATGTCTTTGACTCAATTACACTCGTAAGTCTTCCACCCCGCGAGTGAGATCCGCAGCATACTTGTTTCGCACCGGTTCCACGCATTCCACAATAAACTGATCCACCTGTTCCGGGGCGCGGCCGACATACCGGCTGGCATCCAGAGTCCCGGCAAGGTCCACGGCGGCAAAGTGTGGATCGTGCTGTAACCTCGAGATCAGATCGTTGTCCGATCCCTGCTGTTTCACCTGATCTGCTGCCGCCTGACTGTGAACGCGAATTTGTTCGTGCAGTTCCTGACGATCGCCGCCCGCCTGCACGCCCGCCATCAGAATCTCTTCGGTCGCCATGAACGGCAATTCTGCGGCAAGGTTTTTCTCGATCACCTTCGGATACACGACCAATCCGTCGGAGATATTGCGGTACAGAATCAGACAGGCATCGATTGCCAGAAACGATTGCGGCATTCCCAGCCGTCGAATCGCACTGTCGTCGAGCGTACGTTCCATCCACTGGTTCGCCATTGTTGCATCGGCCCCGGCCTGGAGACTCATGGCAAATCGAGCCAGCGAGCACATGCGTTCACTGCGCATCGGGTTGCGTTTGTAAGCCATCGCTGATGACCCAATCTGCTTGCTTCCAAACGGCTCTTCCACTTCTTTGCGATGCTGCAGAATTCGAATGTCGGCTCCTGCTTTGTGACACGTCTGACCGACGCCATTCAATGCGGCCATGATCTGACTGTCGATCTTGCGGGAATAGGTCTGGCCGGTGACGGGATGTTTCAGACTGAACCCCATAGCCTCCGTCACCATGAGATCCAGTTGTTCCACCTTGCCGTGATCACCATTGAACAGCGTCAGAAAGGTCGCCTGAGTCCCCGTGGTTCCCTTGACGCCTCGAAACCGCAGCGTGGCAAGCCGGTGTTCAATTTCTTCCAGATCAAGCAACAGATCCCAGCACCAGAGCGTCGCACGTTTTCCGACGGTTGTCGGTTGAGCGGGCTGAAGGTGCGTAAACCCCAGGCACGGCAGGTTGCGGAACTTCGCGGCGAAGGTCGCCAATTGGTCGATGACCTGAACCAGGCGGCGACGAATCAGCATCAGACTTTCCTTGATCTGAATCAGTTCCGAGTTGTCGGTGACGAAACAACTGGTGGCTCCAAGATGCACGATCGGTCGAGCGTTCGGACACTGATCGCCCCATGCGTGAACGTGTGCCATGACGTCGTGTCGGAGTTCTCGTTCGTAACGGTTTGCTGCGTCGAAATCGACGTTGTCGATGTTGGCTCGCATTTCCGTGAGCTGTGCATCGGTGATGTTGAGGCCGAGCGTCTGTTGACATTCGGCCAGCGCGATCCACAAGCGTCGCCAGGTCGAATGCTTCTTTTGAGCCGACCAGATGGTCGCCATTTCGCGGGATGCGTACCGCGTAATGAGCGGATTTTCATAGATGTCGTGGGACACGGTGCGGGCTTTCGATTCCATTGTAGATAAATCATCCGACAAATCAGTCCGTTCGGTCTGATCCGTCAGCTTGCGACCGAAGATTACCACAGTCCGCTGCGAAATTCACCGACGTCAGACACATGGGAAGGCGCAGACGGACCTGTCGCACAATCGGGATCTGCTGATACTGAGGGATTCGACCGCGTTGAATCGCGGCGTGGGTTGAATAAACTGCGTAACTCGACTCTCCAGAGTCGAGAACGTCGCCCCTGAGCCGTTCGACTCTGGAGAGTCAAGCTACGACAAACACACGAAAACACATTATGCCACGTTATGACGCTAAACGCATTGAAGCCCACTGGCAGCAGTATTGGGAAACGAACCAGACGTTTCGCACGGAGGACACTGTTCCGACGGGTGATGCGGCAAAGAAGCCCAAGCTGTATGTGCTCGACATGTTTCCGTACCCGTCGGGCAGCGGTCTGCACGTGGGACATCCGGAAGGCTACACAGCGACGGATATCGTCTGCCGTTACGCACGGATGAAGGGCAAGAACGTCCTGCATCCGATGGGCTGGGATGCCTTCGGACTTCCGGCCGAAGAACATGCCGTCAAAACCGGCACGCATCCTCGGGAAACGACTGAACAGAACATCGCCACGTTCAAGCGTCAATTGAAGATGCTCGGTTTCAGCTACGACTGGACTCGCGAACTGGCCACGACCGATCCGGATTATTACCGCTGGACGCAATGGATCTTCCTGCAGATCTTTGATACCTGGTACGACGCGGATTTTGTCTGGACCGGCCCGGATGGCGTCGAGCGAAAAGGCAAGGGTCGACCGATTGCTGAACTGCCGATTCCAGAAGAGATCCTGGCGAGCGGCAGGGCGTCAGCCCTCCGAGCTGATTCTGGCGACACGACGGAAGAAAACACACACGGAGGGCTGACGCCCAACCGCTCGCCCGAAGTGATGGAGGCCATCCGCCGCTACCAGGACAAGCATCGTCTTGCCTATGTCTCCGACGCTCCCGTTAACTGGTGTCCTGCCCTTGGCACCGTGCTGGCGAATGAAGAAATCATCGACGGCAAGAGCGAACGCGGTGGCCATCCGGTTGTACGAATGCCGCTCAAACAATGGATGCTGCGCATTACGGCGTACGCGGATCGTTTGGCGAGTGAACTGGATGAACTCGACTGGTCGGATTCGATCAAGTTCATGCAGCGGAACTGGATCGGGCGGAGTACCGGTGCGGAAGTGGATTTTAGGACTGAATCGGCGAGCGGCAGGGCGTCAGCCCTCCGAGAAAACGCGCCGGACGAAAAATTAAACGCAGGGAACGCACACGGAGGGCTAACGCCCAACCGCTCGCCTTTTCCGAAGGAACCAAATGCCAACACAATCCGCGTCTATACAACACGCCCCGACACATTGTTCGGCGTGACGTACATGGTCCTTGCACCTGAACATCCGCTGGTGGCGACGATCACTACGGACGACCAACGTGCTGCCGTTCACGAGTACATTCGCAAGTCATCGCTCAAGAGTGATCTCGACCGCACGGACCTCGCCAAAGAGAAAACCGGCGTCTTCACTGGCGGCTATGCCATCAATCCCGTGAACGACGAACGAGTCCCTGTCTGGATCGCCGACTATGTGCTCATCAGCTACGGCACCGGTGCGATCATGGCCGTGCCCGCGCATGATGAACGTGACTATGAATTCGCGAAAGCGTTTGGTATCGCGATCACGCAGGTCGTTGCCAAGTCACCAAAAGAGCCGACCAGGCAGGGAAACATTTTCGGGATGCCGGAAGGGCTTCCCTTTACGGAAGACGGCGTCGCAGTTAACTCTGGCAAGTACGATGGTCTTACCACTGCAGATTTCAAATCTCAAATTACAAATGATCTAACTGCGGCAGGTCTTGGCAAAGTCGCCGTCAACTACCGACTGCGCGACTGGCTTTTCAGCCGACAACGGTATTGGGGCGAGCCGTTTCCGATCTGGCATGAACTGGATTCCGAGGGCCAACCGACGGGACTGATGCGAGCCGATTCTGTTGAATCCCTGCCAGTGCTGCATCCGCATATGGACGACTTCAAGCCGACCGGTACGCCGGAACCGATGCTCGCCAAAGCCACGCCGGAATGGCTGTTTAAAACCGATACCGACGGCGTGAAACTAAAACGAGAAACCAACAGCATGCCCCAATGGGCCGGCAGTTGCTGGTACTACCTGCGATTCTGCGACAACAAGAACTCAGACAAGTTCATCGATCCCGCCAAGGAAAGGTACTGGCTACCGGTCGATCTCTACATCGGCGGTGCAGAACATGCGGTGTTGCATTTGCTCTATGCGCGATTTTGGCACAAGGTGCTGTTCGATCGCGGGCATGTGAGCAGGCCCGAACCGTTTCAGAAGCTGGTGAATCAGGGAATGATTCTGGGGGACACCGATTACAGTGTGAGTCCTGAAGTTTTTGATCGCCACCGCGCCGTGATTGAGGGCATGGGCATTATCCCGTTGGTCCTGAAGACCGACGATGCTGAAATCGTCGCACTACGAAATCCTTCCGACGATCCAGATGCGTATCGTCCGCTCACCGAAGATCAGGTGACCAAAGAGAAAGGAAAGGCGCATCTCAAGGGCACGGACATCGAATTGACCGGGCGCACCGACAAGATGTCGAAGAGCCGAAAAAATGTCGTCAATCCCGATCATGTGGTCAAAGACTACGGAGCGGACGCGCTACGACTCTACGAGATGTTCATGGGGCCGCTGGAACAGGTGAAACCGTGGCAGATGAATGGCGTCGAAGGCGTTTATCGATTCCTCGGTCGCGTCTGGAGACTAATGATTGACGACCGGGCCGAATCCGTGATTTTGTCATCCGCCGTCGTTGATACCGCACCGCCGCAGGATCAATTACGCATCCTCCACAAGACGATCAAAGCTGTCACCGACGACATCGATCGCCTCGCATTCAACACGGCGATCAGCCGCATGATGGAATTCACAAACTTCATGTCCGGCCAGGAGACGCGGAGCAAGTCAGTCCTGGAACAATTTATTCTGCTGCTCTGTCCGTTCGCACCTCACATCGCGGAAGAGTTGTGGCACGCGCTCGGACATTCGAACACACTGACTTACGAACCTTGGCCATCGTACGACCCTGCTCTGCTGGTTGAAGACACGGTGGAAGTTCCAGTACAGATCAACGGCAAGGTGAGAGCCAAAATCATCGTGCCCGCGAATTCAGATGCTGCGTCACTGGAAGCCGCCGCACGAGCGGACGAAACGGTTCAGAAAAACCTGGAAGGCAAATTGGTGGTCAAAGTCGTGGCCGTACCAGGGCGGTTGCTGAATTTTGTTGTGAAGTAGTCACGTTGCTGGAAGGTACGATGGAAACGCCCCGAATCGTTTAACGGCGAGCCGCAGGCGTAGGCGAATTGTTCTTTTGTTGCCTGCGCCTGCGGCTTGCCGTTAAACGATTTCACAGCCGGAACGGCGCTGCGCTTGGTCCGGCCTACAAAGGGAAGACGTTGTACCCGTGCTACGCGGGCCAGATCTGGCTGCCGCCATCGACGCGCAGAACCTGGCCAGTCACGAAGGCACCAAGCGGTCCCGCGAAAAATTCGACGACGCGGGTGACTTCATCGACCATGCCAACGCGATCCAGCGTGCCATCCGTGACCAGCCGCGCATCGTCAACTTTGCGAGTTCCAAGGAAGCGGCCGGTGCGCGTGTCACCAGGTGCCAGAGTATTGACATTGATGTTGTGGGACCGCAATTGCTCCGCCAGACATCGAGTGTATTCGACGACACCGGCTTTTGCCGTCGCATAGATTGAACTGTTGGGGATTCCCTTGAATGCCGAGATTGAACTGAGCGTGAGGATGCGTCCCGACTTACGCGGCATCATTATTCGGGCGGTTTCCTGGCAGACCAGGATTGTGCTCAACAGATTGCGGTCGAGCACAGCTCGAATGTCTTCCAGTTTGATATCGACAGCATCATTCGGATTTGGTTTACCGCCAGCCGCGCCGATATCACCGCCGGCGTTGTGAACCAGGATATCGATCGGGCCAAGCTGAGAACACACGTCCCCGACAACGCGCTTCACATCATCGGCATTTGTCAGGTCACCCAGCACGCGGCACGTCGGTACATCGTGCGACTTCGCAATCTCGGCGGCGGTCGCCGTCAGTGTTGTGCCTTCGCCGTATTCTGCGGGGCCGTTTTCACGCATTCCATGAATGCCAACCCGGCAACCGAGCGACGCGAGATGCTCGGCAAACGCCCGCCCCAAACCACGTCCAGCTCCTGTGACGAGTGCCACTTTGCCTTCGAGCAACCGATCTGCCATCGTGAAAGTTCTTTGAATTGCGAGGTTGGTTTGCGGACAAAAAAAGTCGCCTGAGGCTGGTCGTGGGACGAGTCACAGGCGACGGAATTGTAAAAAGGCGAGCGGCAGGGCGTTAGCCCTCCGAGTGGGTTTTCTGCGGCGACGAGAAGAGACACGGAGGGCTGACGCCCAACCGCTCGCCAGAATTTAATTTATGCGAACAGATCCATTGCCGCGTCGTATTTGACCATTTCGCGTGGCTGGTTCAGATGGTTCATAACCATGCGACGTGGATACAATCCCACAGCATGATAAATCGACGCGAGCAGTTCGCCGGGATGGACCGGGTTCTCTGCTGGGGCCGATGCCGTTTCGTCAGACCTGCCGTGCGCATAGCCGCGTTTCATGCCACCGCCAGCGACAACGCCGGTGTAACAATACGGCCAATGGTCGCGACCGTCGTCAGTGTTGCTGTTGCCGGAAGTGCTCACGCCGCGTTTCGGGCTGCGTCCAAATTCGCCAACTGCCACGACGAGCGTCTCCTTCAGGAGTCCGCGTTCGTCGAGATCTTCCAGCAACGCAGAAAGAGCAGCATCGAGCATCGGAGCGGATTGCGTCTTCATCCGAGTGGAAAGCCCGGTGTGGACGTCCCATGAATGGTTGTCACTATTCGCAACTTTTGGCCAGTTGACTTCCACGACGCGCGTACCTGCCTCGACCAGTCGTCGAGCCAGCAGGCAACTTTGCCCGAACGTGTTATTGCCGTACTTTTCTCGCAGCTCAGCGGATTCCGCAGCGAGGTTAAACGCTTCCCGGGCCTGACCAGACAAAACAAGTCCTAAAGCTTTGCCGTAGTATTCATTGAGGGCATACTGATCGACCGCTCGATCCAGTGTCTTCATGCCGGCATTTACTGTGTCGCGAAGTGACGCGCGACGTTGAAGACGATCAAGCGGAACATCCTGACGCAATGTCAGATCATCCACCTTGATCCGGTCCATCTTAGCCATGTCCATGTCATCGCCTGCGGGATACAGATAGTATGGATCATAGGCGCGGCCCAAAAATCCAGCGGTCCCTGCTTTGCCGATGACATTACTTTCCTGCAGCGGACGTGGCATCATGACGAATGGCAACATCGGCTTCTGCAACGGTTTCAACTTCACGATGTTGGAACCGAAATTCGGGAAGTCTTTGGGACTTGGTGGCTCCAACTGGCCAGACGGACTGACATTGTCCGCCGTATAACCAGTGAGCATCTGGTAGATCGCGGCGGTGTGATTGAACAGACCAATCGGAGTGTAGCTGAGCGAACGAATCAGCGTCGCACGGTGAATTTGTTGTGCCAGCTTTGGCATGAGTTCTGTGAACTGCACGCCAGGAATCGTGGTGTCGATCGGATTGAAAACACTCTTGACGTTGTCTGGCACGCCGGTTTTGGGATCCCACAGATCCAGATGACTCGGTCCGCCCTGCAGATACAACAGAATGACACTCTTCGCTGCACCGAATCCTTTGCCTCCATAGCGAGCTTCTTCTTCGCTGACTTCGTTGCCGCGCGCGGAATTCTCAAGCAGCGTGGAAAGACTCAGGCCGGCCAACGCCGAACTGCCGACACGCAGGATTGCTCGACGCGAAAATCCATCGCAGGTGTCTTTTCCATAGCGACCGGGGATAACAAGCATTTCGAGCTCCTGAGTTACAAGGTGGGAGGGCGTTGACCGCCGTAATTGGCAGATTGCGGACAGTACAGTATAAATAGATTCATCGTGAACGTCACGCGAATTCAAAGAAAAACGGGAATCGGCCTGTTCCGGCTGACGCAACCGACGATTGGACACAGTTGACGGCAACCGTTTCCTGGCCGAAAAGTCCTGCGGATTCATGGAATTGGTTGGGGCGTAACGGTTGAGCGGCGTGGCGGCCTGCCTAGAATGCGGTATCAGACCTGACGGATTCTATGTGAGTGTTGCTGAAACCTTGCACTGTGCAGGTAGTGGTCGTTGCCCTTTTCGGGCAACTATCGGTCGTTCAACAGGAGTCTACTTACGATGCCATACACACTTCCCGCCCTGCCCTACGCCACGACGGCCCTTGAACCGCACATCGATGCACGCACGATGGAGATTCATCATACGAAGCACCACCAGGCCTATATCACAAACGTGAACAAGGCATTGGAAGGATCACCGCTGGCTGACAAACCGATTGACGATCTGATGCGTGAATTGAACTCCGTTCCGGAAGCCATCCGGACTGCCGTACGCAACAACGGTGGTGGTCATGCAAATCACTCACTGTTCTGGACGGTCATGTCCCCCAATGGCGGGGGTGCTCCAACAGGTGATCTGGCGACTGCGATCACGACAGCTTGTGGCAGCTTCGATGCTTTCAAAGA
>CAMAVB010000069.1 GCA_945861465.1 Candidatus Kuenenia stuttgartensis
GCTCGCCGTCGCGCAGCTTGCGAATGTCGAATGGGCCAAAGAGTTCTGACGGTTCAGTGAACCGAGTCAGCAGATAGTCGAAGACTCGCCCATCCAGGCGTGAAGCCAATGACCGCACAATCGCGCTCTTGGCTGTACCCGGAGGACCAAGCAGAAACAGGTTTTCCCCCGCGACGAGACAAATTCCCAGCAGGTCAACGACTTCGTCTTTGCCAACGTATTCCTGCTTCAGGGTATCGAGAAGTTCTGTGCGAACTTGTTGGGCAGTCTCGATGGCACGGTTCAGGGATGTGTCCGTCATGGATTTGTTCTGATTCTCAACAGGTCAAGAGTGGTTCTCACAAACATGTGTCATACATGTCGCAGAGTTCATGAGAATGCCAGTGTTTTTTGCCTGGTTGAAAGCGTCCCGAATTCTGACGACCAGGCGTTCGCCAGACTCTCTCTCGTCACACCCTACACAACTGGATTGCTGTCGAAAACTCCGGCGCGAGATGCGGGAACGGGCCAATGGTCGCCGCGACAGCATCGCGCACGGAGGGAATGCTGACCCGCGACAGGTCTTTTGTGGAGATGATTCGGTCAACATACATCCGCCACAGGGACGGATGCTGCAAAGCGGTCGGAAGTTCGTCCAGAACACATCCTTTCATCCCGACGCTGGACATCGGCCATCGTCGCCCCAATGTCCGCAACAGTTCCAGCAGCGCATCAGATTCAGAAATCCTTCGAGCTCGCTCGTCCACCTGCGGAAGGTACCTCAGGACCAGATCCACACTGTAATGGAGCGACGGAGTGTCGCCGTCGCTAAGGCACGCCTCGTGAATCGTTTGTTCGGTTTGCTCTAAGCTGATTTCCCGATGAACCACAGCCTGGCAGATTGCCATCAGGATCTGGGCTGCCTTCACGGCAGATTCGGCGACGAACTCTGGCGGATTTCCCGGCAACTCGCATCGCCATGTACGTTCGAACTGAGTCACAGTATCCAACGCCTGACGTTCGTCGAACGCCGACTCGGGCTCGGGAATCTTCAATTCGCCGCTTGAAAAGAGACTGTGGAGAAATGGGATCATAAGGCCTGCTGGCTAGTGCTCGGTCAACTGGGCTTTGATGTGTGCCACTGGCTCTGCCAGTGTTCTCCATCTCCATGAAACACTGGCAGAGCCAGTGGCACACAATTTATCAATCCATCACTGACAGATCACTAAATATTCCCATCCAGTTTTTCCACGATCTCATTCAACGCATCTCGCAGACGCGTGCGGACTGACTCCGGTTGCTTGTCAATTGCTTTCAGCAACTTTGGCGTCAGCGCCTTGTTGAGCTTATCCATCATCGCCGATGCGCGTTTCCAGAACTGTTCCGGTGTCAATTCCTGGCGATCTGCTCCTGGTTCTGAATCGCGAACTTTCGGCGCTGGCGATGCGGCATCCGCGCGAAATGGAGCGTAGTTGTCTCCGGCATCGCGTGCGACCATGTCCATCGTTGCTGTTCCCGCACGTTCGCCAGCTGCCATCCCGGCGCGGTCACCCATTCCGCTCGCCGTAAACTGTGACGGATCGACAACGCGGGACAAAGGCACACTGGAAGTGTCAATCCCCAGCGGCGCGGCCCATTCTGAATAGCCTTCTGAAGATTCTGCAAACAGATCTTCGCCCCGTTGAGCGCGTCTCCATGCACGCATTTCCGCGACGGTGGCATCGGAATCCTGAGCCCAATTGAGACAATCTTCGGCGTCGTCCCAGTTCAGGGCAACGTAAAAGAACGACCATTTGAGCCCGGTAAATTTTTCGTGTGTATTTCCAAATGCCTCCCAGACGCGACGACGCTGGAAAATCTGGTCGCCGCTGAGTCCCACCATTTGGCCGAATTCTGCATCCGTACGGCCCCGCGAGTATCGCTGCGTCCAGTCGGCAGCGCATTCTCCAACAACCCAGTTGCACCGGCTGACAGCGTCACGCGCTTTAGAAATCAGCACTTCCTCAGATTCTTTCACGACACTTGATCCTTTTGAATTTGATTCATGACCGCGACCGTACCGAACTGCCATCCTACGTACGAAAATTCCGACGTTCTACCAACGAGCCCCCGAACCCGCCGAAATCCCGGATGTCCTTGAATTTGCCCGATTCTCTTTCTCAATCTCTACACCCAGGCGAAGGAAATTTCCGCCAGAACTGAGTTCACAACATTCCAGGATCTGGCGTTGCCCCAGATTTTCAGCAGAATTTCAGTACAGGAGAGTAGACCGCTTGCCGATACATTCGATATAAATCATTGAGGTAGTCCGGGCGTCAAATTCCGCCTAAACTGCCCATTTTGACCATAAAAGATCTCTAGTGGTCTGTCAGTCGTGCATTGAGGTGTGCAACTGACTTTGCCAGTGTTTTCAGCGAACGGGGGGAAGCACTGGCAAAGCCAGTGGCAAACAACCCATCAGTGAATGCGTAACAGAGCACCAGGAATTGGGGGGATAGCCAAGTGGCTAAGGCAACGGATTGCAAATCCGTCACGCGTGGGTTCGACTCCCACTCTCCCCTTATTTAAGCCCGGTTGAGCCTTTTGTGGCCAACCGGGTTTTTTTTTGCGTCAATTCCAATTGTTGAGCCCGTTTGGGCGTGCCGAAATGCTTTGGATCGAGAACGCTGTCGTTCCACGTTTGAACCTGACCGCTCAGGTTGCTATTCTTCGCCCCTTACAACTTGGCACTCTGTTTGAATTTCGGAGATTACTGGCTCATGGGAACGAAGAAGACGGGTAAGGGTCGGCGAAAAATTGGTCGCAAGAAGCGACGTATGCGAGCCAAGATTCGGCACCGCAAGGGCTGATGAATGTATGGGTTGAATCGAAGATACCATTCGTGGTATTTTTCAGATGCTGAAGTTTGCTGATTCTGGCGAGCTTGACATCGCGTTGAATAAGTTGAATCCTAGTGTTGATTGTCATGTTGCGGTTTTGCAACATGACGATCCCCGCCTTCCTCTTAGGGATTCATCATGCCTCGATTTGCCCTGTCCTGCCGTATGCTGACCACTGTTCTGGTCTTCTTTCTGTGCGTGCCGCCTGCGATTGCTGACGATGCATCGTTCGGGGTTCCACGTCTGGCGGGTGCCGCGCAGCTGCGTTTAAAGATTGAACAGATTGGTTTGCAGAAGCAGAACGCTGAAAAAGACCTGACGCTGCGCATGGGCGCGGCGACGGTCGCGACCGAACGCGTGAAAGAACTGCAAAAACAGTTGGATGAGGCTCAGCAGCGAGCCACCACTGAGGCCGCACTGGTCCCGCCGCTTCAACAAACGGCAGACGCACTCAACAAGCAACTCGCTGCTCTGACGGCTGCGATTCCACAGCACGAAGCGGCCGATCAGCTAGTGGTGACAGCTGCGAAAGTGTCGCTTCGTCTTGGCAACATGACGACCGCTCAGACGCAATTACAGCAGCAGCTCGCCACGCTCCGCAAATCTTCCGTCGAATGGCGAAGCAAAACGTCCGATGCGGAGCAGAAAATCGCCGCAATCACGGCGCAGCGCCCGGAACTTGAAAAGAAGTCGAACGAAACCAAGGCCGCACTGGATGCTGCCGACGCGGCTGTCACGGTGTCTCAGGTTGCCATGGCGACCGCACAGACCAATCTCGATGCGATGAACACTGTTCTCACCTCGCAGGAAGAACAACTGAAGACGGCCACGATGTCGAGCGAATCACTGGCCAGGTCTGTTGTGTCGCTGGAGAATTCACTCAAGACACTTCGAGAAGCCTCAACACTCGCGGGAACGGATGCTTCCGTTGCGATCCTGGGGTTGGAAAAAGCAATCGCTGGTTTCGTTCCGCTCAAGGCGAACACCGAAGCCCTGTTGACTCAAGTGACTGCTCGACGTGACGATGCTGTTGCAAAAACTGCTGTCGCAAAGACGGAGTTGGAAGTCAAAACGACCGCACATCAGGCCGCCATCGCGGCTGCAGAACCGATGCGAACCGCATGGAAAGCCGCAAGCGACGCGCTGGCGGCAGCGGATACAGAGAGCATCGCGCTGAAGGTCGTCACAGCAGATGGAGAACGATGGCAAAAGATGCTGAACGCTCAACTGACAGGTCTGGAACCGTCATTGCGGAAAATCCAGGCTGAAACTCAGATCATTGCCAGTGAATCTCTCGTGGCCAGTCGTCAGGCAGAAGCATCGCTGGAACCGCTCGGTCGGTTTGTTTCGTTCTCACGGGACGTCGCACCGATCCTGGCAGAACGCTGCGTTGCCTGTCATAACACTCGCAGTCCAGGCGGGCGACTGAATCTGGATTCGTTTGCGTCACTCTTAAAGGGCGGCGAATCAGGTGCCACCGTCAGTCCGCACAGCAGCGCAGAGTCACTGTTGATCACGATGGTTGAAGATGGCTCGATGCCGAAAGAGGCAGATCCGTTGTCCGCCGAGCAGATCGCAGTTGTGAAGCACTGGATTGATGTAGGAGCACCACTGGATGCAGGCGTTGCGCTGACCGCCGATCTGTTCGATGTAATGCCCGAAAAGACTCAGCCGCTGCCGCCAGCCGAATACCGGGTCGCGATCCCTGTAACGGCAATCGCATTCAGCCCTGATGGCAATCAGCTGGCCTCTTCCGGATACCACGAAGTGCTCGTCTGGAACACTGTTGACAACACACTCATCCGTCGAATTTCCAACGTCGCCGAACGCATTTATGATCTTGAGTTCAGTGCTGACGGCAGTACACTTGCCGTCGCCGCCGGCACGCCGGGACAACTTGGCGAATTGAAGTTGTTCGCGGCGGCGGATGGTCAACTCATCCGAACACTTGTGCGCGCTCGTGACGCGGTGTTTGCACTGAGCTTCAGCCCGGACGGCCAGATGCTGGCGTGTGCCGGTGCCGATCGATCGATTATTGTCGTGAAAGTCGCTGATGGTTCCGAAGTCGTGCGGATTGAAGATCACGCCGACTGGGTCATGGACATTAACTGGTCTGCCAACGGACAGCGTCTGGTCAGCAGCAGTCGCGATAAGACCTGCAAGGTGTTCGAATCCGCGACTGGCAACCCGGTGATTACATTCAGCGGACACGGCGAGCCCGTTTATTCCGCAGCCTTCCTTGCCGACAGCACGACCGTGGTCAGCGGTGGCAGTGATCGTCGTCTACGAGTCTGGAATTCGGTCGATGCCAAAGAGATCCGGGCGATCGGCGGTTTTGGCGGTGACATTTTTCGGATTCAGATACTTCCTGGCGATCTGATTCTCTCCGCCAGCGGCGACCGTGCTGTGCATGAACATAAGGCTGCCGATGGTGCCGAACTTCGTAAAATGGAAGGCCACAATGACTGGGTTTACACGCTGAGCGCCAATCCTGGCCGAAAGCTGATCGCCTCAGGCAGCTACGACGGTGAAATCCGTGTCTGGAATTCCGAAGACGGCAGCATGACGACGTCGTTCATCGCCATCCCAAAACAGATTCCTGGTCAAGCGGTGGCTGCCCAAAAGTAGTCTGGTGGCGACCACCACGGACGAACTCGCTCCATCGAAAACCGCCAAGTGTCATATTGTGTCCCTGTTTTCCGCTCTCACTGATGTCACCTCCCGATGAGTTGCAGGTCCTGCTTGCCGAGCAGGACTTCGCGACTCGTCGCGAGCAGCGATCACACAGGGTGTATTGACAGCCAGAACAGCGACGTGGAACGGATGTCCGCCCCGGGCAACGCTGTTAAGGATTTGATAGAGTCAAAATCAGCGAATAACCCCCTCATCCGGCCACCTTCTTCCCAGACTGCGATTCGCTGAACACTGAACACTTCGTCAGTTTCCTCGGAGGGCTGACGCCCTGCCGCTCGCCCGTGCAATGCTTTGCATGCCTGGGAACATATTCGCACGAACGACTTAGCCTTATTCGGGGAATAGTTCCGATAGCTGTAACGCTGCATCACAAACGTCGGGCAGCAGGAGTGATTCACCGATTGAGACAGATCTCTTTGCTGAATAGTTCTGATCGATGCCGTTTTCGAACACCACAACCTGTTTCTGCCCAGGCTGTACCAGCAGAAACTGGCTGATCCCGGCAGCTGCGTAGATCGCTGCCTTGGCTCGATTCATGTCTGCCGTTGTGATTGCAACTTCAACCACGAGCAATGCAGAGGCTGGATGGCAAAGCCTGAAATCATCCCGATTTCCCTCAACGACAGCCAAGTCCGGTTCAGGTTCAGAATTTCCAAGGGTCAGCGGCTGTTCAACGCGAAGCATCAATCCTGTCGCCAGGTGACGTCTGAACCATTCTTCAAGAAATGCTACCGTCCAGGTGTGCTGTGGAGACTTACCCGTCTTTTCAACCACGACTCCTTCCAGTAGTTCCGTCGATTCCGGAATGATCCCCGAACTGCAAAGGCGATGATATTGCTCGACGTCCAACCGCAGGACAGCATCGCGAATCACGGGATTTTCAAGGAGGCTCTGCATACGACCTGAACCTTTGATTTGACACTCTGATTGACTGAGCGATAGTCGTAGCTTACACGGAGGCAGCACACCGCACAACATGCGTACTCGGATACTCAAGGCTGGCCCGTTTGTAGATTTGTAGGGTGTGACAAGCGGCAGCGCAGGCACACCATGTCCGTGATTCGGTGCGCCTGCGCGTTGCTTGTCACACCCTACAGTTTGTGCATGATCAATACCCGATCGACCGTGCCCACATCAGGGGACCTGTTTCAACGGCGAGATTCGTACATCGACGCCCGGACTGAATGCCACGTGATCGGCGGAGGTGATATTCAGATCGTGACATCCGATGGCTGATGTGAGCGACTGGGTGCCTGAAATCGAAGTCGGCGTGATGATGCGATACGGCTGGTGATGCACGCGACCTGTTCGCAGTCGCTGCTTTGAATCGGTCGTAAATAGTAGATAGCGCTCCACCAGGAAATGTTCGAGCGTGCCTGGTAGGGCTGGCTTCGGTTCAGCGTCCGGCAGGTCCATCGTCAAGTCATACCCAGCGGCGGGGGATTCTTTTCGAAGACCTGTATACTTTATGCGTGCCGGTGCCGTGTTGTCATGGCTGCGTTCAACTCTCAGCGACATCGCAGCCAGCTTGTAGGGCAGATGCCAGAACGTCCGTGCCAGGTTGACAGCGAGACGACTATTGGCGTCGAGAGAAAAGAACCAGACTCCTGCGACCCCGCGTTCATCGACTACGTAGGTGCGCACGTTGGTTTCCAGAAACCATGAAACTCCCGGCACTGGTGGTGACCACCACGGTCGAACTCGCTCCATCGAAAAAGGAACGACACCCAGCCAGGCACTGCCATCGAATTGCTGAATCCGCAGGCCGGACGGCAGCATTCCCTGCAGGCTCTCCGCCGCCACGCGCCAGTGGAGAAACGTAAGCAATGCCCATCGCTGATAGCCGACAATGCTGGTATCTGATTCCGTTTCGCTTGAAACCATGAAAAACTCTTCCTGAAATCAATCTGCTGAAGTGTTCCGAATACAAACGACTTTAAGCACTGGTGCATAAGTAAGTTGGCACAAATCGTTTAACGGCGAGCCGAAGGCGTAGGCGAATCCAGCGTGCTTCCGCCTACGCCTACGGCTCGCCGTTAAACTAAAAAACTTCTGCACCAATGCTTAACGGCTGTTGCAACGAAGTATCGATGGTTCACTATCGCGGCAAGCGGGCCTCCGGTTGACGGTGACGAACATTATGTTGCCGTACTGGTTTTTATAGAGCGATACTTCGTCAGTTGCGAACAATTCCAACCAGAGAAACGTCCTCCTGAGACAGTTTGCAGAAGATGCCCGTGCCAGAAGAAGATGCCCGTGCCAGACACCGTAGAGGCCGGTAGGTGCTTAAAGGCAGGCTGGTTTGCGATGCAGCCACGGAGTGGCGGCAGGATGTGGCCACGGGCGTCAGCCCGTGTCGTTAGCCACATCTTTTCCATGCGCACCCAACCCCAACGGGGTTTTACAACAAAGCCTGGGGTTGCCGTGGCAACGGCGCACCCCAGGAAAAACCATACAAAATCCGTTGAACCCCAACGGGGTTCCTCATCCCCTCTGTATGTTTCCGTTCAACCATCGAAAGTTGTGGAACCCCGTTGGGGTTCAGGGCGATCCCGATTTACGTTACCTGGGGTGCGCCGCAATGCGGCGACCCCAGGCTATGTTGTGAAACCCGTTCCGGGTTAAATCGCACGATTTTTCCAAGCAAGGTCCTTCCAGGTCTTGCGAGTCAATGCCCTGGTGGAGTCCTCGCCAATGGCTGCGGTGAAATGAAAAATCCCGATTTTTGAACACCAATGTGGGTAACGGCAAGGGTCGATGCCCGTGGCTACATCTTTTCGTCCCTCTGGGACTGAATCGCATTCACTCACCGAAATCTGATAAACACTAAACCAAGGACTTTTCGAGAGAAAATCCTTCACGGCGTTGCCTGTGGTCCCGGCGCTTGCCATCTTGTTTCAGCGGTTGCGTCGGAGTACACTGACAGTCAGAGAAAACAACGATGCCACTGCTTAATCATTTTCGACCGCCCGTTTCAAAAAAAGGATCGTGTGGGCACCTCAGGCACCTACTTTTTCCGTCGATCTTGATCCCGCAGAGCTGTACCAGTACGAGGTTCTGATCTTCGACGAGAGTCGTGAACGCGAACTGGTAGCGGCGATTGAGATTGCCAGTCCCGGCAACCAGGATCGACCGCAGCATCGCCAGTCATTCGTAGCCAAATGCGCGACGTTGCTGCAACAGAAAGTCTGTGTATCCATCGTCGATCTGGTCACCACGATGCATTTCAATCTTTACTGCGAACTGCTCGAACTGTTCGGACAGACCGATGCGGCGGTCGATCCGCCGCCCTCCACCTATGCCGTTACCTGCCGGAGCCACACGCTACCCGTTCATTCCCGATTCGAGACATGGGCCTACCCGCTGGTTGTGGGACAGCCTATGCCAATTCTGCCTGTCTGGCTGGATCCTGATCTGGCCGTGGCTCTCGACCTCGAAAGCTCCTGCCAAGCCGCTTGTCAGGCGCTGCGGCTCACGTAGCTCAGTCGCTCCGCCAACTGAGAATCGTCTGGACAAAGCATAGTAGCCCTGCCATGATGGTTCAGAATTCTTCGACGGGAGTGCAAAGAATGAAGAGTGTCGCGGTTCTGTTATTTCTGCTGGCTTCAACATTGTCCGTTTCGGCTGATGACAGCGATGTTGACTACGCCCGCGACGTGAAGTCCATTTTCCGGGAACGATGTTACGCCTGTCACGGCGCATTGAAACAGGAAGCCGGACTGCGCCTGGATACCGGATCGCTCGCCAGGACAGGCGGTGACAGCGGAACCGCCATTGTTCCCGGCGATGTCGCACACAGCCCGTTGATTGAACGCATTTCCGCGATCGACGAAAGCGTGCGGATGCCGCCTGAGGGTAAGCCACTGACGCCGGCACAAATCGGTGTGATGACGCGCTGGGTTCAATCCGGAGCAGTGTCGCCCGACAATGAACAACCCGAACAGGATCCCAGGAAGCACTGGGCATTTCAGAAACCCGTGCGGCCCGAAGTCCCCGCAGATCGAGACTCGACCGCCTTTGAATCCGCCAACTTAAATCCCATTGATGCCTTCATGAACGCGGAACGTCGTGCGCATGGCATCGCTGCCATGCCGTCCACCGACAAAGCCACGTTGCTGCGTCGCGTGTGCCTGGATCTGAAGGGTCTGCCCCCGACAACCGATGAACTGCAGGTGTTTCTGGCGGACGAGTCACCCACGGCTTATGCCGCAGCGGTCGATCGTTTGCTGGCGTCGCCTCAGCATGGTGAACGCTGGGCCCGACATTGGATGGACGTCTGGCGATACAGCGACTGGTACGGTCGGCGATCAGTCCCTGATGTGATGAACAGCTATCCGATGGTCTGGCGCTGGCGCGACTGGATCGTGAAGTCGCTCAACGAAGACAAGCCCTACAGTCAAATGGTCGTCGAGATGCTGGCGGCGGACGAGTTGCTTCCGGCTGATGATCAAAACATCGTCGCAACCGGATTCCTTGTCCGCAGCTGGTTCAAATGGAACTACGAAACATGGAAGAAGGATCTGGTCGAACACACGGGCAAGGCGTTCCTCGGGCTGACACTGAACTGCTGCCAGTGCCATGATCACAAATACGATCCTCTCGCACAGGAAGAATATTTTCGATTCCGGGCGTTCTTTGAACCGCTGGAACTGCGACATGACCGCGTGCCGGGAGAAGCCGATCCGGGGCCGTTTGTGAAATATGTGTACGCGATTTCGTATGGCCCGATCAAAAGCGGCATGGTTCGTGTCTTCGACGAATACCTTGATGCGGAAACGTTCATGTTTTCCAAAGGGGATTCTCGACTGCGGATTGAGGGAAAGCCGCCGCTGACGCCAGCAGCCCCCGCTGTACTGGACGGTGACAAACTGCAGATCTCACAGATCATATTGCCGATCTCCGCCGCTTATCCGGGGATGAAGGAATTCGCGCGCGAGGAAGAGCGAAGCAAACCAATGAATATGATCGCTGCGGCCGAAATAGAACTCGCTGCAGCCAAAGCCGCGCTGTCTGTCGAACCAACAGCGCTGCGCGACGAATTGCTGGCCGCCGAAACAGCACTCAACGTGACTCGGGACGAAGCTCTGCGACAACTCACTACGGACAAGTCCACGGCGGCCATCCAGACTCTGGAAGGAACGCAGTCACTGTTGCTGGATGCGAAGACGGGGCGCCGAGCTTTGTCTCACACGGTTTCGGAACTTGGTGGACTCGCGGACAACGGGACCGTTTCGTACCTCTTGCAGATCGTGCAGGACAATCACACCAATTTCCAACTGGCACTGGATATTGCTCAGGGAGCGACCGGCGGATATGTTGCTTTTGAAAAAGGTTCGATCAAATCCTACCAACCCGGCGGCTTCCATGAATTCGTCGCTGGAAATTATGACCTCGCGAAGGGCCAGAATCGTTTCCGAGTGCAGATGCAGCTGGATCTGGTTCAGAACCAGTTCTTCCTGACAGTGACATCATTGTCGGACAATGTTGTCCTGGTCAACGCGGTTCCGGCAGCTGTCAACGGCTGGAAGCCTCAGGCGGATGGCAAGCGCGGGCTGTTTATTGATTGCCGACCGGGGACGGAATCGCTGTATGATGCTTTGACGTTCGCTCAGGCTGACGGCACGAAAGTGCTGGCCTTTGATTTCGAACCGCCCGCGTTTGCTGAAGGTCAGGACGTCGTCGGTGCGTCTGCCGCAGCGGGCTCCGCGCCGTGGATGGTGACGGGATTTTGTCAGGCACCCGCGACTTCAAAAATCACGTCTGCAGTTTCCCTGAATCCAGCGGTGCAGACAGCGGTCGTTCGTCTGAAGGCGGCTCAGCAGACGCTGCGGCTGCCGGTCCTTTCGATCGCTGCGGCTGAAGCCCGATTGTCAGCGGCGCAACTGCAACTCACCAGTATCCAACAGCGAATTGAAGCCGATACGATGCGGTATTCGACGGGCCTGCTGGCAGAAGACCGGCACGCGGAACCCGACGTGAAGGCGCTCATTCATGCGGCCTGTCAAAGCGAACGAGTGGCAGCGGTGGCGATCGCTAATGCGAATCTGGCGTCAGCCGACCAAGCCATCGCCGCAGCGGAAGTGAAGATCGCCGAAGTAACCAGGCAGGCAGATCAAGCGGCGATTGATGCTGCGAACAAATCCCTGCAGACGGCTCAGCAACAGCGAATTGCGGCGACGACAGCACTCAATGCTGCGAACGCGGCGCTGGCAACGGAGCCCGGTGAATACACGCCGCTGTCGCCAAAGTACCCTCAGATCACATCAGGTCGGCGCGCCTCGCTCGCGAAGTGGATCGCCAGCCGGGACAATCCCCTGACCGCGCGGGTCGCCGTAAATCACATCTGGTTGCGACACTTTGGACAAGCCCTTGTTGAATCGACTCACGATTTTGGTCGTAACGGCAGTCGTCCGACACATCCCGAGCTTCTGGACTGGCTGGCGTGCGAGTTGATGGAATCGGGCTGGTCTATGAAGCATATTCACCGCCTGATCGTGACCAGTCAGACTTATCGCCTCGCCACGATGTTGCCGCAGTCAACCAGGCCGGTCCCTGAGCAGTTCGCGTCGGCCAGTGCTTTGGATCCGGACAACAGATTGTATTGGCGATTTCCCGCGGCGCGGATGCAGGCGGAAGTTGTGCGGGACAGTCTGTTGGCGGTTGCCGGAGAACTCGATGAAACGATGGGAGGCCACGAGATTGACCACAAACAGGGGATGACGTCGCATCGTCGCAGTCTGTACTTTGCGCATCACGGCGAAGAAAAGATGGAATTTCTGGAACTCTTCGATGCGGCAAATGCATGCGACTGCTACAAACGCACGGCGTCTGTTCAGCCCCAACAGGCGTTGGCACTGACAAACAGCGAGCTGACAAGAACGCTGAGTCGTCAACTGGCGACAAAGCTTTGGGCAAAAGTCACCAGCGAAGCAGACTCTCCTCGTTTGACCCCAGCCAACGGCGAGGCGGATAAATCAGATAGATCAGAGGTCATTCGCACTGCGGCTGACGACTCCATCGACCGCTTCGTGAAACTCGCATTTCTTCAAGTACTGAATCGCGAACCACGAAACCAGGAGCAGTCGGCCTCAATCGGCTTTCTGGTTGAACAGGCAGGACGGCTGACTCCGACCGATGGAAGCACCTTATCATTCGATCCCACCGCACGATCACGTGAAAATCTGATTCACGCTTTGATGAATCACAACGATTTTGTAACAATCAGATAGAGGGAACGCAATGAAACCTCAAACCCGCCACCCCCACGCCGTGAAAGATCTATTGTCGTATTTTCGGCATCCAAAGGCACTCCCGTGAAACGCCCACGATCAACTTTCTGCGGCCGCGCGCGACGCACGTTTCTCAGTAACCTGGGAATGGGCTTCGGAGGCATGGCGTTGAATTCGCTGTTGCAACAGGACGGCTTTGCTCGGGCGACAGAAGCAAACCATGACCTGCGTCCGGATGGCAGTCCGCACTTAGTCCCAAAGGCCAGGAAAGTCATCTGGATCTTTCTGTCTGGTGGCGTCAGTCAGATGGAAACGTTCGATCCGAAACCGCTGCTGAACACGCTGAGCGGTAAGACATACGACGAAACGAACCTGCCGAATCCTCAGAAGCTGCCATTGTTTCTGGAGCGATCCCGGTCTGTTGTCGGATTCGATCGCGAAATGCATTCCAGAATTTTTCCCATGCAGGTCGGTTACAGGAAGCACGGTGACATTGGGCTGGAAGTGAGCAACTGGTTGCCGCATCTGGCTGGCTGTGCTGATGATCTGGCGGTCGTGCGCTCGATGTGGACCACGGACAATGATCACGCAGCCGAGTTTCAGATGCATACCGGTCGACACAAACTGGATACGCCCGAACCTGTGATTGGATCGTGGATCCACTATGGTCTCGGCACGCTCAACGAGAACCTGCCGCAGTTTGTGTTCCTGGGCGAGTTCAAGGATCCGCGCGTCAAGGAAAACTTTGATGCACATTATCTGGGGCCAACTCACGGCGGCGTGCAGTTGCGTCTCGATCCCGCCAATCCGCTGGCGTTCGGGAAGCGAGCCGATGACATCAGTACGATCGAGCAACGAGGCGAATTTGATTTTCTGCAGCAACTGAATCGATTGACGGCTGAAGAATTTCCGCAGGACGCGCAGCTGCAGGCGCGCATCAATGCCTACGAACTGGCGTTTCGCATGCAGCAGTCTGTACCTGAAACGCTGAACCTCGCTGAGGAGACTCAGGAAACGCAGCAGCTTTATGGGATCGACAATCCGACGACCGCCGTCCATGGACAACGCTGTCTGGCCGCGCGCCGACTGGCCGAACGCGGCGTGCGATACACGCTGGTCTATTTGAGCGACTACGGAGAATGGGACTCACACAGCGAGCTCCAGAAGAACCATTCGCGCTCCTGCGAACGCATCGACAAACCGATTGCCGGGTTGCTTCGTGACCTCAAACGCCGCGGCATGTTTGACGACACGCTGGTCGTGTTTACTACCGAATTTGGGCGCACGCCGGGCGTCGAAAATGGCATGTTCAATAAGTCTGCCACCGGCCGAGATCATCATCCGCACGGCTTCACGATCTGGCTCGCCGGAGCTGGCATTAAGCCCGGCATTCACGGCGCGACGGATGAACTCGGTTTCCATGCCGTCGAGCATCCGCACTACGTCACCGACCTGCACGCAACGGTCTACAAACTGCTGGGGATTGATCCACGTCGCCTGGAAATCCCAGGTCGCAAGCGTCTGGATCAGGACTACGGATATGCCATCGACGAAATCCTGGCGTGATGCGTACGATTGGCGTTCTACCACAGTCGATGACGTCCTCAATCGCCTGGTCGCGGGTGATTGAAGAATCAAGCGTAGGGCACACCACACTCCGTCATGATAGCGGTAGAGGCGGATCGGAACACGATTTTGGACGATTTTTGCCGACTCGGCGCGTACCTTCCACTGGCTATGTCCAAATCGTCGAAATTTTTCAACGGCCCGCTGCAAGGCTAAACTCAGGAATCGGCGTGTGCGCAGCGTCGATAGCTTGTTTTAGAAGCGAGGAGTTGGGCAGAAAAATGTTGGGCAAAAAAACACCGGACATTTTTTTGCCCAGCATTTTTTTGCCCACACGGCTGTCGTACGATTATCAATCTTAGCCCGGCAGCGGGCCGTTGAAATTTTTTTGGGGGGGGCGTTGCCGCCTCTGGCGGCTTTGCGGCGAGTCGATGCGACCGCGCTGTCTGCCGCTTCGACCGCGATCAGTCTGCGTCCCAGCGTGAGCATGTTGCGGCCAGGTATCGCCAGGGACACGTACTCGCTACTGTTTGCCTTCAGTCCGCTTTGACCACCATGGCAGGCCGACGCCGCCGTCCATCGTGAGGGTTGTGCCGGTCATATAGGACCCTTCGTCGCTCAATGTGAAGCAGACACCATGCGCCATCTCATCGCTGGTTCCCATGCGGCCCATCGGCAGACCTTCAGCGCCTTCTCTGAGTTGCTCCTCGGTGAAGAATTTTCGTTCGCCCGGCGTATCGATCCAGCCCGGATGAAACACGTTCACGCGAATGCCGGATTTCACAAGTTCAATTGCCGCCGTGCGGGCCATGTGATCAATCGCCGCTTTGGACATATTGTACGCCATCGCTGTCGGAAACGGGATGATCGCATGAGGTGAGCTGATCACCGTAATCGCGCCTCCGCGACCTTGCTTCAGCATCTGTTGCGCCGCCGCGCGGACACCATGCAGCGCGCCCCACATACTGACTTCAATCGTGCGTCGAAATCCGTCCATGTCGGCATCGACCATCAGTTGTCGGTCGCTGTAGACAGCGTTCGAAACAAAGAGATCCAGGCTGCCAAACGCCTCAACGGTCTGTTTGACCATAGCTTCGACCGCTTTCAAGTCGGACACATCACAGGCGACAACAATCGATTTGCAGCCCATGTCGCGAATTTCCTGCGCCACATCTTCGGCCTGCGCTTTACTGGAACTGCAATTAATCGTCACATTCGCCCCACCTCGTGCCAGCGCGACAGCGACAGCACGACCAATACCTTTTGATGAACCAGTGACGAGTGCATTTTTGCCTTTGAAGCTGTAGTCCATGATCGTATTTTAGTTCCGAAATATCGGGTTAAGATTCTGAGTGAGATGCACCTGTGCCGGACTGCAGATCGCAGATCCCAGGGAATCCTGGTCAGCTGACGCAGTTCCGTCAACGGCTCTCAGTCCCCGTCTCACGGCTGGCCATTTTGTGAACTTGCAGGGTGGGACCAGCGAAGCGCAGGCCCACCATATTATTCTTGAGCCTCAATGCAGAAACTCTCAAAACTGCCGACAACTCGCGGGAGAGCACACGGAAGGTGCCGTGCGGACAGGTCGCGTAGAGTCTGCGGACTGTGAAAATATTCACGGGGATAGTGAGTGAGTTGGTTGAAAAACGCGGCCAAAGCTGAAACAGAACAAAGGTAACTGCCAGAGACGTGATAAGGTTGCCATGTACCGAAGTCCCACCTGTGTTCCAAAGTCCCACCTCCAAAGAGCAGGATTGAATCCGATGAGCAATGCCAGGCCGTATCTGTTCGGCGCGGTGCTGGGCGCGTCGGCGATGTACGTCGCGCTCCAGTATCACGTAGTTCATTCGCACGACGGATTCCAGATGGTGCCGCGGACGCCCCAGCATTCTGTGGGGCTGGCCTATGCCGATGTGCGAAACTGGTCACCGTCGCAGTGGACCGATCGCCCCGAACTTGCCCGCGCTCTTATGGCACACGGATCATCCGATCTGATTTCCGAATCCGTGGCAAACTCACTCGCCGACATTGTGACTGAAGAAAACTCAAAACTGGATCAACTGCGGACGTTTCTGGACAAATCCGCCAAGGCTGGTGTAAAAGGTGACGCTGCTGGTCTGCTGGAAATTCCAACTTCGGCCCGGAAGCCAGCAGAGACCGATTCCGGCGCTGAGGAGGTTCTGAAGGGGATCCCATTTCCACACGATGCGAGGAACACCACTGCCACCGATCCGTTTCGAGTGGCCCGGAGTCCGGAAACTGCAGCGGTTGCCGTATCTGATCCCTCGCGGGCAGGCGTTTCGTCACGGTTCTCAGCCGCTGACATGATTGATGGCCTGCAGCATGATGTCAACAATCCAGCGAGCTCGAACGGTCCTGCAGTTCCGTCAGCCATTGCCCCAAAGACTGGCTCCGACACAGCGGCGCCAGTCCAGCGCACGCCGGCTCAACAGGGGCAGGCAACGGAAGCCCGGATCTTTGACAGCCTCAACTCAACGCTTCCGGCTTCGGATCCGTCCGAATCTTCCGATGGCGATTCGATGTTTGAAGAAGTCTCATCACAACTGGAAAACCGCGCCCAGGCCGCATTGAATCGAGCCAAAGAAGTCACTCCCGACAAAGCTGGAAGTGCGGCGAACGGCACGACGAAATCATCCGAAAGCTACATCCGGAAAAGTGTCCCGGAGCCGGCACCGGGTGCCGTCAAGTCGGTCATCAAGGACAGCGCATCTGGAAATGCGACCGAGCCCGCAGGAACACTGCTCGACCAATTCGATCCGTTCCTTGAATAGAGCACTGTATTGGTTCCCCTTGGATCCTGACCACAGTTCTGTCACAATCGCTTCGTCCGTTTTCCGCCGCCGCTCCTGACAGATTCCGTCCTTGCGATTCAGCGTCGGCGCACTGGATTCCGGTGGGAGTTGTGATGTCGGATCGTTCCCAATCTGGCGGTGTCGCGCGACTGGTGTTTGCCGGTGGAACCCTGGTTCTGACTGGAATTCCGGTGGTGAAGCTGGACGATTGGTTTGGCAAATTGTTCTGGGTCAGTGATCCAAGGATCGGGGCGGCGCGTTGCGATGCGATTCGCTACTCACAGGTGATTGCGGAGCTGCACCGCCGGCGGATCCGGTTTGATGATGAAGTCGCGGACTGGAAAGAAGTGCGATGGAAAGCTGAAGAACTGCACGAGCTGCGTCCCGAACAGGTGCAGGCGGTTGACGCATGGATGGAGGCCGGTCAGGCTGGCTGCGTTGTCATGCCAACCGGCACGGGAAAGACTGAGGTCGCTTTGTCGATCATGCAACGGACCAAAGTCGCCACATTGGTCGTTTCACCGGTGCGCGATCTGATGTATCAATGGCATCGCCGGATTCTGCGCTGTCTGAGTTACGACGCGGGGATTATCGGCGACAATGTGTTCCGCGTGCATCCGGTTTCCGTCACAACCTACGACAGCGCGTGCATCCATATGCAGACGTTGGGCAATCGGTTTGGCTTGATTATTTTTGATGAGTGCCATCATTTGCCCGGCCAGATCCGCCGTGATGCAGCGCGCATGTGTGCCGCTCCGGCACGGCTGGGGCTGACCGCAACGCCTGAACGCTCAGACGGTCGTCATGCAGATCTCAACGAACTCATCGGGCCTGTCATCTATGAACTGCCAATTAGCGAGGTGAAAGGCAAATCGCTGGCAGACTATGATATCGTCCGCATTCCCGTGCATCTGAGCGACGATGAACAGAAGCGCTATGATCTGCTGTCCGAGGAAGTCCGCAGCTATATGTCTGACCAACGCAAGGAGAATCCGATGTTCTCCTGGGAAGACGTCTGTGCAGAAAGTGTTGTGTCGCAGGATTCTCGCCGAGCCCTCAAGTCGTTTCATGCGAAGCGCGCGATTGAAGATCGTGCGGAAGAGAAGCTCAAAACGCTGGAAGATCTGTTTCGCCTGCATGCGGGAGATCGCTGCATTGTGTTTGCCGGATCAAACGCGATGGCGCGGGATGTGTCATTGAGATTCCTGATTCCCTGCCTGCTGAATCACTGTGGCAAGAAAGAACGACTGGAGATCCTCGAAGGTTTTGCTGCCGGAGATTATCCGGCGATTGTGGCGAATCAGGTACTGGACGAAGGCGTCGATGTTCCGGCGGCGAAAGTGGCAATCGTGATTGGCGGCATGGCATCGTCCCGCCAGGCGCGCCAGCGCCTGGGCCGCATCCTCCGCCGCAGCGGGAACGCCCGCGCAGTGCTGTATGAAGTGGTCTGCGCCGGCACAAACGAAGAACTGCGTTCCCGCCAACGCCGGAGGCACGCAACGTTCGAAGGCACGAAACATCGGCGCAAGAGCTGAGTTGCCTGCGAAGTTTGTCCTGATACTCCAAAGAACGTGAGCCGCAAGGCGCTAGGCGCGGGTAATCTGCCTGCAAAAACCAGCGGCTAGCGCCTTGCCGCTCACAAGAACAGCGGCATTCAGACAGACTCCTATGGTATTACGCACCCCTGAATGAACACAACCCCGTGGATAAGTCCATGGGGTTGTGATGGTTTCAGAACGACGGTGTTGACGGGCTACATCATTTCTGCTGACAGCCAGCCGTCGAGCAGCTGTATCAGGGTCACCGTCACGGGCAGCGTCTTGTCGCCAGCCGCCTGAAGATCGATCGTCGCATCCAGTTCCCGGCGAATAATCCTACGGCCCAGGATTCGACGAATCTGATTCGCGCGGGTGACCTGCTTCAGGCGATCCGCTTCTTCCCTGCTGGCGACACCGATCGTGTCTGGCTCAAGCACGACTTTTCCGCCCTGCAGAGACATCGTAATCGGGATCGTAATGATCTGCTCGGGAATTGCTTCCTTGCCTTCCTGCAACACACCTGCCCGGAGGACAAGCGTAATCTGATTGTTGTTGAAGTGTACGCGGATCGGATCGGACGAGCTGAAAACAAACGAAGTCGGTGGTTCAGGTTCGCCCTCTGCGACGGCAGGCTGGGGATCATCCTTTTTCGTCAGCGAGATTTCACGCTGAAACAGATCCGTCAGAGCCACTTCCAGTTCTTTCGCCAGATCTTTTTCGAGGATTGTGCGACCTTGCAGGCCCAGCGCGTCGATGGCGTTGTTCAGGGCACTTTCATGCAGCTGCACAGCGGCACCCTTCGCGATCAATGCCGACGGCGGCTGCATCGAACCGCCGAGACGCGAGACGCCGATCGTGCGCGAACTCAGCGCAATGTGGGTATTGCTGGAACGCGCACTGATACTGTCGGGAGACACATCTTTTCGTCCGAGCGAGGCATACATTTTGTCCAGTGTGTCGTTGCCGGTCGAGAACTGCGTGTTCGTTTCGCTCTCAAACTTCGGCAGCGCGGCTTCGCGAATCTTCTGAGCCGTCAAAGCTTCTGACTGGGGTTTGCTGTCGGCGATCTCCTGTGACGCAATTCCCCGCACGATTCCACGAATGATGGGAATGCCGTCATACTTCGTGGAAAATCCCGTAACCCGACTGCTGGTGTTCACACTGAACCCAGCGGCAGAACTCGTGATGTGACGACCGTCGAACTGCACGGATTTGTTCATCCAGAAATGATTGTTGCCTTTTGACCAGACGGTCGCCGGACTCTTCTGAGCCACCGTGCTGGACTGGACGTTGCCTGCGACGTTCAAGTCAAACATGGCTCGATCACCGGACGGCTTAATATCGGCTCGCAGATCGACATTCGTAATCTGTGTTCCAGTCACCCAGGCTCCCAGAATGCATTCCGCGATGCGGCCGGTTTCGGTTCGATAATCGGAAATCAGGCGGGACAGCAAGTCTTCAGAGACAACAAAATGCAGATTGTGGTTGAAGTAGTTGTCGTTCACAACGGACCGCAGCGACGTTGCCGCAGCGGGGAAATCGTTTCGCAACGCCCGCCAAGCCACTCGGGCGTTTTCGGCATGCGCCCCCAGTTGGTCATATTCATAGTTCAGCAGTGACTGAATGAGCAGATCCACCTGATACTGTAGTTCGCCCTGTGTGGCATCGGCGTCATTCGCAAATGCAGTCCGGCGAACAGCTTTGTCAACGGCCAGCTTCAGTTGCTGCAACTGCGGCCTGGAAACAAACAGTTTCTGATCGGCATCCATCGCATCCGACAGCGTCAGATTTCTTGAGACCTGGTTGAGCACATCGACGGTGACGTCAGGCTGTTGCAGTCCTTCAAGATGCAGATAGGCAATCCAGGTGGCTCCGTTTGCTATTGAATTCAGCCATTGAACAGTTGCAGCTGCGTCACCTGGCAGATTCGGCGCTGCTGAACTGCCGTTCGTTCCGGCAACGCCAGACGCCTCGACCGACGCAGCCATCAGTGCCACACGTCGCTGTAATCGGCGTTGCAGAGATTCTTTCTCCGGTGTTGACGCGGAAATACTGTCTGCCAGCGTGCGAAGTTCAGTTGCTGCATGCTGGCGTTCAGCAGCGGGTTGTTTGACATCAAACAGCGTGCGCAAAAGCGGACCAGCCACTTTTGCCATCTCGGCGTCAATTTCTTCAATCGCTGCTTCAGTAATATCGGCAGGCACTCTGAGTTCGTACACCTGCACGGCTCGAGCTTCCGAAGTGGCCTCCAGAGTCGTTGGAAATACGGCGGACCCGACAAGCAATGACAACGTAACGGACAGCGCACCGACAGCTCGTGCGACCCGTCGTTGGCGCAATACAGAAATGACTCTCATGTGTTCTCCCTGATGATGCCTTCACTACCAAAGGCAGTTCCTGCAATCGCTATACCTTTATCGTCGTGCGCGACCGGCAGATCGTCCTTTTGCAAAGCAACACACACATCTGTTCGTTTCAGAAAAGTCCACGCGCTCCCCCAGTGCTTTGCAAGGTTCTCAAAATACCATTCTATCCCTGAAGGCTCAATCGCTAAAGTTGCTTCAAACTGCCCGGTTTGCAAAGATGGGGGAAGACTTTTCATATGCGGGACTTTCCTGAATGCCGTGCGTGGAGGACGGATCAAACATCCGAAAATGCTGACAAATTTGCAGACTCGACATCGAAATCCTGCTGTTCGTATCGTGCAACCGATCGCCTGGTCACTTCTGGTCTCGTGATCTGAATTCCATTCGGAGCCTCAATCCCCACCTGGACACGGTTCTTTCCAACGCTCAGAATCGTGAGGCGGATGTTCAATCCGGGGATCAGGATCTGTTCCTGAATTTTGCGTGACAATACAAGCATGGTTCAACTCCATTTGAAAGTTGCCGGTTGACAGAAACTGTCAACCTGCAGTCCGAAAAAAAGACGAAGAGACATTCTCTTCGCGATATCACTCTGCCCCGCGGCCGAAGACGGCACATGCGTTTAACCGCGTGGGCAACGCCCCGCGCTTTGTGTTTCAAATTTCAAATAGAACAATCGCGGCCCACTGGGCACGTGGTCAAACGAGCCAATGCCAGCCGCGACGGTACAAATACTAAAAGAGATGTTTCTGACCGGTGAAGGCATCGCGACCAGCATAGACTTCGCGCGTCCCTTCCGGGATGTAGATGATGTCGAGGCGATGCAGTCGCACAATAAGATTTGAAATCGTCACTTGCGCCAGCGCGGCAAGTTCGTAGAGTGCGGGCCACGACGTGACGTCCATATTTTTCACAGCGGCTTTGATCAGCCATTCCGGCATCAACATCGAAGACTGATACCGATCGACGGCGCTCCTCACCTCTGGAGAATCCTGACCGGCGGTCAGCTCGCGATACAATTCGAAATAACGATCATCGTAGGCTGCTCGATTCAGGACCTCGACGAGCACATGCCGGTCCATCGCGTGTCTTCGTACAACGCTTGGCTGAAGGTCAAAACCCGGAAGTCTCGGATGATGCAGACTGGTACGATCGATATCAATGTCCCAATGTCCGGCTTCATGGCCGATCGTGCTGCGTTCCAGACCGGGCTTTGACTGAAACAGGGCCAGATGTCGGCTGTTCAGTACGATCCGACGTTCCTCTGGAATCAGTCCTGCCAGAATCTGCTCGCCTGTCTGTTCTTCGATTTCGATCCAGTCAAAATCAAGCCCCAGAATTCGTTCGACGATTTTCTCAATCGGTACCGGAAACATGACAGGCTCGCCCATCAGTTGTTCATACTGGCGAATGCGCATGCCGGTGATGCCGTCGATGGTACGTGTTCTCATGTTGGTCAAGTCATGGCGTCTCACGAAGAGCCCTCCCTGCGATTATAATCGCTCATCGTCGGGCGCTGCTGCACCATTCGGGTGCTCATCCTGCGACGATAGACATCTGCAAAAAACCTAAGACTTCAGAGGGACGAAGACGAACGGCCCGATTGCTGTTCTATCTGCTGGATCATTTCTTCCAACGCGGTGTCTGACAAATTCAGAAGTTTTCGAAACACGCCCGGACGCGACAAAATTCGGTCTCGGTAAGCGTCGGGAATTCGCCGTGCCAGCAACAGCAGCTCATCCGGGTCGGTGTGCAGCGCTTTCGCAATTCGCTGCAGCGTTTCTTCTCGCGGAGTCTGTTCGTCGTCCAGACGATCATTCTCAACTCGGCTTAAATACGTGAAATTGATACCAACGCGATCAGCCAGTTCACGCTGCGTCAGATTGCGACTTTTGCGGATCTCTCTGATCCGCTGTCCAACGGTGTCCATCGATTCGCTCCCTCGAATGCTGTCAATTTCTGGTCGATTCGCGTCCGAATCTCTTGAGGACCATCACTTCACGGAAGATAATCAGGTTGCTATTCACTGTCAACGTCAACTTCACAGATTTATTGTGTCCTCAAGTGTGGCGTGATGTGAATGGTGTCGCGATCTGGTTGACAAATTTGGCTTCCACCATGGGCGAGCCAGGGTGGAAAGCCGCCGTTCCGTATTTCAATCCCCGCTGACAACACGGGCCGTTCAAATCCTGCATCATGAAAACCTGGCGACAACCCCGGTTTTTTTACAGCCTACGCTTGTGTCATTCTCAGACGGTGAAAGTTCACAAACAGCCCGCCTGTGTCATTTGCCATCGTGACACTACCGCTTCGCGGATGTGATGTGTAAGATCCCGGTCGCGAACCTGGCAAGACTCAACGTTGTCTCTCCGGAGGCAACTCGCAAACCCGGAGAGGTGACAGAGTGGCCGATCGTGCCGGTCTCGAAAACCGGTGAACCCGCAAGGGTTCCGAGGGTTCAAATCCCTCCCTCTCCGCTGACGAAGCCTTGATTTTCCCGTGTTTTCTGCGGGATCATCAAGGCTTTCTTCATTGGTGTCGCTCGTCTGCTCAGTGCCACCAGATGACACCTCATGCCTTAAAAAGTCATTTCCCGGCTGCAATTCCAAGCGGCTGGCACCGATTACTTCGCCGATTACTTCGCCGATTACTTCGCCGATTACTTCGCCGATTACTTCGCCGATTACTTCGACGCTCCGCGAGCCCGGCGGAGAGCAGATGCAGAATTGGCTTGCCAAGGTAGCTTGCCAATTGTGCGCTCCATCGGGGCGAGCCCGATGGAAGCGGTCCAGGCCGGCGGAACAAAGCTTATTCTCGATCAATTACCCTTAGCCTGAACTCATCGCTGTTGCCAACTAACTCAGGAGCGTACATGCCTTCGATGGTCGCGGGCAGAGCCGACATCTTTCCGGGGGTTTCGGCTCGCAGGCGGTAGTTGATGCTGTGCTGGCCGCGGGCGAGGGTCTGCAGGAAGAAGCTGACTCGGTCGTCGCGGAGTTCGCGGTAGGCTCGCAGGCCTTCCCAGACGTAGCCGCTGCGCTGGTCGTCTGGTTCGAAGCCGCTGGGCTTGTGGTCTTCGAGCAGCAGGTACTCGTAGTCGTTCTTGCTGTCGATGACCATTTCCACTTCGATCAGATCGCCGCTGGTAACAGAACTCAGATCTTCCAGAGGAATGCGTTTGTATTTTGCGACCTGCTGACTTACGACCTGGCCGCGATCGCCCTGGACGCTGACCTGTTTGTCGTCACGTTCCAGCCGATAGAATTTACGAGCGACTTTGACTTCCAGACCGGCTGCTGCGATCTGGTCCTCCTTCGTGAAGTTGGTCAGATACGCACTGAAGTAGACCGGGCCCTTGCCTGTGCGGCGGACTTCGATCTTGTGGTCTCCGGACGTGACCGCGTCGCCTTCCAGCAACAACACGTTGTCGAAGCTGAAGAGGTTTTCACCATTGATCTTCACGGTCTTCTGCACTTCGCCATCGATCAGAATTTCGACGGTCATGTCCGGCTGATCTTCGCCTGTGGCTTTGATGTAGTCGGCCATGGACTCGACGACCATCGCGGTGTCGCGAGTGCTGTTCCAGTACGTGCCGTGCTTACGATTGTTCAGCAGGTACTTGACGAGCCGCGAGGCGATCTCGTCGTTCGGTCGCACTGCGACGAGCAGCTTTAAATAGACGGCCATCGCTTCGTTGTCACTGCCGTACCAGTACCACCAGCTGGATTCGGGAAGCCTCAACCAGGCAGTCTGGTTTTCTTCGTCCTGTTCCAGGAACTGTTCGATGTTTTTGATCACCATGTCACGACGCTCAACGTCCTGCTGTTTGTGCAGCACGAGCCCCGTGAGCGACAATCCATAGACGGACAGATCGCCGCGATCCCGATAGAGATAATCGGTCATCGCCGGATCGTTGGCATCGTGTTCAGAAAGAACCATCGCCACGAAGGCGTCCATGTTATCGGCCTTCATCTTGTATTCGGCCTTGCCATCGTACTTCGGATTCTCACGGTGCTTGTCGCCTTCGCGAAGTTTCGTCAGTTCGTTGGCCTGATACCCTTTCAGCCACTCGACACCGCGCTGAATGACGTCGGGAAGAATGGGGACGTCATTCTGCTGTGCTACCGTCAGACCATGTACCACCTGAGCCGTCAGATGCGCTGAGGAATGTTCGCCGAAGCCGGAGAACCAGCCCCAGCCACCGTCGGTGAGCTGCATCTCGGTGAGTGCTTTGACTCCGTCGGCGATGATGCGATTCATTTCGACGTCGTCAAAGACCGGATTGAAATCCTTCGATCGGCCTTTCATGAGTTTCGTATCTTCGTCGATGTGCTCCTGAATCCATTTGGCGAGCGTGCTGCTGCCCTGGCCAAAACCGGCTGGCAAGTCACGAATATCTCTCGTCTGAATTTGTGGCTGCTCGCCCCAGTGATCCGGGTACTTGCCGCGATAGGTCTGTTGTGCATCCAGATTGGTTCGCTGTTTTTTGACGTCGGCCAGATTGACTCCCATTTTCTGCAGCGTGCGTTGAGTCAGCACGGCCGGCAGGAAGCGATTGAGAGTCTGTTCGGTGCAGCCGTACGGATACTCCAGCAGGTACGGCAGCGTATCGATCATCGCTCCTGCCAGACTTGGACTGTAGCGAATCTCAAGACGTGACTGAGCCGGAATGCGCTCTTCGGGGACTCGCACTTCGACCAGAGCGTTTTCGCTGTTCGGGCGAATGACACCCGTGAAACTTTCTGTTTTCAACATGCCGTGCACCTGCACGGGCACTTTGATTTCGACGGCGTCCGATTCTTCATCGGTGAGTGCCTTCATGCGAATCGTGGTGAGGCCGGATGCAACGACATCGACCGTCCAGTTGACACGAGCCTCTCCGTTGGCGGCGATGGTGACGGATTGAGTGGCCTCATCCAGCAGCTTCAAATGTCCTCCTTCGTTTTCGATGACGACCTTCACAGACTTCTCGGAAGCCAGATAGTTGTGCACCACAGCAGACAGCACGATCTGATCGCGTTCGGTGAAGAAGCGTGGCGTCTGCGGTCGGATGATCAGATCTTTGCTGCTGATGATGTCGGATGTGCCCGAACCGACTCGGGTGCCATCGCCCATCGTCCAGGCTTTGATTTTCCAGGTGGTCAGGTTATCGGGGACCGTAAACTTCACTTCGACGATGCCGTTTTCGTCGGACGTGGAAGATGCGACCCAGTAGGCCGTGTCGGCGAAGTTGGAGCGAAGTGTTGGGACAACTTCGGCTCCGCCTCCAGCTGGTGGTGTTCCCGACCCCGCATCCTTCGCCATCATTCCAAGTGCCATTGGCGCGGCGGCATCCATTTCCATCGCCGACGCTGGAGCCATCATGGCACCGTCACTCATCATCATCCTGCTGCGCATCATGCCCCCTCGACCGCCGAAGCCTCCGCCACCCATCATTCCGCCGTAGCCACCGCCGCCACCCATCGACGGATCGTTCCCGAACAGCAGCTGCATCGTGATCTCGTTATCTCGATACACCGGGCCGGAACCACGTTGCAGCGTTGACTGGATACTCGAATGATGCTGACGACGCACGTTCCAGAAGAAGCTGCGGATTTCAGGGATGCTGCTGGCTGCGATGTACTCCAGACTTGCGTCGTACACCGACAGTACCGTGTTGCCGACGAATGGATTTCCATTCAGATCCGTCAGCTTCAGCTTCACGGTCGCTGCTTCGCCCGGACGATATCGATTGGCTGACGGAAGCACTTCGACATTCGCAATCCGCTGCTCCGGAGGAACCACGATTTCGCGCATTTCACTGTGAACCTTGCCGTCGGCGATTGTCACCGCTTCGATAAAGATGTTCGGCATGTCTGTGCGTTCGATTGAAATCTCATGCACGGTGCTCTTACCCTTCATGCGTAGCACGATCGGCTTCGAGCACAGTCCATTCATCGGTCGCACAAACAGCAGGACGGTGCTGTCCGGCTTGTTCGTGTTGATCTGCAGTTGGACCTTTTCGCCCGGCTGGTATTCCTGCTTCTCCGTGATCAGTTCCAGATCATTGAAGCGGTAACCGCCGCCGTTGTCTGCCGGGCCTCGGACGAACAGAACGTAGCCGCCTTCCATCTCGTGGCCTTCACTGTCCGAAATCTTCACGCTGATGCGGAACTGGCCCGCAGCGGGAACGGTCATCTTCAGAGTGCCCGAGCCGTCTTCCTGCGTCGTGACATCCCATGACTGCACTTCCTGCTCGACAGGCTTATCACCTTCGTACTTCACGGAAAACAACGTCGCCTTGCCGCTGCCTTTAACGGGTTTGTCATCCGGCGTACGAGCCTGAAAGCCCACGTTGACCGTGTCGCCCGTTTGATAGTGGCCCCGATCAGTCCAAGTGAAGACCTTGAACGGATCACGAGCCACCAGCACACTGCCGTTGCCAATAATCGTGCGCCGAGACTTATCGACGACTTCTGCCGTGATGTTGTAATTGTGATCGCTGTCGCTGTGGCTGGCCAGGGCGGTCGCCGTATCGATATCGACAAGGAACGTGCCGTCTTCGCCGATTTCGGCATCGCCTTCGACGACAACTTCCGGTGGATCAGGACTCCAGTTCCACCATGGTCGAATCGGCGGCATGCAGCCCCAGCGATTGAAACCGGGATACCACTGATATTCAGGAGCGAACCACCAGTAGCCCGGCGAGTACAACCAGTCCCAGCGCGCGATCGGATACCAGCGGCTGTCTTTTTTGGTGCGTTCGACCTTGTAATGCACTTTTGCCTCGGTCACCGGGGCTCCGAAGTAGTATTTGGCGATGATCTTCGCCTGAATCTTTTCACCCAGCTTCACCGGTTTGTCGGGAGCTTCGATTTTCACTTCGTACTCAGGCTTGCGATATTCTTCGACGACAAACGAGCCGTTGCCGATCATGTTACGCTGAGGCTTCGTGACTATTTTCGCCACGCCGTTTTCTTCAACAGTGACGGACACCATCACTTCTTCCGCAATCCCGATCATGTACGTCCCAAGCGTTCCGTCCGTCGGAATGGTCCACTCGTCATCGACGCCCGCCCAGCGGTCCGTTTTCGCTTCGACCTCCAAGACGACATCGCCCTTAGGATTGCGAATCTGCACCCAACATTGTTTGTCTGCATAGCTGTTGTCGTCCGCATCAAAGCGAGGCTTGCGAGTCCACAGGCGATACTTGACAGTATGTCCCGGTCGATATACCGGGCGGTCCGTAATCGAATAAACCTTCAGCGGGCTGTAATCGAGCGGCTGAAGCTTTTCTGGATTCCAGACGCCCATAAAGCCGTCGTAGGCCAGACGTCCATCTTTCGTACGAGCAATCACAACCCATTGATTCTGCGGAATCAGATCTTTCGGATCGGGCGTGCTCAGGCCATCGGCATCTGTTCGGCCAGCAAAGCGGTTGGTAAAAATTTCGTAGTTGCGATTCTGGCGATATTCCTGCCGCCACCCGAAGAACTCCAGGTCCGCGCGAGCGATCGGCGCACCGGTGACCGCATCAGCGACGTAGTACAGGGTGCCGTCTTCCACACGCTTGCGGCTGATCGCAGTATCAGCCACCCACAGCACGATGCGAGCCTCGTTGCCATCCTTCATCTTCGCCGTGACCCAGTAGGCTGCGGCTTTCTGCAAGGGCGTCGTCACGGTTGTCATGGCGTCGAAGTGATTTTCCGGAGCCTTCAGATCCAGTTCCCACTTCGCGACAGACTTTTCAAGGTACTTCGCCTCATCGTTGCGAATCAGCATCCAGCCGATGTTGTCGATCTGCAGCTTCACGCCGTCCAGTTGCTGCGGTTTGCTTTCGATGTACTTGCGGACGTCAGTCAGCAGCTCGTCGATCTTAATCGGGCGAGCTTCAAACGTGGCCTTGCTGCCGTTGCGATATCGGATGTCGAATGTCGCGCCTTTTCCGGCGGGCTGCACTGACGTGCTTTCAATCTGAATCCAATTCTTGACGATCTGATCGATCCGGGCTTGAACACCCTGCCTGTCATCCTTGTCGGTCGCCAGTTTGAGCATCTCGCGCAGCAGTTCGGCAGCCTGCGAATACTGATGCCGATTCATGCGTTCGCCAATCAGCGATTCCAGAGCCTGGCGTTTTGTCCCGTCACCACGCGCAATGACGGCCTTCAGAATGGTGATGTGATTGAACTCATCCGCCAGTGCGAACCGCTTTACGCCGGTCGTCAGCTTCGCGATCGTCTCGGTATCGGCCAACTCATGCGCCGCCCATTCACCGGACGGCGTTGGCTTTTCACGTCCGGCTTCGTCGCCAGCTGCTGCCTCCTGAATGACGGGAGGTCCGCCGACTGCCGATGCCCCGACGCCAAACTGCGACTGCAGAAACCCGGCCCACTCCAGATCTGTCTCGCTGCGGCGATCGGCGACATGCTGCACGACCTGAGCCATAGCCCAGCGCCAGCGTTCGCCGTCAGACTTTGCTGTGTCCCACGATTCCGGCTTATGGTGAAAAACGGGATTGCCATCTTTATCCACCGGAGCACCCTTGCTTGGTGCCCCCCAGCCGCCGCGTCCGTATCCAAACCCTCTGCCCTCGGAAATTTCAAAATCCGGGAGTATCTGCAAATCCGTGAGATCCTGAAGTTTCCACGCTTCACCATGACGAGCACTGCTGATCTGATTTCCAAGCGTCTGCCATAAATCAGCACGTTCAGCTGCCGTGGCATTGTCTTCTTTCTCCGCCAGTGCAATCGCCGACAGAAGGAGCTGCAGCGATCGAACCCGATCCCGATCCGCCACGCTGGCCCA
>CAMAVB010000070.1 GCA_945861465.1 Candidatus Kuenenia stuttgartensis
ATTTGTAATCGACGAGCAGATTCATTCCGTCGCTATGACACCGAGTGCCAGTTTTCCAGCGAACACAGGCATCACGGATTCGCTTTGGTGAAATGAATCGCGTGTCCAGACTGTGCTGAAGCTCCGGCAAATTGGCTTCCAGAATGGCCGTCAGACTCTGGTTAATGATCCGCGTCGGCATGGACGACACGTCGGTCCCGGCAATCGCAAACGCCTGGACCCAGTCGCCCCATCTGGCACTCGTCACGTCTGGTATTTGCTGCGGCGGAAAGAGCGGCTTCGTCATGATCGGATTCGTCTCATCATGCGGACGATGAAACGACACATGCACAATTTTTGCACAGCCACCGGTGTCCCAACCGTAACGCACAGGCGTGCCAAAACAAGCAATGAGGACTCGACCGGCCAGAGGATGTGGTGACGACGCTGATTCCAGATTTTTCCGGACCAGATCCCAGTGAGCCACACCGTCCTGACCTGCCGCATCGAAAAACTTCGCTACGCTCGGCTTGTGATTCGCCAACAGATTGGACAATAACGCGAACGCATTTCCGGCATGAGAATGTCCCCACAGCAACGCATTTTGATCCGGCAACAGCGGACGTACGAGCAACTGATGCAGCAGTCGCACAGCCAGGTCGGCCCGCGCGAGATGATTGTTCTGTCCGGACCACGTCGGACTCAGAAGTTCGACCTGCGGGTCATCGCCCACGAGTTCCTGAAACCGCTTTCGAAAGGGCTCTTGGTAGTTGCCCACGTCGCCTGTCACAGCTGCCGTGAAGGGGCGCGTCTTTTCCTTAGACGCTTCGGCCAGCCGATTGAGTTGCCCAGCCAGCCAGGGCACGGATTCCGCGACAGACTTCAGAGCGTCGGCAATTCCCAACGGATCGTCGCCCATGAATGTCCCGTGAACCAGGACCACGCGCCCGATCCTGAGTGCCGTGTGGAGCTTCGAAAAATCCGTCCCGTCGGCTTCATCCACATTCAGTCTTTGCAGAACTGGAGTCGTGACCGGCTCGGTGGGATACTGTTGATGCTGAAAATGATTTTCAACCGGCATCACAAAGTCCTCAATGAACTCAAAGTACGGCAGCGCACAGACGAATCGTACTCAATACGTAGGGTGGGACAAGCGACAGCGCCGGCCCACCATTGGTCCGATCTGGTGGAACAAGCGACAGCGCCGGCCCACCATTTGTGTGATGTGGTGGGCCGGCGCTCCGCGGGTCCCACCCTACGAACTTACAAACTGACCAGCCGTGGACGTTGCCACGTCAAACTTCACGCCGCTGCGAGGTCGATGGACTCGCGGTCGCCTGTCGGTACACTCTCGGCGGCCGTTTCACATCGTGATGACGCACTGCGATGGACGGAATGCATCGTCTTGATTCCTGCGAATTCAGCGGCGTCCCTCTGGGAGGCAACAATATGAGTGTCGAAAATCTGGTCACAGCGCAACGCATTATGAAAACTCCTCATGGGGAGGTACTGGGATGCAGTTACCGCTGGCCCGGCGGTCAGTACTGTGCGATTCACACAGATCGCGGTATCATTGGTTGTGGCCTCTACGACTGCTCCGTCGCGACTCGCTTCGGCATGGCGATCGGCATCGCACGCGGCACGCCTGAACATCCTCTGTTTGAACCCGAGGATCTGCTGACCGCTCGCATCGTCGAAGTGAGTGACGCTGCGAAACAGATGGGGATCACCGTTGGCATGACCGGAGATGAAGCACTGCAACAGATGTTAAAGGGCAACGCACCATTTTGAGCCTGACTCAATGTAGGCCGACTTCGCCGAATTCGGCACAGCAGATTTCAGCGAAATCTGCGTACGTGTTTCGAAGAAAGAACCCGAAATGATTCGATCCGCTCTGCTGAAATCAATGAATGGCTACATCGATGGAAACTGGTGTCCGGCAGATGCCGACCGCACGGTGCCCGTCATCAATCCTGCGACTGGTGAAACAATCGCGATCGTGCCTGTCATGGGTCGTGATGAAACCAATCGCGCCGTCGATGCGGCTGCCCGTACGCTGAAGACGCCCGCTTCGATTGAACAGCGAAGGAAATGGCTGAGTCGTCTGGCCGATCTGATGACACAGCATCGGGACGAACTCGGTCGGATTATCACGCACGAACACGGAAAACCGCTTGCCGAAGCACAGGCCGAAGTGGACTACGCCGCCAGTTTTTTTCGCTACTACGCTGGCTGCGTCGATCATCTGCAGCCGAAACAGCTGTCGGAGCGACCTCGCAACCACACATGGACGGTTTACTACCGACCCGCCGGCGTAGCGGCTCTGATCACACCGTGGAATTTTCCGCTCGCGATGCTGGCGAAAAAGTTTTCCGCCGCCCTCGTGGCCGATTGCTGTTGCGTGATTAAGCCATCGTCAAAAACGCCACTGTCGATGATCGCTTTGTTTTCATTGATCGAACAAATCGGATTGCCACCGGGTAAGGCAAATCTGGTGTTGGGTCCTGCGGGCGAAATCAGTGATGCGCTGTGCGAACACCCGGCGGTCCGAGTCATCAGTTTCACGGGATCGACGTCCGTCGGTAAGAAACTTATCGCGAAAACCGCGCCGCACCTCAAACGTCTGGCTCTGGAACTCGGCGGCAACGCACCGTTCATCGTATTTGACGACGCCGATGTGGACCACGCCGTCGATCAACTGATGGCCAACAAGTTTCGCGGAGCCGGTCAGACGTGTGTGTGTGCCAATCGAGTGTACGTGCAGCAAGGCATCGCGGATACGTTTTCAGAAAAACTGGCGGCATGCGTTAACGCGATCAAAGTGGGCAACGGCATGGAGGCCGGCATCACGATGGGCCCGCTGATCGATCGCAAAGCCTTCGACAAAGTGAAACGTCACGTCGATGACGCGATCTCCCAAGGCGCAGTGCGAGTCGCTGGTGCCGTACCGATCGAACCGCAACCGAACCAAGGCTGCTTCTTCCCGCCCACTGTCCTGCGTGGTATCACGGCCCAGATGGAATGCGTGAATGACGAAACTTTCGGCCCACTGGCACCCATCATCGAATTCCAGTCAGAAGCCGAAGTCATCGAAGCGGCAAACCGCACCGAATACGGACTCGCTGCCTACGTCTTCACCGCCAGCGACGAACGGGCTGCCCGAGTCATCCCGCGCCTCAGCTTCGGCCATGTTGGCCACAACACGGGTTCCGGCCCGACCGCGGAAGCACCCTTCGGCGGCATGAAACATTCCGGCTTCGGCCGCGAAGGCGGACTCGAAGGAATCCACGATTTCATCGAAACCCAAACAGTGCCCCGACCGTGAAACTCATTGTGAACTTCTGATACTTGTAGGGTGGGACAAGCGCAGCGCCGGCCCACCATCGTCCTCTGATCTGGTGGGCCGGCGCTGCGCTTGTCCCACCCTACGAATACGACGAATACGGATTCACAAACTCGCCAGCCCCGCAAGAACACGGCCTATGATTGTTCGCAACGTCCACTCTGCGTAGACTGAGTCCGCAAACGCCGCTTGACGCGAGGAATGTACGATTCAGCACCGTGACTCCGGAGACCGTCCAATGACCGATAATCCTTATGCAAGTCCGGAGCCTGTGAGCGACACGGCGGTGCTGTGGAAGCGGCCAAGAGTCACATTTCTCAGAGTGCTTTTGGGTCTCGCCATCGTCTTTATCCTGGCCGCTCTCCTGATTCCTCCCGTCACGCGGGGAGGCGGAGAAGTTCGGCGCCGCACGCAATGCAAGAACAACCTCAAGCAGATCGCGTTGGCACTGCACAACTATGCCGACATTTACGATGCCTTGCCCCCCGCATACACCGTCGATGCGGACGGCAGACCACTGCACAGTTGGCGGACGTTGATCCTGCCATTTGTCGAACAACAGCATCTCTTCAAAACGATCGACCTTACAAAACCATGGGATGATCCGGCAAATGCGGAGGCACTCAAGACCGTTCCGGACGTCTATCGCTGCCCCGGCGCGACGCTGCCGCCAGGCTTCACCAGTTACCTTGGCAATGTTGGCACAAACGCCTGCTTTCATCCCACCGCACCCAGAGCGTTCTCCGAGATGACTGACCGCACCACAGAAACACTGATGCTGATCGAAGTGGCTCATGAACATGCCGTCCACTGGATGGCTCCGCAGGATGCCAGTGAAGAAATGGTGCTGAATTTCGGAAACGACGACAAACTCACTCACCCTGGTGGATTCAACGCGGCCCTGGCGAATGGCCATGTTCAATTTTTCTCCGATCACATGCCTTCGGAGCAGCTTCGCGCACTGATCTCCATTGCCGGCAATGACCGCGTCGGGGAGTTTTAAGCTTCCAATCGTCGCCACAGGCAGCGATTCAACTCGTACGCCGTCAGCGGGACCAACCAGCATGTCCATGCCGCAAGCGGATAGACCCACGCAGCTTCGACTCCGGCGAACGTCGACACCCCACCGATCAGCCTGAGCACCACCGCTGAGCACAACAGCACAAAGCAACGCAGCATCCAGCATTGATGTGCAGCAAATCGCCGCTTCATGGCTGATCTCCAGCCCAGCGCAACACACATCCCAGTGGCCACCGCCAGTGCCGCAAACCCTGCGCCCGCGATGGCACCGGTCTCAGCATAAAATGCCATCCACAGGCCGCTGGGAGCCACCAACAGCAGGACGCACGCCACCTGAATCCGCCCCAGATACCGATGCCACGTTGGGACCTTCCGGCGAAATTGTTCGCTGATCAAAATCATTCCCAATATCAGCGAGCAGGGACCGGACGTAATGTGCGCATAGAACGCCCATTGGTAGCTGCCAAAGAAGTAATGTGCTCGCCCCTGCAGAAAATCGGATTCAAAATCTGGCGGCATGAAATCGCGATAATTTAACAATACTCCCACGACAATTTTGCAGATCAACACGCACACCAGCAACATCAGGATTCGCTGCAGCGTGGTTGTGTTGTCTTCGTCAGACCGTTCAGCAATTTTCACGTACCGGGAAGGCCGATTCATGAAGTTGATGATAGCACGCATCATATTCCGAGTCACTTTCACTCACGACCTATACTCCGCGCGGGCAGATTTGAGGTGTGGCGGGATTCGTCAGAATTCGGAGCCGGACCATGATTCAGCAGGAGCTTCGCCGTCGCAAACAGTCGTTCGGCGGTAATACATTCAAATCAGTGATTCAGAATCCACCAAAGAAGTACGCCAAGCAGCATCAGGGCGGTGAAGATGACCCATCGCGGTTGGGATGAGGATTTTTGGAACTCGCGGGACGGGATTTCACCGCAGCGCGGGCATTGGTAGACGATTTCCAGCATTTCGAAGCCGCAACTGGAACACAATCTTGTCGGTTCTTCGTCATCGTCGCACGATTCATCGAATTCCTGATAGACGTCGTCGTCATCATGGAATTCGTTGTGGGAGTTATCATTGAAACGTGGCATGGCGGATAAACCCTGACAAAACCTGCGTGATCCTCGACGCTTGAAGCTGCGATTCAGCCAGGAAGTGAGGAAGTATAGTGACGCGGGTATCGGGCTCAATGATCGAAATCTGAAGTTTGGCGGTGTCATCGGATTCGATCACGAGCGACTCGATGTCCTCTGAACATTCGAAGCACCGGAAGGCGGTGCCGAGCAACGAGAATTGTGCTCGATTGCCAGCTGCCGGGAGTCGGTCAAAACGCAGTGACACGTGGTTGTGCGGCGTCGCGTACATCAATGCTGGCGATGTTGGCGGGATGCACCGAGATGCCAGCGACAGCGTCCATTCCCGAAACACGTCGGCGAATGGTTGATGTGCAAGATTTTCGATGCGGCAATCAAATGTCGTTTGCGACTGCACGAATTGCTGCAGCGTCTCCCTGTTTGACAGCCAGGGTGCCAGAAACAACGTCGCGGCTCCGCGGCTTCCGCCACGACGTTCCTCCAGATTCAGAACATTCTCAGCCGCCACGATCGGACTGCCCGCCGGATTCTCAAAAAAATCATCCATTCTGCGTTGGAAGTTCTGAGACACGTCTGCGACACAACCGTCTTCACCGCTGCATTTCAATTCCACGAAATGGGCGACCGCCTCATTGAGCCACGCCGGAACCTGTGACCCGGAGGATGCGTGGCAGGAGTTTGCTGTATCAGCAGCGCCATTTGAATCGTCGGGCTCAATTGAGCAGACCGCTGCATGGGTTGTTTCATGCGTCAACAATGCCGACAGTTCGTCGGTCGATAGCTCGAAAATAGTCGGGTCAATGTAGACGATATCGCCGCAGAAGTCTGAATCACTCCTGAAGTCACTCTCACGTATGCAGCCATGGATCGGAGAACGGTCGGACGCATGAACTCCACGACGATCAAGATCAGTGACGACGATGGACAATTTCTGATCGTGGTCCACATCACGGATCGCTCCGACCCATGCATCCACAATCGGAAGAGCCCGAGATTCGGCAGCCGACGTCAGACGTACTGACCAGGCTGCGATTTGGCCTGCATCTCTGGATTGCACCAGACGTTGATCAGCATAGATGCGGACGCGCGGACTGTCGGCAATCAACCGACATTCCGCAGGTTCATGCACAGTTCCGGTGTCAATAAAATGCGGCGTGAGAAAAACGCGAGGAGGCGAATTGATTGAACCGTGGTCGCAAACAACACCGACGGGAGGTCGTGTCTGAGTTTCCACGCCCACACGTATTCGGGTCGCCTGGCTTTTCTGATTTTGCAATTGGCGAATCTCACTGACGGCACAGCGCGTCACTGGCAACGATTCGATCCGCACTGGTTTATGGAAGCCGACTGGATCATTGATGCACACTGTCACCGAAAGCCCATGACGCCCCCCGGACACGTCCAGACTCCCGACCACGATGCGTGTGCCGCGCGAAAGACCTTTCAGGATTGCATGCGCGGGCTGCCGGGATTCATTTGCGGTTGTCGCCAGTCGGTGACGTTCTGTATCTTTCTTCCAGTGGTGCGCATCGAGCGACTGACCGCCGCCGCCTCGTTCGCCCGGATGTGGAAGTACGGATTCCGACTTCGCCCGCGTCAACGCCAAAAGCATCGCGACGGCGAGGAACAAGGATCCCAGCAGATAATCACCGGCATGCCGCCCCATGAAGCACCCCGCCCTGTCGGCAGCCGGTTTTTGTCAGAATATCAACGTTTCGTCAGCTGCCCCAAAAATAATATCGACGGAATATTCGGAAAAATTGATGCAATCTGCCCGGACGATGCGGGAGATTGTTCGTTAATCAACAACGGAGAGCCGGACAATCGGGCCTGCAACTCGCAATTTTGGGTGTCTGATTTTGAGGGGTTCAGCGGCTTCAACGACAACTCTCGGTAACTTGACGGCGGCTCTCAAGTTCTGCAAGATTTTACAGGGATTTCCTTTTCGCGTTATCCGAGAACGACTGTAGACTACTCGGCGTGGAGCAATTTGCGCAACGAGTGGGGTGCAGAATGTGTTCGACAAATGGTTCGCAGTGTAGAACCTGAAGGGGAGTTTTTATGCGGCATCTGGCTGGTTCTTTTTGTTCACTCGGTCTTGGACTGTCTGCTTTGTGTCATGCCGTGATGGCGGATTCAGAACCACGGCAGGCAGAACCGGATGGCTTGGTCTTTCGCACCGTTGATCGTGCGGACAGTCACTTTGCGGTAGCGATCAAATCGCTGCGTCCGCCGCAGGCAATCAAGCGACACATCGTCCTGGTAGATACGTCTGCCAGCCAAACCGGAACATTTCGCGACAACAGTCTGCTGGTGTTAAACTCACTGGCCAGCGTCCTGCCTCAGGATCATCAGGTCCTGGTCGCTGCGGTGGATTCCACATTCGAAGCCCTCTCAAAAGATTTCGTCGCACCGGGATCGACCGAATTTGCTGCGGCGATTCAGAAATTGTCTGACCGCACTCCGATGGGAGCGACAGATCTTGCCGCATCGCTGCAGAAAGCCGTGGCACTTGCGGACACAGAACTGCCAGCATCGTTGCTGTACATCGGCGACGGTGTCAGCTCTGCAAACCTTCTGAGTTCCCACGATCTATCACAGATTGTGAAGAGCATGAACGACGCGGAAGTTTCGTTTCATGCCGTTTTGCTGGGACCAAAAGTTGATACGGAACTCTCAGGCATTCTGGCCAATCAGACCGGTGGAACAAGTCAGCATCCTGCGCAGCATGCTGCCCGCGTCGCGGCTCAACAGTTGTCCGATGCCATTTCGATCGCACCGGAATTCGTCAGCAACCTTGCGTCAAATGATGTCTCCCTTTCACTGGCCTGTCCAGCAAACGTCGCATTGCGTTCTGATCGACACACGGTTGTCTTCGGAAAAGGGGCTCCGGCCCACGAGTTGTTGTTGACGGCTCGCGATGCCAATGGTGATGCCGTCACGTGGACGGCCACGACAACGGGGAATGCATCCGGTAACGAAGTCCGGATTCTGTTCGAACGTGCTGCTGCCTCGCAGGGACTGAATGCACCCGTCGTCGGGATCGAAGGTCTGCAGTCAGTGTCTGCTGAACTTGCGGTCTCAGTGAATCGTGCGATCCTGACAGCGCGTCAACTTGCCGACAACGGTGAAAAAGCACGTGCGATCGACATTGCAAAACGTGCCGGCAAACTTGCCGGTGGCGATGTTCGGCTGACGGCACTGTTGGATGAACTCGCTGACCCGGCGGCTCCGGCACAGCAGAACGCTGCATCCGGCGATGACGTCCTGGGGCCTACGCAAGCGGGTGACAGTGGACTGCTGGACAAGGCGGAAGAAGAGATTCAGATTAGCACCGAAAAGTTGGTTCAGATGACTGCAGCGGCGATCAAGGAAGCAAAAGACATTGCCGCAGAACAGCCGGATTATTCGCTGACTCGCCTGAAGGATATCCTTGAGACCGTGCGTTCAGCGCCGGAGCTCGCACCAGAGAAGCGCGATGAGCTGGAACGTCGGGTGATTGCGGCCATCAGCTTTGTGCAGTCTCACATGGAAAAAAATGCCATTGATCGCCGTGTCGAGAGTGAATCGCGTGCGGTGCTGGAAGCAGAGCGCCGTGTGGTCACTGAAATGCAGCTGGAAGAGGAACGATTGCAGACTTTGATCAGTCAGGTTCGCGGTCTGCTTGACCGTGGCGCACATGGCGATACAGTTGCCTACCTGGACGCACGAGTCGTCGCGAGAACAGCCCTGGACATGAAACCTGGAAACGGCGCTGCCACGCAGGCATTCATGATGGCTGTTGCAAAAGATCAGTTGAGCAAAGTGTATCACCTCAGGTATCTGCGACAGGACCGCTTCCTGGAAGCTTTGTATCAGGTGGATTTGTCAGCTGTTCCGTTCCCGGATGAACCACCGGTAATCTACCCACCGGCGGATGTCTGGCGTGCGCTGACACTCAGCCGGAAGAAAAAGTATGAATCCATCTCGCTGCGTACTCAAAAACCGGCGGAACTCTGGCTGGAACGAATGTTGGACGAACCCGTCAAGGCCTTGAGTTTCCCTGGCGAGAACCCACTCACCGATATTCTGGAACAGATCAGTACACACTTTACGACAACGTACGGTGCTGCTGGCGGAGCTGGTGCAGATAATCGCATGACGATTCTGCCAGACGTCGGCGCGCTGGAAGTAGACGCGATCACGTTGCAGGACGTGACCATCAAAGACATCGAGTTGGATGGCATCACTTTGCGAAACGCTCTCGCAATTATCCTCAGCCAGACGGATCCTGAGTTGACGTATATGATACGCAACGAAGTGATGTTCATCACAACGAAAGCCTTTGCGGAAGCAGACGAAAACCTGGGGACTCGCGTGTATCAGGTCGGCGATCTTGTTATTCCACCTGTGCAGTTAGGTGGACTGGGCGGCGGCGGCGGCGGTCAGGGCGGTGGTGGAATGGGCGGTGGTGGAATGGGCGGTGGAATGGGCGGTGGTGGAATGGGCGGTGGTGGAATGGGCGGTGGTGGATTTGGCGGTGGTGGCGGAGGATTCAGTCTGCCTCCGGAAAACCTGCAAGATCCAGCTGTCAAAGCCAGCGGTGGAATTTCGAATCAATCGCTGAACAATGTTAAAAAAAAACCAGCAACGAAATAGCACCACAGATTTCGTCCGCTGATTCAATTAAACCTTTCTCGGGTGTGCCGATCTGCTTAACAGCGATCTGTACACCCGTTTCTTTTTATTCCAGTCTGATGCCTGGCATTCTCTGCGCTCTGACGGTCGCGGAACCGCACGATGAAAAACTCCAGAAACCCAATCTGAAACCTGCTGAGCAATCCGCAAAGGCTCGGAAACTCGTCGACTTCGCCCTTGCCGATGTACGACCGATTGCAAGAGTCTGGGACGAAATTCTGACACGTCAACCCGTAGATTCGGCTGTTGTGGCAGACGCGGTCTCAATTCTGAATGAACGCGGCAAGTACGACATCGCGGTCGAAGCGATTCAAAGTGCGATCCGCAATGATCTTGCTGCGGCGTGGATGTACGATGTGCTGGCGATGGAGATGAAACTCGCGAAACGTCCGGCCAAGGAGATTGCCCGCGTGCTGGAATCGCGAATCGACTTCGCCAACGCCGACATCCCTGAACTGTTGATCGCTGTCTCACTTCTCTCTCGGCTCGAAGCCTGGGACGAAGCCATGCGAATCTGCCGGGAAGCCACGGAACTCAATCCAAACGTGCCACAATCCTGGCTCATGGCCCGCAGCGTCGCAGACAAGTCAAAGAAGCCTGAGCATCGAGTGTGGGCTCGGTGCGGAATCCTGCAACACGTCTGGACCGACGATTCCGCTGCGTTGCACGATGAAGCGAACAAAGTGATCACAGAGATCGCCACAGAGTTGGAAAAGGCCGGAGATTCGCCGCAGGCAGAACAGTTCCGCTCTCACCTCCGCGAAGCTTCCGCCATCGACCTGATGCTCGTTCTGCGATGGGTGGGTTCGGCCGATCTTGATCTGCTCGTGACCGAACCGATCGGTGAGCAGTGCAGTTTCAGGAACCGATTCACAACGGGCGGTGGCCGCTTCGCGCACGACGACCCGGGATCGGCAACGGACGGAAACGCCAAACGGTACGAACAGTACGTCTGTCGCGTCACAGCAGACGGCGAATACAAAGCCACCATCCGCTTCGTGCTTGGCAAAGCTGTAGCAGGGACCGCCATTCTCGAAATTATCCGCCACGCTCGTACGCCCGAGGAATCTCGATCTACTCAAAGCGTCAAGCTCACCCGCGACGACGTGCAGATTTCCATCCCGGTAAAGCACACTCCGTAGGAGTCTGTTCAGATACACCTGGACCGTGAGCTGCCAGGCTAACCCGACTTCCCCAGTTCGATTAAAAAACAGTGTTTTCCGGGTTTTCTGGGTGGTTTTTCTCACTACATGCGCGTCAGTGACTCTTCGATCTTCTTTTCGAAGCGTTGCGTGACGCCTCCGGAATCAGCGGCGTTTCTGAATTTCCGGCTTTCTCCAGAATCCTGGAAGATTCCTGAATAGTTAAGTCGTTGTCGAGCGTGTAGTGTGTGGAATGAAGTGAAACGAGATCATTGTCGTTCTGTACTCAGGATGCACATTTGCGGGCCGAACTGGAACAGGTTTATCGCCAGCATCGGCAGGCATTGTTTGCGCTGGCTCTGACAATCACAGGATGTGCAGGGCTGGCGGAAGATGCCGTGCATGAGGCGTTCGTGCGGCTGTGCGGGATGCAGAAACCGCCTTCCGGTCGATTGGCGGCGTATGTATTTGCGGCAGTGCGGAATGCGGCCGTGGATTGTTGCCGTCGCGTAAAGCGCGAGCGAATCGTGGCTGAAACCCTGTTTGTCGTAGCCACGATATCGAGCCCGTTGGCCGCCGACGCAGCCAACGACGAACTTGCGGAGCGACTGAGCCGGGAAATTGATTTGCTCGACGAAAGTACTCGTGAAATCATGGTGATGAAGATTTTTGGTGAACTTACGTTCGACGAAATTGGCAGCGTACTTAACACTCCGGCGGCGACCGTAGCCACGCGGTATCGAAGAACGCTGATGACGCTGGAAGAAAGACTGAGGCGCGACCCATGAGTGAATTGGAAAAGCGAGTTCGGGAACTCACATTGCGTGAACCTGGCGACACACTGGATCAGCGTGTATTGTCGTGTTTTCAAAGTTCGGGCAATGTTGCCGCGCGCGAATCTGTCTTCGGAAGGCATGAAGCCGAGGTGAATGCACCGCTGAAGAATGCCCTGACTCGAATTCGCCGAAGAGTGATTTCAGGCACGATCAGTGGATTTGTGGCGGCCTTGCTGGTCGGAATGGCGATTGGTAACGGGCTGCCTTCCGTCTGGTCGCGTTTCGGTCACTCCCCGGCAGGTCGGTCTTCGTCAATTCCGGCGGATGGAACAGTCGTGTCAACTTACGACGAGGACGCCAGTGCGGATTCCGAATTCTCCCACCGACACCGGATGACGCCTGACCTGTCACAGCATCTTCGAGACGAACTGCAGAAACGAAAGTCCGCAGGTTCTCAGTTTGTGGAATCCCACTATCTGTCTGCAATCGCCGGTGCCTCGCTTTGGGAGCGTCAAAATGGCGAGAAATTTGACGTGACGACACATGTGAGTGATCGTCGCTTCGACATGTGCCGGGATTGTCACCGCGTTGGCGGATGAATCGAGAAGATCGGTCGAACGTCGTGAATTTCAACCATGTGTTGCGTAGAATACGTGACTCAACCATATCACCGGCTTTGAAACATGGGTCCGCAACTGAGAGCCTATCGGTCGAAGGGCGTGCCGCACTATTGGTTCCCTACCCATTTTCAATGCTCATGCGACAGAGCCATCCCACCTTTTTTTCCTGCCAAATTACCGGGTTTTCATGTTTCGCTTTGACTTTTTTTGTGTTCTGCTGTTGTTGACTCAGGTCGGCTGCAACAGTGATTCCGGCATCGTTCACTACGAAGTGGATCGTGAGTCTGACAAAGTGATGTCGACGGATCTGCTGCGCGATCAGTTTGATCCGATTCCGTTTCGCTGGAAGGTTCCTGCGGAATGGACTGAAGCCGAAAATGATCAGTTCAGCGCGATTGCGTGGACCGTCGGTTCCAAAAAAGATCCAGCGCGAATCACGGTGAGCGGTCTGTCAGCGGCAAGCGGTCTGGAAGCTCAAATCGTCCGTTGGCGCGGGCAATTGCAGCTTCCGGAAATGGCGGCAGCGGAAGTCATGAAGTCGGTCGAAGACGTCACGCTGCCGCGGGCGACAGGGAAATGGTGTGAGTTCAAAAACGATACAGAGTCGATTCTCGGAATGATCGTGCCGCACGAAGACAAGCTCTGGATTATCAAGTTTCGTGGCGGCAATGCGACTGCTGAAAAAGAACGGGATGCGTTTCGCGGTTTTTGCGAATCGCTGAAAATCGAATAGAACAACGGATTCAGAAAACTCGGAGATTGTTGATATGTCATCGACCACACTACCTGGCGACTTTTCATCACGCCGTGAAGAATCAGAATCTGTGGACAGCGCGCTGCAAACTGCAGTCGTCAGTGTCCTTGAAGTCCTTGGATCGCTCAAGCTGACCTGCGTGATGTTTGCGCTGTCGATGGTGATCGTGTTCATCGGCAGTCTGGCTCAAAGCCGTCGCGACGTCTGGCAGGTGATGGAACAGTATTTTCGCACATGGGTAGCGAAAGTGGATGTTCAGGATTTGTTTCCACCTTCGATGTTCATCGGTCTTTCGCAGTATTACGAGGTTGAGGATTTTGGAGCGATGATCGCATCGAAACTGGGTGCATTTCAGAGTCTGCCGTTTCCTGGCGGATGGACGATCGGGCTGATCATGTTGATCAATCTGACTGCGGCACATTCGCTGAAGTTCAAAGTGCGGGCTCGAGGTCTCAAACTGACAGCAGGAATCGTGTTGGTTGCGATTGGGATGCTGCTAACGTATGCCGTTGTCGTGACGGGCAATATGCAGATGGGCGTCGAGTTTGGTGAGAACACACTTCTGTCCGAAGACAGCATCTGGAAGCTGATGCTGGGCGGACTGGCGGTGGCTGGCGTTGCCGCAGTGGCGTCTGCAGTGATGTCGGCGTCCATGGGGCTATCCCGCTGGTTTCTGGCCAGTATTGGTGTGCTGTTAGTGACCGTCGCCATCGCCTTTTATTGGGGCGGTGAGGACGCTCAATTGAATCTGTCCAACATGAGAATTCTGTGGCAGTTGCTGAAAGGCGGTGCCTGCGCTTTGGTGCTGCTGCTGGGTTCAAATCTTCTGTTCGACAAGCGTGGCGGGATCGCGGTGATTCACTTTGGTGTCGCGTTGCTGATGATCAGCGAACTGCAGGTCGGAATTCAGGCAAAGGAAAACATGCTGTCTCTGATCGAAGGCGAAACGTCGTCGTTTGTACGGGATATTCGCGTTCGCGAACTGGCCATCATTTCGCAGAAGCCTGACAAAAAAGATGAGGTCGTAGCGATCGCGGAATCGCGACTGGAGGATGCCGCATCGTATGCTTCGAGTTCCAACGACGACGCGAAAAAGACTGATCGACCCGGTGGGCTCATTGTCCCTGACCAGGTGATCGAACTGTCACAGCTCCCTTTCGACATGGCTGTGCGGCGATTCTATCGCAACAGCACGCAGCGGGCCGTGCGGCCCGATGACGAAATGCGGTTGCCATCCGGGCTTGGAAAGTTTTCCGTGGCAAAGCCATTGCCTGCAGTCACAGGAATGGAGGAAACCAGCGACACGAGTGCGGTCTATGTGGATCTGCTCGAAAAAGGTTCGCAAAAAGTCATTCAATCCCTGTTGGTGTCGCAGAACGCAAGCGAACTTCGCGGCGTGCCCCTGGCAGAAACAGCGACAGTCGATGGCAGGGAATATCAGTTCTATCTCCGGTTTGAGCGAAGCTATCAACCGTATTCCGTTAAGCTGATTGATGTGAGTCGCACCAATTACATTGGGACATCAACACCGCGTGACTATCGCTCGGTCATCCAGATCACCGAACCGGGAAGTGACAAGTTCAAAGAGTTTTCCGTCTGGATGAATAACCCGCTGCGATTCAAGGGCGAGACGTTTTATCAGACGGGGCATCAGGATCTGGGTGCCGGCAAGGAAATGACGACATTGTCGGTCGTCAACAATCAGGGCTGGATGCTGCCGTATATCGCCTGCATGATTGCGATGTTCGGCATGTTTGCGCAGTTTGGTCAGACGCTGTTCAGGTTTCTGGATCGTGCAGTGCGCAGTCCGGAATTGGCCACCGTTCCGTCGAACGCAACTTACCCAGAAGTGCGACCGGGTTTTGGTCCGGCTCGACCTGAATTCAGGCCTGCCGCGGTTGCGGCATCGAATCCTGGTACACCATCGACGCCGTTGATCCTGAGCATCGGAATTCCGCTCCTCGTGACGCTCGTGTTTGCGATGTGGCTGGGCAGGAAGGCAATGCCTCCCAAAGTCGTCCCGGACACGATGAATCTCTACGGGTTCGCACAGTTGCCGGTTGCCTGGAGCGGACGACCCCAGCCGATCGATTCGATGGCGCGGGTGCAACTTATGGCCGCGTCGCACAAGTCCACATTCGAAGGCGAGATGGATGCCGCAGAACTGACCTCCCCGGAACGACGCGAAAAAATCCTGCAGACAATTGCGAAGGGATGGCCAACAGTCGGATTGAGCAAGCTCAAGGATTTCAATGGCAGCTATACCGAATGGATTGCAAAAATTGGTGAACTGACAGCATCCGGAGAAGAGGCAATTGAAGCGAGGATGCGACCGGTCATGGTTCGCAGGATGCCAGCCGTGCAGTGGCTGCTGGACGTGATGACGCGTCCAGCCATTGCCGCACGACACCGGATCTACAAGATCGAAGACGACAGTTTATTGTCCTTGCTGGGTCTGGAGAAACGCGCCGGGCTGACTTATTCTCTCGTGGAAATTCAGAAGAATTTCAAAGCGATGGAGCCAATCCTTCAGGCCAGCCGCAAGAAGCAGCAAGACGGCCAGGAGAATTCGCTGACTTCGATCGAACGCCGCGTTGGTGCGTTGTTCGAAACGATGGGGCGCGTGGATCAGTTGTCGCAGGTCTTTATCCTGCGGGATTCCGATGGATTGCTCGGTGCGTATGTCGATTCGTGGCGTGTCCTTCGGCTGCTGGGCAGCACGGCACCGGTGAGTCCCGTACCGACCGGCTCAAAGGACGAGACACGGTCCTGGGAAACTATGATCGCGGGAAATTCGGTGCGTCAGTTGAATGATCGCATGACGGAAAACGGCATCGTCACGGTCGATGACTTCAAGAAATATGTCAAAGAAAAACTGCCAGTGGAACTCGTCACTGAATCCATCACAGGTAGTTATCGCATTCTGAAGGACGGTGCGGCTCACGGTGCAGACCCGGCAAACGCCAAGGCTGAGTCCGATGTCGATGTGCAGGGTCAGGCTAAGGCAGCAGCGGCGCGTATTGAGAATGATTTTCTGCGGGAGATCCTGAAAATCATCGCCGCATCTGATCCCAATCAGACACCGGAAGAGATTGCCGCGTCCGTACCTGATGAAAAAATGCGGGAGATTGCTGCGGCTCGAGTTTCAGCCGAAATGTTCGACGTCTTTTCGACGATTCAGGAACGCACTCCCGATGATAAGCGGCTGTTGCAGATCCGGACGCGACTGCAGAAAATTGGCGCTGATGACCCCAAGGTTTTATCATTGGCGATGAATGAAGAACTCATTCAGCTTGTCTGGGACGATCTGCAGGCTCGCGTCGGGCACCTGATGCCGGGCGGTGAGAATTTCAGCACTTTCAACACGAATGCTCTGGCAGTGAAGAATATCCTGACGGGATGGGAACAGGGCGATCTTGCGGCTTTCAATACTGGCATCGAGACCTATGGCGAGACACTGAAGGCCAGTCCAGTGCCTCATATGAGTACAAAAGTGGTGAAGCTGGAGGCGTGGTTTAACTTTGTCGAACCCTTCTACCTGGCGAGTTGTATTTACGTGTCGATTATTTTGTTGTCATTCGTCGGTTGGCTCTGCTTCGGTACGGTGTTGCGAAATACATCGTTGTTCCTGCTGGGGCTGGCATTTGTGCTGCACACGGCGGCGTTAATCTTGCGAATGTGGATTTCAGGGCGACCGCCCGTCACCAATCTGTATTCGTCTGCGATCTTCATCGGCTGGGGCGTGGTCCTTGGCAGCTTCTTTATTGAACTCCTGTTGAAGCGCGGGATCGGTAATCTCATTGGAGCTTCCGTCGGTGCGGCAACTCTGTTGATCGCCAGCTATTTGGCGCTCGATGAAGGCGACACGCTGGGAGTCATGCAGGCCGTGCTCGATACAACGTTCTGGCTGGCGACGCATGTCGTGTGCATCACGCTGGGTTATGTCGCAACGCTGGTGGGTGGCTGCATGGGAATCGCCTATTGCGTGATGGCCGCACTGAATCCCCGCGCGGCCGGAATCAATCCCACGGACAAGCCGACCGATGAGTTCAAGCTGTTCGGTAAGATGGTTTATGGCGTAGTTTGCTTTGCCATCTTTTTCAGTCTGGTTGGTACGGTGCTGGGTGGCCTGTGGGCGGATGATTCCTGGGGTCGATTTTGGGGCTGGGATCCAAAGGAAAACGGTGCGATGATGATCGTGCTGTGGAATGCCATCATTCTGCACGCCCGCTGGGGCAAGCTTGTACGAGACTACGGAACGGCCGTACTGGCGGTCGTGGGGAATATCGTCACTGCCTGGTCGTGGTTCGGCGTGAATGAATTGAAGGCCGGACTGCATTCGTATGGCTTTACGGAAGGTCGTCTGCTGGCAATGGTTGGGTTCATGGCCGTGCAACTGGCACTCGTCGTCGCGTTTGCGGCATTCGCATTGATTATCCGGAAGTTCTCAACGCCTGCGGCTCAGATGAAAAGTGCCTGGTGATTTGTCAAATTTTCAATCGGCCAGTACCTTAAAGATCTGTCTTCAGGCCCAATGGGCTGGTCCTATGTCAGCTTGGGGCAACGCCCCAGGATTCATTTCGAAACAATGTTTCCAAAGCCCAAACGGGGCGATCCTATCCTGATATTCGAATTAGTGCCGCCCCTTTGGGGCTCAGTAATTCGTTGTGTCTTCTCCCTGGGGCGATGCCCCAGGCTGACATAGCGCCGGCCCGTTGGGCCTGAATTCACGCTGCAAACTCGGTTTTTCCACTGGGTATAGAATCCAGTAGAGTCAAAAAAATCGTAACCGTTGAGATCGTATTGATGATACCTCCCCTGAGTTTCCGATCTGTCGCGTTCCTGATGGTAGTGGCCTGTGCAACCGCGCGGGCGCAGGACGACTACCAGCCAAACATCGCCGGTGCTTCGAAGGATGCCGAACTGGCATTGAATGGGTTTGTGCTTCCTGAGGGTGTCAAAGGTTCACTGCTGGCTGCGGAGCCGATGGTCGCCAATCCTGTGTCGTTCACGATCACGAATGACGGGCGAGTGATCGTGTGTGAGACGTTTCGCCAGGAATTGGGCGTCGAAGACAATCGCAGTCACATGAACTGGCTGGAAAACGACCTGCAACTGGAATCGGTCGAAGAACGTGCGGCGATGTTTCGCAGGTACATGGGCGATGGCGTGCAGAAGTGGGCGAAGGAACACGACCGCTTGAGGATGCTGCAGGACACGAACGGCGACGGCACGTATGATCGCGATACGGTGTTCGCCGACGGCTTCCGTGATCTCGTTGAGGGAAGCGGTGCTGGAGTTCTGGAACTCAATGGACGCATCTACTACACCTGCATTCCGAATCTCTGGAGCTTTGCCGACGCGGACCGCGACGGAGTTTCGGATGATCCGCAAGCGCTGCATCACGGCTATGGTGTGCGTGTCGCCTTTCGCGGTCACGACATGCACGGTCTGGTTGTCGGCCCTGACGGTCGCATCTATTTCAGCATCGGAGACCGCGGCTATAACGTTATCACCAAAGAAGGCACGCGCCTGAAACGCGTCGATACCGGTGCGGTGTTCCGCTGCGACGCAGACGGTTCGCATCTGGAAGTCTTCGCGTATGGGCTTCGCAATCCTCAGGAGCTGGCGTTCGACGACCAGGGCAATCTCTTCACCGGAGACAACAATTCCGACAGCGGTGATCAGGCGCGCTGGGTGTATGTAGTGCAGGATGGCGATACAGGATGGCGGATGTACTATCAGTATCTGGATGATCGTGGGCCGTGGAATCGCGAACGCATCTGGTATCCTTATCGAGCCGACGAGGAAACGTCCGCTGTGCAACCGGCGGCGACGTTGCCTCCGATTGCGAACCTGGGCGATGGTCCATCGGGACTCACTTTTTATCCGGGTGTCGGCCTGCCTGACAGATACCAAGGTCACTTCTTCATGGCCGATTTTCGCGGCACGGCTGGCAACAGCGGCATTCGCAGCTTTACAAATACGCCGAAGGGTGCCACCTTCGAACTGGCCGATTCACATCAGTTCATCTGGTCGATTCTGGCAACGGATGTGGATTTTGCACCGGATGCGAGCATGGTTGTCAGCGACTGGGTGAACGGCTGGAACGGAGAAGGCAAAGGTCGATTGTATCGCTTTGCCCATCAAGTTGATTCCGCGAATGTTGAAGCTGCTGGTTCGGTTGCCTTGCTCGGTGGTGGCATTACGAAATCCAACGTGCCGGATCTGGTGAGATTATTGACGCACGCTGATCGTCGCGTCCGGCAGCAGGCGCAGTTTGAACTCGTCCGACGCAATGAGCTGGATGAGTTGATGACGATATTCCGTACAGCGGCCTCAGACGTTGCGCGATTGCATGGACTGTGGGGCTGCTGGCAGGCTGGCCTCGCGTCGGCGGAAAATGCGAACGCCGTCAACGGCTTGATCCTCAAGATGCTGTCGGATCGGTCGAACGGATACTCGGCGGAACTTCAGACACAGGCGATCAAGGTGATGACTGATCTTGTGTCACGCCACAGTTTCGCTGCCGTGGAAGGCGAGATGAGAAAGGACCTGGCAACGCTCTGCAGGGAACTCACCAGTCGCGACGATTTGCGGTTGGCGGGATTTGCGGCGACCGCCGTGGGAACTCTTGGGACAGCGGACGACGCAAAGTCGCTGCTGACTCTGCTGGATCGCAACAACAACATCGATCCTGTTGTTCGTCATCAGGCATCCATGGGGCTGGTGAAACTCGCGGAACGACATCCAGGCTTGCTGGATGATCTGGCGAACTACGCTGGCACGCCGGGACGACTGGGTGTCCTGCTCGCGATGCGACGCCAAGGCAATGCTGCTATCGCTCAGTTCCTGAACGACGGTGATTCTTCGCTTGTCGCAGAGGCCGCGCGAGCGATCAACGATGAACCGATCGAGGCCGCGCAGTTTGCTCTGGCTGATCTGCTGGGAACGCCTGGCCTGGATGACAACACGCTTCGACGCAGCATGAATGCGAGGTATCGTCGCGGGTTCGCCGATGATGCTTCCGCAGTGGCACACATCGCAGCCGGTGCAGGCTACTCGGAGGCCGTGAGAGCAGTCGCCGCAGAATTGCTGGCAACATGGAATAAGCCACAAAACCTCGACACTGTCACAGGCCGCTGGCGTCCATTGCACTCCCGCGAAGTGCAGGGGCTGGAGCAAGCTGTCAGTCCTCATCTTCCGGGAATGCTGGCCGGATCGGCTGAGCTGCGTCAAAAAGCCGTGGAAATCGCCACGGAACTTGGAATTAAAGATCTGGTCCCGGCGCTGCTGGCCATCATGCATGACACGAACCTTGATGACGCACTACGGACGGCGGCGTTTCGTGCGCTGTCGAAACTATCGACGGATGTTCCAGAAGTGTTGCAGTCCGGACTCAAAGATCCGTCCGAATCAGTACGCCTGGCAGCGGTTGAAATCGTGACTCTGCGTGAACCGCAGAACGCAGTGCCTCAACTGAAGGAATTGCTCGATAGCGGCAGTCTGAAAGCCCGACAGACGGCACTGCGCTTGCTGGGTCCCATCCGGACTGAAGAGTCTCAGGCAGCTCTGCTGCATTCCTTTGATCAATTGAAGTCACAGCAGTTTTCGGCGGGAGCGGTATTGGATCTGATCACGGCAGCGGAAGTGCGAGGTTCAGAAGAACTCAAAGCGGCTGTTGCTGAGTTTCGTCAGCGCCAGCAGCAAAGCGGGACGCTGCTGGGTTTGTGGAATGAATGTCTGGAAGGTGGCGACGTCGAACGCGGAAAAACGCTGTTCTTTGGTCGCAGTGCGGCGGCGTGTCGAAGATGTCATAAGATAGCAGCCAGCGGCGGCGAGGTCGGGCCCGATCTGTCAAAGATCGGCAAAGAGAAAGATCGCAACTATCTCCTGGAAGCAATGGTCGATCCCAGCGCAAAAATCGCAAAGGGCTTTGAGACGGCGATCATCGTGACGATGGAAGGCAGGATCCATTCGGGTATTTTGAAGAGTGAAGACGATTCCGTCGTGCAGCTCATGACGCCGACCGGTGCCCTGATTTCCGTAGCGAAGGATGACATTGATGAACGAGCCAACGGTCAGTCCGGGATGCCGCAGGACATTGCAAAGAATCTGACGCGTGCGGAGATCCGGGATCTGGTCGAATACATGACGACGCTGCAGTCAGAACCGGTCGCAGCGCATGGGAAGCATGAGTAACATGTCATGTACGATGGACATTCCTGTCCGTCGTTTGGAGTGAAACGCTGTCGAAGCGACGGTTGTTGTGCCTTGGCATCTGTTCGACAATGCGACGATACGTGGCAAATATCTCGGACATAATTGTCCAAGCTACAGGAATTACGTTTCCAGCGGCATTTCCATCACCAGATATCCGCTGTCCAGAAATCCGAGGCGTCGATAGGTTTCCATCGCGGTTTCATTTTCGTGTTCGACATACAGCCGTACGCAAACCGCATCGCAGCGCAGGCGTGTCAGTTCGACAGCGCGTTGAAACAGTAATCGAAAGACTCCTGCTCCGCGTTTTTCTGACGCCACGTAAACGCTTTGGAGCCAGATCATCCAGCCGTTACGCCAGTCGCTCCATTCGCGGGTCAACATGATCTGACCGATGACGCCGGATTCGTCTTCCGCGACGAAATACTGCACTTCGTCACCGAGTTGCAGACCGCGACGCACACCCGCGTCCACCGTGCCGCGATCCAGAGCCTTGTCCTCCGTTTCCAGTGCCAATCGACAATTGAACTCCGTGATCGCTGCGACATCGTCTGCCGTTGCGGATCTGATAACAACGGGCATTGCATATTCCTTAGATGTCGTATAGGACGTATGGGGAGCATAGGGCGTCTGGGATGGATTCCGGATGACTGATTTACACATCCAGGCCCAGCATGCGCATCAGGGCAATGGCGTTGCTGCGTTCGACGACACCTTCCCGGAGTGTGTAGTCGAATGTCATCTGTCCGTCGGTGATCTTGTCCTCAAAATGTTTGTTGGCGGCCTGATCAGACATCGAATCGGCGATCTGCGTCAGAGCCAGATCGTGTGTTGTCACAATGCCCAGTGCATGACGAGCGACAAGAGATCGAATGACGGCCTCTGCGCCGCGACGACGGTCGTGCGAGTTTGTTCCGTTGAGGATTTCGTCCAGCAGAAACAGCACGATCCGTGGCTGTTCGGTCAGATCGACCACGGTCTTCAGGCGCCGCACGACGGTAAAAAACAGCGAGCGTCCTTCCTGCAAAGAGTCGCTCACCCGCATCGCGGTGGCAACCTGAAACGGATATGTGCGGAAACTCTTCGCACGTACGACTGATCCGCACAATGTCAGGACAACACTCGCGCCCAGGCTTCGCAGAAATGTGCTTTTGCCCGACATGTTGGAACCGCTGATCAGCAGCAACGGCTTTTCGGCAGTCAACGATACACTGTTTCGTACGCAGGCGGATTCTTTCAGCAACGGATGTCCCAGTTGTTCGGCAATCAGTTCCGGCTGCGTGTCTGAGATCACCGGCAGACAATCGTCCGGATGATCAAACGAGTAGCCTGCCACCGAGAGCGACGCTTCGAGGCACGCGGTGGTTTCCAGCCAGTCGGCTACGTCGCGTCCATGCTTCAGACGCCAGCGTTCCAGTAGAAACGTCAGCAACACAAACAGTCCACAGGCCCAGGCAATCGGCGCGAAGAATTGATTGCGAGTGGCGTTGTTGAGCCATTGTGTGAGCCGACCGAGTCGTCGAATGGCCTGCGAGGCGGTTTCGGATTCTGAGTGAAATCGATTCTGCAAATCCCGGATTGTCGGCTCTTCAACGGAATGGCGTTCAAACACACTGATGACGGCTCCAAACTGTCGCAGAGCCGAATCCACATTGTCCATTCGCTGAGCGACCGCACGGATCTGCCGTCGCGTCAGAGCGATCGCCGGAGCCTGCAGGAGAATCACCGTCAGCAGCATTTTTAATGGCAGCGTGTCCATCAGGACCAGAACGATCACAGGAATTGCAATCAGCCCTATCAGCAGTGACCAGACAACAACCCACCACGGCATGGCCTGACCCGATTCATGGACCCATTCCATCAGCAATCGTTCCGCGTTGGCCCACTGGGGTGAGTCCGGAATGCAGGCGAGCGATTCCCGGAGTACCAGTTCGTTCTTCAATCCCTGAGCCCTGGCCTGACGCAATCGGATTGTGTCGCCGTCGCAAACGTGCTGCAGCCATTCAGCCAGCTTTCGGCGACCGGGCTGCGTGCGGCATTCGTTGAGCAATTGAAACAGCGAACCGGGGCCGAAGACATCCAGGTCCTGTGTCCATGGATGCAGATCACTGCTGAATTCTGCACCGTTGGAAATGTCGGCACCGAATTCACGGTCCAGTCTCCGCAACCGGCCGGCATGAAATGCGCTCACAGACATGGCGTGCTTCAGTCGTTTGAGGCACACCTGATGAAACGGCAACAGCCCGCAAAACAGCACTGCCGGAATCATGATCCACCACCATGAAACGAATGCCGGGTCACCCAGACACAGAATGGCCAGCCCGACAGCCAGAACAAAGAGGGCGATACGCAGGCGGACGAATAGCTGATCACGCCGCTGCAGCTTTTTCTCGCGCACAGCGATCCTGTCCAGTCGCGCCTGATAGGCCGCACGGGGATCTGAAACGGTACTGTCAGACGAGGAAGCTGGCGAATAGTGATACGGTGCCGACATAGTGTATTCTGTTGCAGGTCGGTGCTATTGCCGTTCCGCAATTTTGAAAAGATGTTCATCACTGCGAATGTACAGTGCCCCGTCGGCTGCGCCAGGACTGCACAAAATTTTCTCAGCCAGATCCAGTTCTGACACAATAATGCCCTGGTCTTTTTCCGGTTTCACGACAAACGCATTTCCGTCTTCGTTGAACAGATAAAGATACCCATTGGCAGCGATTGGCGTGCTGCTGAAAGAGCCGCGAAGTCGCAGCTGCCACAGACGTTCGCCCGTCTTTGTGTCGCCTGCCGAAAGGACTCCGGCACTGTTCAGAGCGAATGCCCAGCCATCCACAACGAGGGGACTTGACGTTCCCGGACTGATGCTCGATGAATTCCAGAGCTGCTCAAAGGTATTATCTTTTGACGGACGAATGGCCGTCAGACCGTTCGACGGGATCACGATGGAACCAGAATCCACAGTTGCTGAAGGAATCGTAGAAGCTCCCTTATCGAAATTCCAGACGATCGTGCCGGAAACCGGATCGACCGCCGCCAGGCCTTTCGATGACTGCAGCAGCACGAGGGCCGACTGCTGATCCGTCGCAGGCAAAATCGAAGGCGATGTCCAGTTGGCCGCGCGAGGACGATCAATCTGCCAGATCGTGACGCCAGATTCGACATCCACGCCGCAGGCAAACGATTCGGCATCGCTTTCGACCTGCACCACGACCGTTTTACCAATCACGACGGGAGATGACGACATGCCAAGACTGTTACTGGCATTCGGAAATTCACTGCCGAAACCGCGAAACCACTGCAGATTCCCGGCAAGGTCCAGACAGATCAGATCGTTGCTGGAAAAGAACGCAAAGACCCGCTCGCCATCGCTGGCCATGGTCGGCGTGGCATTGCACATTTTATCGTGAGTCAGTGTGCGCCCAGTGGCGATAAACTCCCGCTCCCACTGCTGACTGCCGGTCGCAGTGTCAATGCTGATCACATGCAGCCGATCCTGCACATATCCGGAACTGGCTGAGACAAAGACCTGTCCGCCGACAACGATCGGCCCTGAGAGCCCTCGCCCCGGAAGCTCGGTCTTCCATGCAATCGTATCACCGCTCAACTCCGTCGGCAGAGTTTCCCCTGTCGCGACGGAATTTGCTGCGTTACCGCGAAACTGTCTCCAGTCCGCAGCCATCGACGGCGGGAGAGTGCCCGCTGTCACAATCAAAAAAGTGATGATCCACTTCATTGTCGAACTCCTGATCTCACGTCGCTTCGCGCGGTGCTGGTCGATGGCAACAGCGCAGAACCTGTACTGTTGCAGATGCGGATTTGATACTGATAACGCTGTGCCCAGTCCTGGGTTTGTTCATTCTGACAGATTTTGAACAACAGCGTGTTGCTGCCTGCTTTCAGTGTCACGGGGACTCGATACTGATCCAGTTGCGAACTGCGGTGGTACTCTTCACGCTCAAAGACCAGCGTGCCATTGACCCACAGCTTCCATGAATTGGGGGTGCCCAGACGAATCTCAACCTGCTGCTCTTTGTCGCTCGCCCATGTCGTGGTGGCGTACATCATCGAGCCTTTGTAGTTTTCGATTTGTTTCGCGATATCCACGACGCCGTAGTCGTCGGTTGTGGCAATGGGCTGCCAGCGAACTTTGTCCGTTTGTCCGTCATATTCCGCCTGCAGGTCCGGAGCCTTTGAAGCGTTGACATCCAGCTCAGGTCCGGATGCTGTCGCGAAGCCCTTTCCGTCCTTGTTATCGAACGGCCCGACGATCAACCATTGCGGAAGAAACCCAAAGTGCTTCTGAATATCAACCTCTTCGTGGTTTTTACGAAGTGCCTCAGCAATTGTTTTCACCTGATCTTCATGGACAGCTCCGCTGAATGCCTTGCGATAAAGCGGGGTGGCTTTAGCGGCATCCGGAAGGGCGCTGGCTTCAGCAATCAGCATCGCCACTGCGTCACGGCGAAATTCAGGACTGGCGTCCAGCAGCATGTCAGGAATCAGCCGATTCTCAATCCCAGCATCTGAACGCTTCAGCGTTTCATACACCAGACGCCGCGCGAACGGCGACTGTTTCTGATCCCGCACAAAAGCTTCCAGTTCCCGCTGCGGCAATTTGCGCCCTGCTTTGGTCTCGGCATCGGCAATCTGTTCAAATGCATTTCTCATCCAGTTGACTGTCAGCGGACTCGCATCGCGAAAGCCCTGCAGCAACGGCAGCAATGCCTGCGAACCAGCAGCCCTCAATTGCTGAACGGCGTCCCGGGCCACTGCGGAATCCACCGCTCCCGGTTGCACTTCGCGGAGGACCTTGATCGCTCCAGTTGTGTCATCAGCACGAACATCGGGCAGGACTAACGTGGTCAGCAGCATACTCGCAATCAGTAGTCGCATATGAAAGCTCCCATGGGATACTCCGGATTGGTTGAAAAAAGTGACTGGAACTCTCCAGACACATTGTTCAGCGCGGAGGATACAAAGTTTCCTGGGCCGACGCTAATCGCTTTGGCCCAGGCTATTTGAACGGGTGGGCCTTTGGCCCGAAATGCAATCCGGTGATTCCGGGCAGAGGCGCACCGGCCCATTTCCATGGCATTAGAATTGAACACGTCACCAAATCTGGATGCGGTCTGCTTTCGGCTTAAACAATTTATCGCCAGGCTTCACGCTGAACGCTTCATAGAACGCATCCAGATTCGAGATCGGTCCGTTGGCTCGAAAGGCGGACGGCGAATGCGGATCGATCACAAGACGACGAATGAGTTCATCTTCCCGGTACTTGCGGCGCCAGATCTGCGCCCAACTGAGGAAAAATCGTTGAGCCGAAGTATGACCATCAATCACGGGGCCGTCTTTGCCGCCCAGTGACATGTGGTAGGCCTTGTAAGCGATTGCCATGCCGCTCAGGTCTGCGATGTTTTCACCGAGCGTCAGCTTGCCGTTGAGCTTACGTCCGGGCAGCGGTTCGTATCCTTCAAATTGAGTGACCAGCTGGCCAGTCAGCTTTTCGAAGGCCTCGCGGTCTGCTTCGGTCCACCAGTTCTGCAGATTGCCGTCGCCATCGTACTTGCTGCCTTCATCGTCGAAGCCGTGACTGATTTCGTGACCGATGACAGCACCGATACCGCCATAATTTGCCGCGTCGTCCGCCAGCGCATCAAAAAACGGCGGCTGCAGAATGGCGGCCGGAAAAACAATCTCATTCATGCTGGGATTGTAGTATGCGTTGACTGTCTGAGGTGTCATCCCCCATTCCTTGCGATCGACAGGTTTGTGGAGACGATCCAGCTGACGGTGGTGTTCAAATTCCGCCGACCGCATCATATTCCCAACCAGATCGTCCGCCTTGATTTCGAGTTTGGAATAGTCCCGCCATTCATCCGGGTAACCAATTTTTGTCGTGATCTTACTCAGCTTGTCCAACGCCTTTTTCCTGGTGGCTTCAGTCATCCATGAAAGTTCATGAATGCTGGTTTCATAAGTCTTCATCAGGTTCGCGACCAGCACGTTCATGCGCCGACGTGACTCTGCTGGGAAATGTTTCTGGACATAAAGCTGTCCGAGCGATTCGCCCAACACACCAAAATCGCCGGCACCCGCGCCGGACGTGGCATCAACCGCCCGCTTCCAGCGAGGCTTTTGTTCGGGAACGCCGGTAATCGTGCGATCATGCAGCTCAAAGTGTGCATCGACAAATTCGGGTGTCAGATATTCTGCGGCGGCATCCAGCAATTGAAATCGACAGTACTGCTTCCACGTATCAATCGGTGTCTCCGCCAGGATGCTTTCCAGCGCCACGAAAAAGCTGGGAGTGATCACGTTGACTTCCTTGAGATCCGGCGCACCGACCGCTCCGAAGAATGCTGACCACGGCAACTTTCTGGAGATCTCACTCAGGTTTGCAACTTCATACAGATTGTAGCGTTTTTCGGCATCGCGAAGTTCTGTCCGTGACCACTGAGCTTTTGCCAGCGCAGTTTCCAGTTTCAGAATATTTTCAGACGCAACATCACCGTGGGGTAGTTTGGCAAGTTCATAAAGTTTGACGATATAAGCCTTCAAAGCCGTGCGTGCCTGTGCGTACTTCTCGTCACTCTCAAGGTAGTAATCACGATCAGGCAGCGTCGTTCCGCCCTGAGAAATCCCGGCGAGGTAGCGTGATGAGTTCTTGTCGTCTGTCCCAATTCCGAAACCGAACGGACTGCCGATTCCGACAACGTTGACTCGGCCGAAATATCGCACGACATCTTCGATTGTGGACAGCGAATCGATCTCATCCAGCTGTGCCTTCAGTGGTGTCAATCCTGTCTTCGAAATGAACTCTTCGTTCATGAAACTGCGATAGAAGTCCCCGACTTTGTGACTGTTATCGTCGGTCGGGTTGCGGACGGATTCTTCAATGATCGCCCGGATATTTTCCCTGGCGGCATCATCGAGCGCCGTGAACGATCCGTAGTTGGACTTGTCAGGCGGAATTTCGGTGGACAGCAGCCAGCGCCCGTTCACATGCAGAAACAAATCGTCCTGCGGCCGGACCGTCGTATCGAAGCCATCCGGATCTATGCCGGAATCCAGTTTTTTGTCGTCAGCGGTTCCAAAACCGGCGACAAAAGCCAGCACCAGTCCGGCCAGCACCAACCGCGTCCAAATCCATGGTCGTTTCGAATTTTTTGAAGTCATAGAACATCGCTTCCAATGAAAACACGGCATATTCTGACTGTCACGCACGGACACTCAGCCAAATCTATCCGCATTTTGTCGAAGCTGCCGCAAATTTCCAGTCACGAGCGCAGATGGAGAATTCAGCCTGCCATCTGTAGGCCGGACCAAGCGGAGCGCCGTTCCGGCAAGTTGGCCGAGTGCTCTGTCAGCAATGGATTGATGGGTTGTGTGCCACTGGCTCTGCCAGTACGCCGCATTTCCAGGAAGCACTGGCAGAGCCAGTGGCACACATCAATACACGATTGACAACGCATCAAAGTTCGCGGCGCCAGCGTTCGGGGACACCTGCGAAAGCCGCCTGATACGTTGCTTCCAGCGGAACCATGACGTGTCGCGGCGGTCGGAGAAACAGTGGCATGTCGGGAAGTGGTTTCCCAACGGCCATTGGTTCGATAAACGCCTGCCGCTCAAGCCCTCCCGTGTAGGCGACCATCGTGAGCGGTTCGCCATGTGGCAGCGAAAACTGTTGATCTTCCTCGTCAATATTTTCCCAGATCGTGCCATGGATTCCCTGAGGATCGCGACTTCCGGCAGGAATCACATCAATGATCAGCAGATGAATTCCTGCTCGAAGGAGTTCAAGTGCTTTGTCTACAAAGGAACGGAGAGCGTATCGAGTCGATTTATTCCCCGGTGAGACAATCTCAATCACCGCCACGACATCATCACCGCTCCGATGACGGATCACAACCCGGCTTCGCTTCTCCGCATAAATCTCTATTTCGGCCCTCGCCGTGAATCGCGTCCTGGGCATCGCAATCGCCAGACCGCCATCTCCAGACCTACCAA
>CAMAVB010000071.1 GCA_945861465.1 Candidatus Kuenenia stuttgartensis
CGAGGGCCAGTGTGGCCGGAGGGATCTATGCCTTTACTGTGGCCGGTGCCGTCACCAACACAAAACCCGACAAGAAGTCGCAGACCCAGTCGGTCAAACAGAAGCAGGCAGGGACTGGTGTTGCCATTGCCGCAGCCGCGTCTGTCAATCTGATCGACGACACAACACAGGCCTCTCTGTCCGATGCAATCGTCACTTCGGATGCGATCGACGTCAAAGCCAACAATCAGAACCGGATTGTCGCTGCCACGGGCGGCCTGGCGTTTACCCGAGCTGATGGCGGTCCGAACAAGAGCCCGAGTTCGAAGAACAACGCCGTGGCACTGGCTGGCGCATTGAGTGACAATGTCATTGATGCGACAACCGATGCGTTCATTCGCGACGCGGACCTCACAGTTCGCGCACGGGACGTGGACAGCCTTGTGGTGGAAACTGCGGCGCGGTCGTTCTCTCTGACGGCCGACGCTGTCGGGGACATCATCGCCATTGCTGCCGGCGGGGCCGGTGCTCTGGCCGATGGTGGTTCTGCAGTCTCTCTCGCGGGATCCGTCGCGCTGAACACAATTTCCGGGCATACAAAGGCGCGGATGATCGACAGTACGCTGGATGTTCAGGCTCAAGACTGGTTATCCACCGAAATCGTTCCGCAACTGATCAACGGCCAGATGGTCCGTATCGTCGGAGGCCCCAACGACGACAAACTTTACCGTTATATCGGGAAGGGCGCTACACTGCCGCTGTCCGCGGCAAGCATCGTGAACAGTGCCGATTTTGAACTCGTCACCATCATCGGTGATGCGCTCGTGGCAGCCACGAACGACGCAGACATATTCACGATCGCCGGTAGTCTGGCTCTGGGCATCGCCAAGGGTGGTACAACAGGCGGATCAACGGCCGTGGCCGGGGGCATCGCGCTTGCATTCAACGAAATTAGTTCTCCCGCGGGGGCTCTGATTGAAGACAGTACTCTCACGTGGGAAGATCTGTCTTCCGGTGGCTTGAAGGTTGAAGCATCATCAACCGGCGAGATTGGTTCATACACCGTCGCCGGAGCAGTCGCTGTTGCCCTTGCGAAGCAGGGGGCAGGCACCGCCGTCAGCGGAGCCGGTTCCGGCTCACTGAACGAGATTCAAAGTGACACGACAGCCACAATTCTTGACAGCACCGTGATCGCCACCGGTCCGGTCACTGTGCGAGCATTCAATGATGCCGAGATCATCGCGGCCGCAGGCGCCGTGGCAATCTCATTTGCCAAGGCTGGTTCGGGCACTGCCGCGGGCGCAGGATTTGGCGCCGCCTTTGCCGTGAATGAAATCGGTACTGACAGCGACGATAGCCTGGTGCACGCCGTCATCGAGAACTCCGAGGTGACGGCTGGTGATGCGATCAGCGTCACGGCGGAGAATTTCGCCGGAATCTTCTCGCTTGGAATTGGAGCCGCAGCCGGGGCAGCAAATTCAACAAGTGGATCTGCGATCGGTGTCGCGGGAGCAGGCTCCGTCGGTCTGAATCGCATTTACAGCAGCACACAGGCACTGGTTACCGACAACAGTTCACTGACAACAGTTGTCGACAGCAGCGGAGCAATCAGTGTCACTGCGAAAGATGAATCGTGGATCAATTCCACTGCAGGGGCTGTAGCGGTCGGGGTCGCGCTCAGCCAGAAAACAGCCATCGCAGCCGCACTCGGTTTCTCTCTGACCATCAACGACATTCACAATACAACACGAGCGGCCGTTGAAGATTCGCAGATCACCGCCGATGGAACCGTGACGGTCTCCGCAGACAGCACTGCGGACATCGATTCGATTGCGTTTGGAATTGGCGTGGCTGTCGCAATCAGTGGAAATGCTGCGTCGATTTCTGTTGCGGCCACTGGCGCGATTGCATTCAACGAGATCATTAATGTTGTTGAGGCCACAATTCAGGACACATCGGCTGCTGGTACAACAACCGTCAAGTCCAAAGGTGCGGTGAGTGTTACTGCCAGCGATGAATCCACCAGCAATGCGTTCGCTTTGGCCGCGTCTGCCAGCATTGCCGGAAGTACATCTGCTAATGGCATCGCCGTTACAGTTGGGCTGGCACTGGCCCACAACACGATCGACAAAGATGTAAACGCCAGCATCGTCAACGTTTCCAGCGTCCTCACGGGCGGCGGTGACGTGACGGTGAAGGTTGAAGACGATTCAGAGATCGAAGTCTACTCATTTGCCGTCGCCGTCGCAGTTGCAGTCAGTGGTAACATCAGTGTGGCGCTTGCCGGAGGGGCCGCTGAGTCCACCAATATTATCCTCAATCGCAGCAATGCCTGGATCAGCAACAGTACTCTTGGTACCAGTGCCGAAAAGGTCGGTAAAGTCGATCTTGATGTGGACAGCTCCGCAAAAATAGACGCAGTCGTCGGGACAATCGCTGCGGCCGTTGCCCTTGGAAAGACGGCCGTCGGCGTGGCAATCGGCATCTCCGTAGCGCGCAACTTCATCGGATGGGGACTCGATGAGAGCGTGACCGGAAACTACGAAACGGAAACCGGCCTGCCTCAGGGAAGTACGCTCGCTAAGAATCAGAAGGTCAAAGTCACCGATGGAGCTCGCAACGGAGACGTCTATAAGTACCTCGGCAACAACCAGACTCAACCGACAGCCACTGCCAGTTCCGGTCAGACAAAGTCACTCACAACGAACACCGATTATGTCCTGATTTCCGATACTTACACGGGGACCACTGCCACAGTCGGTGCGATCTACAAGTACGTGGGAGACAATCGGTCCGGCGTTGTGCTGGCGAATGAAAACTTTACGAACAGTGACAACTGGGAACTGGCCAGTATCGATTTGCGGACCCAGGACTACTCAGACCGTCGACTCTGGGAACAGGTCAATCTGGACTCATCGCCGGCAGAGGCGGAAGCCTGGATTGGGAACAGTTCCATTCATGCGACCGGCGATCTGACGATTGATGCAATCTCTGCTCAGGAAATCGACGCCATCGTGTTTGTCGGCTCAGTCGCACTGGCCGGTGGTCTTCAGGCCGGTGTCGCGGTGAGCGGAGCTGGTGTCTACACAGAGAACAAGACGGAAACTCACATCTACGCTTACATTGACGGGGATGGAGCCAGTGGGATTACTGCTGGAAGCGTTTCTCTGAAAGCCACTGACACGTCAACAATCACCGCGGACGCAGGTGCTGCGGCATTGTCGGCCGCGTTTGGTTTGAACGTGGGAGTTGCCGTCTCCATCGGAATCGCACTCGCCACGAATGAGATCGATAACGAGATCTCTGCATACATTGCAAACGCGGATCAGTCGGTCACAACGACAACCGGCGGAATCACAATCAATGCGTCAGAGACCGCCAGTATCGATGCGCTGTCACTGGCAGCTTCGATCGCTCTGGGAGCAGGTTCTACAGCAGGCGTTGCCATAAGTGGCGCCGGAGCCTGGGCGAGAAACGTCATCCTGTCTGACATCAACGCATACATTCTCAACAGCGAAGTGGACAGCCAGACATTTGTTGACATTGACGCGACAAATGACGCCACGATTGATGCCACCATTGTTGCGGCATCAGTTGCGGTCGCTGGCGGCTCCACAGCTGGCGTGGGTGTGTCGATCGGTATCTCAATTGCCGAAAACCGGATCGGAGCTACGGACAATCCTGCCGAAGTTCGCGCCTGGATTAAGAACTCTGCGGTCGATGCCAACAGCGGTGCACTGACAGTGAATGCTGACGGTCGGCAGTCCGTCGAAGCAGTGATATTCGCAGGGTCCGTTGCCATGGCATTTGCCGGCACGGCAGCTGTCGGGCTTAGCGGAGCCGGTGTAGGTGCGACCAACCTGATCGCCGCCGACATTCAGGCGTTTATTGAAGATGACGACAACAACAGTTCCACGACAGTTACCGGGATTCATGCTGCCAGCATTGAAGTGAAGGCGGATGACCGATCCACGATCCATGCAGACGCAGCTGCTGCATCTGTTGCGTTTGCACTGGGCGGACCGGTTGGAGTCGGATTGTCCATCGGCGTATCGCTCGCACGAAACGAGATCCGCAACAATGTGGAAGCATGGATTGCTGATGCAGCCAACGTCGAAGCTCGCACTGGTGATATCGTCATTGACGCCGGAGTTGAAGAAGATCCAACGGGACTTCCAGCCGACTACTCCACATCACAGACGGTGGCCCTGAAGAAGGGCGATACCGTCACCGTTGGTACTGATGTTTATCGGTTCCTCGGTGAAGGAGCTAAGGTCCGTCCGAATTATGAATCATCCTCCACAGCCGTTTATCTGAAGAACGGTGATCTGGTCAAAGTCCTGGAAGGTGACAACAACGGCGGTGAAGAGGGCTCCATTTATAAGTACCTCGGCACAACGATCAATGCACCAGCCGATGAAGATGATGACGATCTCGCAGTGGACCTGTCGGATGAAGACTACTCCGACACGACTTTGTGGGAACTGGTTGATGAGTTTGATCTCTATGACTCCAATTCAGGAGAAGTGGATATCAATCAATTTGATCTCGTTGAAGTTATTCCTGGATACTCGATTCTCTTCAGCAGCGACGATACGGATGTTGATCTGGTTCAAAACAAGGTTTACGTGTCGACCGAAGATGGATTGATTTACAAGTATGTCGGTTCCGCACGCAGCAACGTGGATCTTGACGACGAAGACTACTTTGATGCTTCAAAGTGGCAACTCGGTTCGCCAACTGAGAACGAGTTCGGAGTCGGTGGCACTTACTATCGTTACAAGGGTGCCGATGCGACGGATTTGGATCTGTCGATTCAGGACTACAAGGACACAAACGTCTGGGAACAGGTGACCCGGAACCTCAGCGACGCCGAACAGGACTACAGTACAAACACAACCTACTGGACGAAAACATCTTCGATTGAGGCATTGTCACTGGCCATCTCTGTGGGTATCGCAGTGGGCGGAGTGGCGGGTATTGGGATCAGCGGAGCAGGTGCAGAAGCGACCAACGTCATCCTTACAGATGTGAATGCGTACGCATCCGACAGCAGCCTGAAAGCCCTGCAGGGCAACGTCAAAATTGAAGCCACGAATACCGCCAGCATTGACGCAGCCGTCGTTGCTGTTTCCGCTGCGTTTGGTGCAGGTGGCACTGCGGGGGTTGGCGTATCCATCGGAGTGGCTGTGGCCCGCAACTACATCGGCTGGGACACCAGTTCCGATCTGTTCCCGGAAGCTTCAATTGACTTCAGTACTGGTGATTCTCTGCGGAATCAGTTCACTCGCGCAAATCCGCTGACAACCGGCGATCTTGTGCGAATCGATGCTGGTGCCCGTGCTGGCGACGTCTATAAGTACGTCGGCGATGCTATTCAGGCGGACTTCAGCAGCAGCCAGGGAACAAGAACGGTCGCCGAGGGAGACGTTGTTCTGATCTCGTCGAACTTCACGGCGGACAGCGACAGTGACGGCGCTCCCGATGGCAAGATCGGGGGACTGCATAAGTTTGTCGGTACTGGCGGCAGTCGAAATCTGAACACGCAGGACTACACCGACGGCGACATCTGGGAGTATGTCGGCTCGTCGTATCTTGTTGAGCAGGACTACGGCAATACAGATTACTGGCAACAGGTAAATATTGCTCAGTCACCGGCAGAAGTGCAGGCTTACTCAGAGCGGACCAGCATCACAACAGGTGGTGCCCTCACGATGAGCGCCGATTCTGACAACACGATTGAAGCAGTGGTTGTCTCCGGATCAGTAGCCCTCAGCGGTGGCTTTGTGGGAGTTGCCGTCAGCGGTTCGGGAGTTGGAGCCACGAATCGAATTGCAACCCTTGTGCAATCTTATATTGATGGCGACGGAACGAATGGCGTCGACGCCGGCAGTGTTTCACTCAATGCTGACGATACATCAAATATTGACGCCGTGGCCGCAGCAGCGTCCCTTGCCGGTGCACTTGCCGGAGTGGCTGTCTCCGTCTCGATTGGTGCATCCGTCGCTGAGAACATCATTACCAATGATGTGTCCGCTTTCATCAAAAATGCGGACACTCGTGTCATTGCACGAACGGGCGAGATACGTGTCGAGGCAACGGAAAACGCGACGATTGAATCGGACGCTGTAGCGGCATCTGTATCTGTAGCGATCGGAGTCATCGGTGTCGCCCTGAGCGGTGCCGGTGCGGATGCTACGAACATTGTGTCGAACTCTGTCACCAGCTATATCGTTGACAGTGCCGTTGCGACCGAAGTCCCTCAGGACTATCTGTCAAGCCAGCAAATTAACGTTCTGGAGCACGGAAAACGCGTGCTGATTGTCTCGGACTCCACTGGGGCGAACGGCTATCGTGGCACCATTGGACAGGTTTATGAATACATCGGGGCGACAACAGGATCTGCGACTGATCCGGTTGGTCTGGCCGGGGAACGTTATCTGGACTCCACTCAGTGGAAATTGATCAGCGTTGCCAGCAAGGACATCGTGATCGACGCTCAGAACACTTCCAGTATCAACTCTGTGGTCGGTGCTGTCGCGGTCTCCGCCAGCGGCGGCCTGATTGCAGCAGCAGGTTCTGTGGGGGTCACACTGTCAGACAACGTCATCGGCATTATCGAACAGGAAGCATTCAATCCGGACACGCTTGCATTTGAAACGCTGACGTTCCAGAACCAGGCGATGTCATGGATTGAGAATTCTGTCGTGGATTCCGCACAGGATCTTGTGGTGACTGCTTCTTCTGAGGAAACGATTGATTCAGAAGGGTATGCTGGTTCTGCCGCTATCGCAATTGGAGTTGGGGCGGCGTTGGCAGGGGCTGGTGTCGAAGTCAACAACGTGTTTGATACTTTGACCTATGCGTGGATTGTTCAGTCAGATATTACAGCAGGCGGCGACCTGACCGTTCAGGCGACTTCGGACAGTGACCTGGTGAGCTCTTCGGCAAACGGAGTGGCCATCTCAGTCAGCCTGGGGAGTCTCTCCATCGCGGCGTCCCTGGTTGATACTGAGATCACCAATGATGTGAGAACCTGGATCAGCGGAGACTCAGGCGATTCAGTGTATGTCGCTGGAAATTTGCTGGTTGATGCGTCAGTTCTTAACGCGAAGATTCAGGACGTCAGTGCAACAACTGTTGGACTTTCCATCGGTCTGATTACTGTGACTGGTGGTGGTCTCGATATCCAGAACACGATTGATAATAATGTCTCAAGTGCTGTCAGCGGCGACCTGACAATTACGGCCGCCGGCGACATCGAAGTGACCGCCAGCGAGAACGCTTATCTCGAAGCCGACGCTGCAAATGTTTCACTGGCGATTGGGCTTGGACTGGCGGTTGGGGTATCGCTCGTCAAGAACGAGATTCTTAGTGACATATCTGCATCAGTGGCAGGGACACTGTCGACCGCCCTGGCACATGTGACGGCTGCGAACCTCACTGTGCTGGCTCAATCAACCGCTGACATTGAGCAGACGGACACTGTCGGTGTTGCTGGCGCACTTGTGGGAGCGGTTGGAAACCGAGCCGAGGCGGATATCAAGACTTTGGTAACAGCCACCGTGGCCAATGCTGTTGTGACAGTTGGTGGCACTGTTACGATCAATGCAAAAGCAACCAATTCCGCTTCTGCCTACGCGGGCGGTGGGGCGTTTGGTGGCTTTGCTGCGGGCGCTATGATCGCCGATATCGAAGTGGGGCGAGGTTTGGCGGTTGACGAAGTCAGCGCGACCATCGGCGACAACACGACAATCAAGGCGAATGCCCTCGCACTGAATGCAACCGGTGTGGACACGCTTCGAGCAACGTCGGTCTCTGCGGCTGTTGGCGGGATCAGTATCGCTGGTGCGCAGTCGAATGTAGACAGCGATCAGGCGACCCTGGCTTCCATCGGAGAGAATGTTTCAATTACGGTTGGCTCACTGACAGTCAGTTCCGTTCAGTCCCAGGACTTTGATGCTCAGTCCGATGCTGTGTCGTTCGGACTGGCGGCCGGAACCGGTGCGGGCGTCGATAATGACGTCAACACTCGTGCCAACATTGATATCGGTACCGGCAGTGGTGGAGGTACCATCATCACGGCTGATTCGATCTACATCACCGTGCTGAATAACTTCGCCAAGGATGAATATGCCGAAGATAACAATCTGCGTTCAGGTTCCTTCAGCGGAATTTCGCTGGACTGGCTCGAAAGCACAACCACACTGACGACTGAGGCCACAGTCGATATCGGTCCGGGTACTGTGATCACAGCGTTGGGGACGAATGCGGTCCCGGGACGCGTGCAGATTGCAGCAGTGAATACTGGAACGGCCCTCGATAGTGTCCGTATGGAATCATTCTCGCTCCTCGGTGCAGCCCTGACGGTTGGTCGCTCCATCATTGACTACACGGGTGATGCGGAGATCAATCTCGATGGTGCCTACATCGAGAACAAGACGGGCGATGTTTCGCTGTCGACAAGCTCCGAAACACAGATTCGAGGAACAGCCAGCCTGTTTATCGCTTCAACGCTCTCGGGTGCGGCGGGTGCGGACGTTGACATCGACAACACCGTCAACAATGTTATTACCGTTGATGATTCAACGATCAAGGGGAATGACGTTGACCTGATGTCTGGTCTCACCTCCAACGGAACAGTCAATCTGCTGGACGCATCGGCAAATGCTGAGATCTTTGCGATCTCATTGTATCCAAACATTGTCGTACCGGTTGTGACAGCGGATATCGTGGAAACGAATCAGGTTGACGTTCTGGGCAGCTCAATCCTGCAGGCACTTCAGGATGTCAGCCTGCTGACTAACTCGGGAATTGGCGATGACCGTGCATCCACGACCGGTACCGCCATGTCTCTCTCACTCATTCCCTACGGATTCCCGGTTCCGGACGGGGCAGAAGATGTCGTCAGCAATGTCGTAAATATTGACTCGACGGCGCTGATTGAGGCCGGCTTGTACAACATGAGTGTTGTGCAGGTGTTGCCGGTGACGGTCAATGGCAGTGTTGAAGATGACCTCCTCGGTGGCAGTATCCTCAATCGACTGAACAGCACGAGTGATGTTCCGGGTGTCGGACCTCGCCTCAGTGATGCCGAACTGGCCGCCTTGACTCCAGCTCTGCCGGCTGGCCTGAAGTACGAATATGCATGGGTGAACGTGGAAGGGATAGAGTTCTCCATCAGCAGCGGCACGATTGTGCAGGTTGTTGCAGGAGCAAATCAGGGCGGAATTGTCGGGCACTATTATGAGTATCGCCTCAGTACAAAAGACGGTCCGGATCGCATCGTGATGGAACAGCAGGACTTCAGCGATACAAAAGTCTGGAGAGACCTCGGAACAACGCTGACAACTGCACAACAGCAGAAGCAAGTCTATTCAAGTGACGTGACTGTCGCGTTTGCAGCGTCTCTTACCAACAAGTTCTATGTCATCAAGCCTGTGGAGCTGCCCACTCCGAAGGTCAGCTATGTCAACGTCGGCAACTTGCTGCTTGAGCAGCGAGAAGAGATTGTCTCGTGGATTATCAGTCACGCTGGAGATACCGAAGCCCTTGCAAGATACCAGGCTCAGCTTGAAGAGCTGGACCGAACTCTTGAAGAGCTCGGACTGACTGAGTACTTCACAGTGGTTGACACGAATGACATTGTGTTTGATGTTGCAGGCCAGCGTCGGTATCGATTCATCGGAGCCAAAGAAGCCATTGTGCTGACAGGTGAGAACTTCAGCAATACAGCTCGCTGGACGCTGCTGAGCGGTACAACGAAGCAATCGGGAGACATCAGCAGCGACAACAGGCTGGGCGAACGATTGATCAAGCGTGAACTGGGTACTTTGTTCCTGAACATCCCCAGCATTTATGCCTCGCCGGGTTCTGTGTATATCGAACGCGAAGGATTGTCTACGGAGAGCGAACTGATCGCTCGGACAGGGTATCAGAATCTGGTGAATTCGGGTCGTATTATTGCGAGGGCTGGCGCGCAGATCAGCGTCAGTAACCAGACACCGTTTACGACGGTGATTAACGATGCGATTATTCGCGACAATAAGCGGGTTGAAGTCATCGATGGAGTCTACACGGTCTTTGAACCAGGCAATGTCTGGCTGAACTCTTACAAGTTTACGGATAATTCCGGTGCAGCCGATCCGCAGATTTCGATTACGCAGGACTCATTCCCGATTGGATATTATGACTTCGGCAGCAGCTCCAGTTTGGCCACTGTATTGACCAATCTCGATCAGGATATGTATCTGGTTGGCGATGTTATCAATGAAAATGGAGCTTTGGTTGTTGACAACCGTGAAGGCAGCATCATCGTTTCAGGACAGATTCGCGCGGAGACCGTTTCAGTCACGGCGATCCGAGACTTTAATCTGAATACAGAAGGCTGGCTACATGCCGGAAAAGATCCGCGTCAGTACCTGACATGGGACACACAGCGTGCAGCCGCTATTACAGACGCCGACAACACGCTGGTCTATGCAACAAGCAGTGCCGTAACCGGCCTGAGCACCGCCATAAATGCCCCTACCGCCAGAATTTTGGCTCAGGGACGCATCAACATTAATGCTCGACTTCTCAACGTGAACGGTCTCATCCAAAGCGGGGTCGATATCATCAAACTGGAGATTACACCGGACTTTGACCCTGGACGCAGAACCGTCAATCTGACTAACGATGACGGAGTCACTTTGCGCGGAATCAGCTTCGGGTCGGCCAACATTCCGGTTGATGGTTTCTTCGACTCTGCACGTAATGCAATCGTGCTGGAGGATATTGTTCCAACCGGCGGAGAGATCGTGATTGCCGGCCAGATTCTCAGCACGGGCAACGGTATGCTCCGGGTTGCAAATGGCTATACAAGCGTTGATATCAAGAACTCCTCCCGTTACGACCTGGTATTGAATCGAATTGATACTACCACGGATCGCAAGGGCAAGATTACGATTATCGATACCGGACGCGGCACCACCATCCATAAGGACGTGTACGAAGTGTCTGCTGGACGGGTGGAATACAAGCACTACACCGGTGTTGAAGCGCCTCAGCCGATCAACAGCGATGGAGTTGTCGCGGCGATCAATTACACGCTGCAGTCCACATCGGATGCCGGCCCTGTCGTCTCTGGCGTCGAAACAACCTACGCAACTCGAGCAGGTTTGCAGTATGTCTGGGTCGAAGGTCAGTCCAAGACGAAGACTACGTACACCGAATACCAGACCAAAAGCTTCAATCTGCTCGGCGACAACTCGCTGGCGGATTGGCTCGTCAAGGATGCAAACATCACCGAAGGCCCGACAATCAATTACACCGATGATCAGCCTTTGCTCGAATCTGAAACGCTGGAAGTCGATGGCACGAGTGGAGTTCCGACCTATGCCGCAGGCAGTGCTTATTCGATCAAGTATGAACAGATCGGTGATACCAACATCGACGCGGTGAAGAATGTTACGAAAGTCTACGTAGGAGGGGATGAAAGCACTGGCGATGGTGGCCAGTGGTATCTGTATGTGGCGGATAATGCCAACATCTACCTGCCAGGACAGACCTATGCATCGAACACCAGCGTCTGGCAGCCCAAAACTCGCAACGAACTTGGCATCGTTGTCAACACCGATCCGGATATCGGAGTACTGAACCGCGCCCTGAATCAGTATCCCGATAGCTTCAACGGTACGTCCGTTGATAGTGACACCTGGACCGAGGGGGGCGGCTGGATGCGTTACAAGACTGTCTACGCATCGACGACGACGATCGAAGGCCTGAAGGATGTTTATACTTCAACACTAAAGGCCAGCTACCCCATCAGTCTGGACTTCCTGCAGGGGCCTGCATCGCCTGAGATTCGCGTTGAGACAAAGAGAAACCTCATCCTCGACGGTGATATGGAGTCACCGGAGCACGGCAGAATTACCCTGCTTTCAGCAACAGGGTCTATTACAGGTTCGAATGGCGTTGCGATCTACGGTGCTACTCCAAAGCTGGAGGCCGGGTCTGATGCCGACGACGTTATTTCCCTGAACATTGAGGGCAATAAGATTCCGTCGGATGCCCAGCACAGCAAGACAGCCAACGAAGTCACTCTTCGAAAGGGTGAGCTCGTCGAACGAGACAATGGACTCTACCGTTTCACCGGTAACGGAAGAATTGTGGATACCAGCGGTAACTCCGTAACCGTAGGCTCTGCCGGAGTGCGAGTCTTCCTCAACAATCAGAGTTACTCGGACCAAAGAAACTGGATCAAGGTGGCGGACGCATCATTGGATGCCGAGGCCGGAGGAGACATTACACTCAATGCTGTTTCGTTGAACAGCAGCAGCAGGTTCAAGATTGGAAACATCGACTCTGAGAAGGGTGATGTTCTGATCAACGCTCCTGACGGCATCTATGCCGGTTCAGCATCGTCACAAATTCGGGGTGAACTCGTCGAATTCGATGCCTTCCGAGGTGCCCTCGGCAGCAGTTCTCGGTCGCTGCGAGTGAATAGCGATATTGATGGCATCGGAGGCACAGGTGGTCTCGCGGCCCGGGCGCGTAATGACATCTTCATTACTGAAGGGAATGGGTCGAGCACTGCTGGCAATCTGAAACTCGGATCGCCCGTACATTGGGTTGGAAACGCTGCGGTGGAATCCACGGCAGGCGACGTTCGTCTCACTGCACAGAACGGTTCGATCATTGACGGCGACGTTGAACTCTTCAGACCAGCGGACGAAGGCTTCGTTCTGACCTACAATGACCTGTCGGAGGCCCTTAAGGAAGATTACAATAATGGGGTCTTCTCGCTGGATTCAGTGAGCTACCCGGTCTCTCCTGGATTGATGAAGTTCCTCTTCCCACACACCGAGTTCCGAGGTGTGCCTCAGACGACAACTGCTGTGGAAACCCCGAATATCATAGGGGCAAATGTCACATTGGTTGCCGGAGGAAATACCGGCGGCGTTGGTCGCCGCTCAGGGAAAGAGTCGCTCGATCTGGCAAATGACTGGTCGCTGCTGAGTAATGATCAGAAAGAGCTGCTCGCGACTGCGACAGCCGAAGATGTCATTGGTGCCCACTACGAACTTTATGTCTATACGGGTAGTACCACCTCAGGTGTTGATCTGAGCACTGTGAGCTTCACCGGGAACTGGCAGAAGATCAATGTGAACCATGTCACCAATCTTGATCGAAGCTCCAGCCAGACGGTTGCGATTCGTCGTGATCAGACGGTGCTTGTTCAGTACGATGCAAATGACTTTGGTCTGTATCGATTCCTGCAGGGAAGCAGTGCGACTGACACTAACATCAATCTCGCAACGGAATCATTCACAGATTCATCCCGGTGGGTGCGTATCGATGCCGACCACGCGACCGATGATGTCGGTACGGTAACACTGGTCAACGGCGAGATCGTCCAGAACAAGCGAGTGATCGAACGACTGGCGATCCAGTTGTTTGATGATATCGATATTGAGGCCTCAACCTCTCTGTCAGTCGATGCTGGCGGAGCAGTCGTGATTGGTACGACAGGAGATTTCCTGATCGATCACATCAAGACCGGAGATATGGCCCGTATCATCGCAGGCGGGAGCATTCTGGATCTGGGGACCGACACGGAAGCGGCGATCAGTGCTTTTGGTGATGTGGTCCTTGGGGCAGGTACATCGATCGAGGCTTCCAATCACACCGCAGCGCTGCGTTTGCAGTTGTCGCCGACAACTAAGTTGAGCGTTGATGTGTTCGGAAATCTGCGTCTGCAGCAGGTTGACGATGATCTATCGAGCACTGATTTCAATGCCGCTGTGACCGGAATCGGTACACTTGCGATTAACGATCTGATCGCGTATCGAATTAACGCCGGAGGTGTTGCTGAGATCGAAGTGGTCGAAGGCGATCTGTACCTTGGTCGAGTGTCTTCCGGAACGTCGGTTGATCTGCGTGCCGAAAGCGACATTCTGGATTACCTCGACGATTCTGGGTCGCCAGTGGTCAACATTTACACAGGGGATGTGACGGGTGCCGCCACCGGCAATGTCTATCTGCAAACCACGAACGGCAACGTTGGTACATCAACGAACTTTATCGAGGTCGAAATTCGAAAGGGTGACCTCAATGCGCTGATCAAACAGGATTCCTGGATCCACAGCGTCCACGACCTGAATATCGGCAATTACACCTCCGTCGATGGCGACGTGACGCTGCTGGTGGACGGCCAGACCAATGTCGGCCTGATCACGGCTCTTGGCGACGAAGCGGTCGATCCGACCGGCTCGCTCACGGATGGTCTCGTGACGATCACATCGGAGACGTACATCATCGATCGCAGAAATGACGAGAGTCGAGACATCTGGGCCACCGGTGCGATTTTGATCGCGGGTTCCGGTATTGGCAGTGCTGACAACCCGTTTGATACACAGATTTCACGTTTGGAAGCCAGCATCCCGGGCGGGGGCATCTGGCTGGACAACATGGGCGATCTGCAGATCGGTCACATCAGCCCCATGGTCGGTATTCAGGCCCTGAACACCGTGGATATCTCAGCTCACAGTTCAATCTATGTCGATGAAGCAATTGACAGCGCTGGCGGACCGGTCCTGCTGGACGCGTCAGAAGACATTGTTGTCAATGCTTCGATCACCAGCGGTGGCGGAGCCGTCGCGCTTCTGGCGGACCGTGATATCCAGTTCACGGCAATCGGCCTGATCGATACGGAATCCGGTAATTCGACCGTCACACTGACGGCCGATGCCGACGGCACCGGCGGCGGTGGAATTACGATGGCTGACGGATCCTTTGTGGATGCGACGAACGGCTTCATCGATTTCAATGCCACCGGCAATATTCTCCTTAGCCATCTGCGCACCACGTTGCAGGTCGATGTGGATTCCGCCTCCGGCAGCATTCTTGACAATGGCGACAGTCAGCTGGAGATTCACGCACCGAAAGCTCAGCTTTCTGCTGCAGGGAATATCGGTACCAGTGCCAACGCACTGGAAATCGACGCCCAGTTCCTCGAAGCCTACAGCAGCACCGGCGGCATCTTCATTGACGATCTGAATGGCCTGATCATAGGACAGATCGGGCTTGTCGGAACACCGGCTCTGAATACACTGTTGAATGGTTTAAGGGCCGCCCAGACCATTCAGGTAACGACGACCGGCTTCATGCGGGTTCTTGAGGATGTGGAATCCACGCAGGCAGACATCACGCTGCATGCCATCGACTCGCCAGTCATGACGCTGCTTCCGCAGCCAGATGGCAGGATATTGGTGTCGGCACTTGATGGATCCGACGCCGACGAAGACCTGACGGTTGAACTTGGTGCTGACATCAAGGGTGCTATCCGTGTGACTCTGCTGGCTGGCGACGACATGTCGATTGCGGCTGGTTCTCTGATCACGACCGATGCAGATGGTGTGACTCTTGTGACCGATGAAGTGGTCCTGCGAATTGATCATACGGATGCCGACAATAATGCCAGCGTGGATTCCAATGGCATCGCACTCGATACCGGTGCTCGGTTCGATCTGCTCGGGTCCGTCGCCACAACCACCCTGTTGATCACTGGCCAGCGTGACGACGATACATTTTACCTGCAACCGCAGGCGCTGAGTGGTCACACCCGAATTCTGGGTGACATCAGCGGTGCCTCAGGTGGTACAGACTGGTTTATTCTCGATCACCTGCCAACCATCACCAGCAGTCACGATCGGCCGAACCACCTGTTGGCGGCTGGCTCGAATGGTGCCGTCAGAGATACCGTCGATCTGGATGGTCGCAGTGGCAATGACCATTATGTGGTGAACGTCACAGGTGGTCAGACATCGTACCTGGTGAACGTGGTCGATACGGGCCTGCCCGATGACGGCGCTGACACGCTCCGTATCCATTCGCTGAATACTGTCGGAACCGGTCCATTTGACTGGGATCACGCGCAGCAGTCGGGAACTGATCCGGCACGCAGCGATGTATTCCTGCTCCGGAAGAATTTCGTAGCTCTCCTGACACAGACCGGCACGGATGCGGATAACCGCCCCACGTTTGCGGGAGCAGTCGAACGCATCAACTACAACGGGACCATTAACGGACGTCTGCTCGTCAGCAGCGGCGACGGTGATGACCAGTTCTACGTTGACGACAACAGCTCGATGACGACTTTGGACGGCGGCAAAGGGAAGGATTTGTTCCAGATCGGCCAGGTCTTTGGTACCAATCCGAACGGTTACGACTATCCGCCGGGCGATCGTCCTGATGACATCCGTGTTGTGGCCAACGACACTCAGAATATTGACCTGACGGCGGACAACGACGAAATCAGCCTGCTGAGAATCACGCGCGGCTGGCTGAGTCCGGGCATCAGCGATGCATTGACAGCGTTCGGTGGTGAAGGTGCCGATACATTCAACGTTTACAGCAACAAGGCTGTGCTGCGAATGGAAGGTGAGTCAGGGAACGATATCTTTGTCATTCGTGCCTTCCTCGCCCAGGACGACATCATTGCCGAAGGCGGCAATGACGACGACCATTTTGAATACAACATCAACGCTCCGGTCAGCATTAACGGCGGATTTGGGTTTGATACCGTGGTTGCCCTTGGCACTGAACAGATTGACGCATTCATTATCACTGAGGAAGGTGTCTTCGGCGCCGGATTGAATGTTCGGATTGACGGCGTGGAGGAAGCGCTTGAAGTTGACGGCCTGGAAGGAGACGACCACTTCTTTATCCTCAGTACCCGCGGAAACGTCATCACGACGGTCATCGGCGGACTGGGGAGTGATAGTTTCAATGTGGCTGGTGATGTCACGCAGCAGGTGATCAGCCAGGACCCGAATGGTCGCAGTGCCGTCATCAATCAGGGCACGGTCAGCGCACCGGGGAACCCGTACGACAAGCTGCTGGTCAATGGAGTGGCCGTTTCAGTCGCCGATGAGACTCAGGGCAAGGTGGTGATTACCGAGAGTGGCGATTCCACCGAGTTGATCGAAGATCAGAACTCCGTTGACTCATATCAGATTTCACTGTTCAACCCGCTGAACCTGAACGCCACCACCGTCGCTTATCTGACAGTCTCCGCAGGACTTGCTTCCACGTACGACCGTCGTCTGTCGAAGCGAAACACGGGCGATGTCAATGGCCCGCACGAAGCAGACACCGTGCTGTTGTCGATCGATGGAGGCGTGACCTGGGTTCGCGCCGGAGTCCTGAAGTTCACGGCTGCGAACTGGGCGGTGCCGCAGACTGTGCTGGTCAAGGCGGCCCACGATGATGCGCTCGAGGGCGAGCGAAAAGTCATGGTCAGCCATAGCCTGATGGTCTTCAGCCCCAGCGCGGCGGATATTGCTGCCTTCGATGGATTGGCGATTCCCAATGTGGAAGTGCGGCTGCTCGACGATGATCTGGGTTCGGTGCTGATTCGCCAGACCGCCAATTCAACCCGCGTCCTTGAAGGTGACGCTGCATCCGAAATCAGTGATACGTACGAAGTGCGACTTGCTGTGAACCCCACACAGTCTGTCACCGTGAATCTAGGATTCAGCGTAGCCAGCCAGATCAAGGTCTACGATGAGTTCAACAATGAGATTACCAGCCTGACCTTTGGCCCCGGTAACAACAACTGGCGGACTTCTGAAGATCCGAGCCGTCAATGATGCAGAGCGGGAAAATACGAGCGTACTGACGATCAGTCACACCTTCTCCACGCTGGACCCCGTCTATAGTGCCGCGGACACCGTGGACCTGGATGTCAGGATCTTCGACAACGATTCACCGAATGTCCTCGTCACCGAATCCAATGGTTCAACCCGAGTGGTCAAAGGTGTATCCGGCGATGACTATACTCTGCGGCTGGTAAGCCAACCTATTGCAGACGTTTACGTCAATCTCTACGGAGACGGCCAGACTGTCTTCACCGGTGCCAATACGGTGGGTCAGGCAGACAATCGCCTGTTGCTCCGCACCGTCGGTGACGCCTGGACTGCCAATGTGGACTTTGCTGCCAACGGCGCGGATCCGGATACAATCACTCGCGCCGGCTCCAGCTGGGCAGATGATGGAGTGCGCATCGGCAGTCTGCTTCGTATCAATGGTGCCGGTCCGCTGTACAAAGTCAACGCCATCAACGACGTCCGCAGCGGAGGCGTCGTCGTCAGCAGCAGTCTCGTGCTGACTCTCGACGGCAATGTTTCCGGCATGACGGATGGGATCGTGTCGCTGCAGCGCATGGCCTGGGCGGTGAAATTCACCGCAGCAGACTGGGCAAAGGAAGTCAAAATCTCGGTCGCGGCTGACGTCAACTTCGTCCCGGATCCCGACCAGCGGTTTGCACGCAGCGAGCCAAACCGCGAGCACCTCGTGAGTGGCATTCAGGGTCCGCTGATTATTGAAGGCGGCGTCGCCGAAGGCAAAGACAGATCCATCCGACCAGCAGTGATGTTGCCGACCGAGCAGACCGCGATGCCGATCGACGTCAGTGTGACGACGGACGAAACGCAACAGACGGATCGGCTCAACGTATTCAATGATTCCAGCACGTCCGATGATCAGGGCTGGATGACGGCCATTGAACTTCGCAATGACGTGATCAAACTCGGGGACACTGATATCAGCAACAGCGTCCGGCCGGTCAATCTCTCTGGTCTGGGCATGCGACCTGGCTCCGACGGCAGAAGCACTAGTCTCATCGTGGACACCAGTGAGGCTCAGGATGGAAGCGGAAACATCACAATCCCGGGTGGCATCACATTTGATGATATCGAGATTACCGAAATCCTTCTTGGTCAGGGTAATGATCAGTTCCATATCGCGGCCACGAGCACCGGGACGCCCGGGGCGGCTGGGAGCGTCGTCACGGTTCTGCATGGTGGAGGTAACACAGCACTGAGTTCCGGGCTGATGGGCGGGGACACGGTGATCGTCACCGGCGGTGGCGGATCGAATTCTCCGCTGGTGATCTATGGTGACACGTCACAGGACGGACATCGCTACGACTCGCGTCCGGATCTGGGCCTCTTCACCGGCAACGGGATCTTCTATCAAAACTCCGGCAACGATGTGATCGACGCCTCCGCCTCCCAGGGCGCTGTGACCATTTACGGTGGTCGCGGCAACGATCTGATCCGCGGCAGCCAGGCTGCTGATCAACTGGCCGGCGGCTCAGGTGACGACACGATCTTCGGTGAAGGCGGCCACGATCACATCTATGGCGATTCGGGCTTCAATCTTGCGTTTGACGTGACGAAGGACGAGAACGATGCGGCCGTCGCGCCGCGACTCCTGACAGTGCCGACGGTGGACACGGCCACTTCGCTGTTGCGCGATGGCCTCCTGGCTGGTCGCGATCTGATTTCCGGCAATTCCGGCAATGACATCATCTTCGGCGACCACGGTGTGATCGAGCAGTCAGCTGGAACGCTGCGGCTGATCAGTGCCTCAAACGTGACGCTGGTCCGCACTGACCGGCCTGAAAACGGTGATGCAGACGTGATCGAGGGCAATGATGGCAACGACCTGATCATCGCGGGAGCACGCAATGACACCGTGTCTTCCGGATCGGGCAATGACCTGATCTTCGGGGATCATGGTCACGTCTCCGGCAATGTTGATCTGACTTTGCTGCCGCTGAACACCGACACGCCAGCCTTTACGTTTACCTCAATCTCCACTCAGAACAGCAACCTTGGCGGCGACGATCTGATCAACGGCGGTGCGGACGACGATATCGTCATCGGCGGCCAGGGCTTTGACAGAATCCTTGGCGGTACTGGTGACGACGACATCATCGGCGGACATACGGTTGCTGATGGACAGGACTCTGGCGACTGGATCGACGGCGGTGCAGAATGTCGTCCTCACGATCGTGTCGCAGAATACAGCGGAAGTCGTCGTGAACACCTCGACACTCACTTTCACACCGCTCAACTGGAACATCCCGCAGGCGGTGACGGTCACCGGGGTCGATGACGGAGTTGTGGACGGTCACAAACTGGTCGATGTCAGGATTTCCGTGAACGCCGCCCTGTCGGCGTCATCGTATTCTGGTGTGCCTCCGCAGACGGTCATCGTCACAAATCTGGACAATGACCTGTCAAAGCCGACGATCAATGGCCCGACCACATTGACCGCACTGCAGCGCCCGACGATCACATGGACCAGCGATCCTGCCGCTGCGGGTTACGATGTCTGGATCAGCAATGTCTCGACAGGGCAAAATCCGTTTCTCATCACAACGTCCAGTATCAACAGCCTGACGCCGACGGCCGATCTCGGAATCGGTGTCTTCGATCTTTGGGTGCGGTCGTTCCGATCCGATGGAATCAAAGGCCAGTGGTCTGCCATGTACCGCTTCCAGATCAACACGCCGGTCAGCATGACGCCCCCTGCCGCAGTGCAGCCGACATCGCGTCCGACGATCACATGGGCACCGCTCGTCGGTGCCGTGCGTTACGATGTGTGGATCAACAATGTGACGACTGGTCAGAACGAGGTTGTGCGTGACCTGAATGTCACCACAAACTCGTGGACACCGCCAGCCGAACTGCCGATTTCGAACTACCGCATGTGGGTACGCGGCATTGATGCCAGTTGCCGATTTGCACAGTGGAGCGTCGCGGCAAACTTCCGAATTGCCACGGCACCCGTGCCGATCAACCCTGTCGCTTCGACTTTCGACCGCACACCGACGTTTAACTGGACGCCGGTGACTGGTGCCGTCACGTATTCCTTCCAGCTTCGTAACCTGGCCACAGGAGTGACGGTCCATAACATCCAGAATCTGCCAACGCCGACATGGACTGCGCCGACAGATCTGCCGACCGGAAATTATCGCTGGTGGTCTATCGCTGTCGGGCCCAACTCTCTGGCAGGCAGTTGGTCCGCACCCACCGACTTCTTCATTGGCGGATCTGCAAAGTTCACCACAACGTCCGGCACCTGGAGCACCAAGCCCACATTCAACTGGCTGGCGGTCGGAGGAGCCGCACGTTACGAACTCCAGATCAATCGTGTGGATGTCGTGCAGTACAAAGTTGTCAATGAGCTTAACCTCACCGGCACAAGTTTCACCGTCACAACTCCACTGGTCGCTGGTGGACACTACAGGATCTGGATCCGCGCAGTCAGCACGACGGGCGAAGTCGGCCCGTGGAGCACCACCCTCGACTTCTCGGTCGCTGGCACAGATTCAATGCGCGACGAGGAAGCGTCGTTGAATGACCTTTCAAACCTCGACGTACTGGACGGTGTGCTGGTAAGCCTGCTGCACAAGCATGCTCAACCGGGTGTCTTCAACGCCACCGACAACATGGCGGGAACCTCGGTACCTGCACGAGATCCGGTGCAGCTCGATACCGATGTCAACCTTAATACCAGCGTCACTCGCGACACCGAGTTTTCCCTCAACACCGATGCCGATCTGATCGATATCGACGCACTGATGGATTCCATCGTCACTGAGTTACTTATCAACAACCCCCATGCGGTCAATCATCCACTCAAAGGCTAAGGAACGGCGCAGAAAATAACTGTCGTTTTCCAACCGTGGAGCACGTTTTTAACGTGCTCGGCACGATGGAATCGTGCCCCACTTATTTCTGTCTCATTCCTAAACAGGGAAAACTCATCAATGCCCAGGCAACTCCTGATTTATCAGACGGCCGTACCGCTCAGCTTTGCGAACCACGGACGTGTTTCACTCGAAGCTGCAACCAACTTTAAATTCAGCGCTGACATTAATGCCGTGCCGTTGATGGCGGTCGAGCTTCCTCACGCTGCGGTTGAATATGCGATCGTGTTCACGGTAACCGAACAGGATGTGGTCCCCGCAGCGGTACTTGGTGTCAGGAACGAACAAAATCTGTTCCTTTCTTCGGATGCAGAATGGCAGGCCAAATACATTCCGGCCTTTATTCGACGATATCCGTTTGTCTTCTGCACCAGCGCCGACGGCAAAACCCTGATCCTGTGCATCGACGAGACTCATCCGGGGATTAACCGCGAAGGGCGTGGCAAACGGCTGTTTCGTGACGATGGTAAACCATCTGAATTCACCGAACAGGTCTTAGCGTTTCTGAAGGAATATCAGACGCAATTCGAACGAACACGGCTTTTCGGTCGACACCTGCGGGACCTGAACCTGCTTGAGCCGATGCAGGCAGAAGTTACGACTCCTTCGGGTGAAAAACTGCGATTGAGTGGCTTCCATGCGGTCTCCCGCGAGAAACTCCGTGCCCTCGACGCCGATGCTCTTGCATCTTTGGCTCGTACTGACGAGCTTGAACTGATCTACCTGCACCTGTATTCGATGCGTAACTTCAGCCATGTCAAGGACCGTTTGCTCAGCTCGCTGGTCCCCACCGAAGCCGTGACCGCATGATGGTTGTGCGTGAACCTGCCTTCGAAAAATGGTTGAACTCACTGGCAGATTATCCCCTTGTTGGTGCCGAGGCCTCCATCAAACTCTCGGCCCGTGGAATCTGCGGAGACCGCTTTCTCGCAGCGATCGAACGCAGCAGCTTTGACTGGGATCGGTTTCGGAATCTCTGTCTGTCCATGCAGCTTCCCGATGAACAGCTCGCTCCGCTCAGAGAAGCGTTTACGGAGGCAAATCAGGTTGGTTTTGGATTTGAGGCTGAACAATCCCGGGTTGTGTACAAGCTGTACTTTGAATTCTGGGATCGCCTGGTTGGGGAAATTCGCGCCGATCCCCGAAACGTCACGCCACGCCCGTTGCACCTCGGCCTCAAGTGGGATCCGGTGGCTCCGAGCAGGGTGATCTCGGCAACCTACACATGTTTTCCCCTTCTGTCGATTCGTGGAATTCTGAGCCGTCTCTCTGCGTTTCCGGACTCGGACAGCGTCTCCGTGCGAACGACCAGGAGGATCATCGCTCGCGCCGCGCCTCAACTGCGAAACGACTCATTCATTTATCTTGAAGCGGGCGAAGCGAGCACGAACAGACTTTCATACGATCTGAATCTCTATAAGTCGAATTGCCGCATTTACCATATGATGGATCTTCTGGACGCAGCCCGCGCTGGCTACGGTCTTCCGGAACAGGCGACACGCCAACTGGAGACCGCCGCCGAAAACCTGCTGGGGCACATTGGCGGCGGTCAGGGAAGGGATGGGGACGACTATCTGACAGTCTACTACGAAATGGATTGCCTGCCTGGCTTCCCGCCCCCGGATTCCGGCCAGAAGAAGTTCTGATGGCGTCGTGTCGCCCGGATGCCTGTCATTGTTGCTCGTGTCTCCGACGCGAGTCTTCCGGCCACGAAGTGACGGGCAACGTTGGATTGCGGTCAGAGTCTGCGATCAGCAACACATCACTGGCCGCAGGGATATTCAGGACAGCAGCAGTTCGGGCCAATCGGCCGATTTGGTTCCGGCGATCGGACGGTTTTCGAGCGCGCGAAATGTGAACACAACCGACTGCTTGGATTCAGTCGAATAATTTCGCGTGGCGGCGTGGAAGCAGCGCGCGTGAAAAAAAAGCACATCGCCGGAATGCAAATCGACCGGGACTGCTCGGGCCAGCAGCGACTGATTCTGTTCCAGGTCGGTCCTCAGAAACAGAGCGTCATCGAGGCGGTCCCGCTGTGCCGACTCAAAGTGCGTCCCCGGCAGGATACGGAGACAACCGTTGTGCGGATTTTCTTCGCCCAGTGCGATCCAGATATTGACGAGGTCTCCGGTCGTGAAATTCCAGTACCGAGTGTCCTGATGCCAACCCGTATCGCTGCTGAAGCGAGGTTGTTTCGTCATGATACAGTTATGGTGAATCAGAGGCATCACGATGTGCGGGCCCAGCAGTTGCTGCAGGCGGTTCACCAGAAACGGTTCTTTGACCAGCTTCGCAAACACCGGATCGCGACTGATGGCTTGCCGCAGTCGTCGTGCCGTGCGCCCTCCTTCAGCTTCGAGTGACTCCGGAGCACCGGGGTAACTCAGTTCGGCTTCGTACTCAATGTCTCCCTGGTGTGTCGCCAGATCCCGCGAAGTAATGCGTTTCATGGCATTGATGGAGTCAGGAGGAATCAGTGCCCGAACCACAAAGTAGCCGTCACGATGGAATGTTTCGACTTCGTTTTTGGAAAACTCTGTCCTTGTCAATTCAGGATGTGTCATAGTTTAAAGCAGCAAACAGCCTGAACTTCGGCGACGGGTGATAACGGGTGTTAGTCGCGTGTGGTACACATGCCGTCGGATTCCCGCAAGCGGACGATAATCGAATTCTCAGGACTTCGCGCCGCAGTAGTCGATTTTTTGATGCCAGCGGTTCAAACTATCACGTTTGGGGCGGATTTGTTGTAATACGCCGCGCTCTCGACCGCAACAGCAACTTTCGTTCTTGATCGGACCGGTACGTGTCAACCAAGTTTTGAGGCGAATCATGTTTGACAAATTGTTTAATCGCAAAGTGGTGTCTCATCAGAAGACCGACATTACGAAACGTTTCAACCTGATCGGTCGTGTAGGGCAGGGCAGTATGTCCAAGGTCTGGCGCGCGACCGATCTCCAGTCCGGTCGCCAGGTCGCAGTGAAGATTCTGGACAAGGAAAAGACCGCAAAATATGAGTCCAGGTTTCAGGGGCTGAACAAACCGACCGAAGGCGAAGTTGCGTTGTCGCTTCATCATCCAAATATCGTCAAGACATACGAGTTCGGCTGGACACTGGAAGACGAAATGTTTCTGGTGATGGAATTCGTCGAAGGCGTAGGGCTCGCTCTGCTCGTGGACCTGCAGAACGAAGAAATGAAACGTTATCGCCTGCGGTACATGATTCAGATCGGCGAAGCTCTGAGCCATTTTCATCAGCAGAAATGGATTCATCGCGATGTCTGCCCACGGAACGTGATGATTGCGGAGGACAAGTCTGCCAGGATGATCGACTTCGGGCTGGTTGTTCCCAACACGGCAATTTTCTGCAGGCCGGGGAACCGCACGGGAACCGCCAGTTATATGGCGCCGGAATTGATCAAACGACAGACGACAGATCAGCGACTGGACATCTTTTCCTACTCTGTCACATGCTTCGAAATGTACACAAAACGGTTCCCGTGGGACGCGGCCCTGACGATTGACGCCGTGATGCAGCACATCAACAAACCACCTGTTCCATTGATAGAATTGATCCCGAATATCGATTCGCAGATTGCAGCTGCCATCATGAAAGGGCTGGAAGCGGACCCGGAACGCCGCTGGCAGAATGTCAGCGACATGGTGGTCGAATTCCGTGAGGCCGAAGCTCGAATGGTGAAAGCCGCGAGGAAAGTGGCCGCCGCTCAAGATCCCGCCAAAGCGGCCCTGGCTAAGTCCGCCGCCGCTGCCGCTTCGGCCGACGCGAAGAAAGCATCTATGCCTCAGGCCGCCGAAGCAAGCGCCGCAGAAAAAATGGCAAGCGACAAACTCGTCGCAGCCCGAAAAAAGTCCGGGGGAAAGATACCGAAACGATCGTCTGACGATGAGATTGATCTGAATGAAATGTTCGGCAATTGAAAGGACGTAACCGTTCACGACATTTCGAGAATCGCAGTTTAAACCACAGATTGACTCGGATGAACACAGATTGATTGTTGATTTTTATCTGTGTGAATTTGTGTTTATCTGTGGTTGCTTGCGCAGGTTTCGTTCTGAGGCGTGAACGGTTACGAAACAACGTTGTAAATCGCCTCTCGGACTCGAGTCCGGATAATTCAGAAAGGTCACCACCATGTCATTAAGACCACACATCAAACTTCTTGTTTCTGCGGCAATCGTTGTACTTGCCGCCGTTTCCAGCAATTTGCTCATGGCGACCGACCGACCGAATGTTGTCCTTGTGATCACCGACGATCAGGGGTATCCGCCGCTCGCCAGACATGGTCACCCCTGGATCCGGACGCCACATCTTGATGCACTGCACGACGCCAGCACTCGGTTCAGCAGATTTCTTGTCTGTCCGACCTGCAGTCCTACGCGATCGGCTCTCATGACCGGGAGACACTCCATGCGAAATGGAGTGACGCACACAATCCTCGAACGCGAACGCCTGACTCTGGACGCCGTGACGCTGCCTCAGATGTTGAGTCAGGCGGGTTACAAATCCGGGATTTTTGGCAAATGGCATCTGGGTGATGAAGAACTGTATCAACCGCATCGTCGTGGATTCGATCATGCGTTCATTCACGGAGCGGGCGGCATCGGTCAGGCATATGACTGCAGTTGTGCTGACGTTCCGCACAATTCGTACTTTGATCCGGTGGTGCGGATGAACGGCAGTTTTGTGAAGACGCATGGCTTCTGCACGGACGTATTCTTTCGTGCGGCGATGGACTGGATCGACGAAGCAGCAAAGGCAGATGCTCCGTTCTTCGCCTACATCGCAACGAACGCGCCGCATGGTCCGTTTCTGGCGCCTGACGAAAACAAGAAGAGATTTCTGGAAATGGGGTTCGGGGATGAACAGGCCGCGTTTTATGGTATGATTGAGAACATTGATGACAACGTCGGTCGCCTGATGAAGCTTCTGCAGGAGCAGGATCTGGACAGGAACACAGTCGTCATTTTCATGTCGGACAACGGGATGACAGGCGGAGGTTCCGGTAAGCTTGGCACATCACTCGGGCACGACAGCGAGGGCAAGGAAATCATGCCTTACAACTCGGAAATGCGAGGACTCAAAGGATCACCGGATGAAGGCGGCGTGCGAGTTCCGTTCTTTGTACGCTGGGACGGACACTGGCAGGCCGGTCGCGATATTGATCGGATCGCAGGTGACATTGACGTATTCCCGACGATCGCGGCGATCACCGGTGCGGAACTGCCAGCAGGTCAGGTTGAAGGCCGGAGCCTGCTTCCACTACTGGAGGACGCTCAGACTTCGTGGACCGATCGATACTTCTACACGCATGTGGGTCGCTGGGCCACGGGCAAGGAACCGAATGATTTCCAGTGGAAGAATTTCAGCGTTCGCAATCAGCGTTTTCGATTCGTCAACAACACAGAACTTTTCGACATGGAAGCCGACCCCGGCCAGAAGCACAACGTGATTGAACAGTATCCGGATGTCGTTACAGAAATTCGCACGGCTTACGACGCCTGGTGGAAAGCAACGCGTCCTATGATGGTGAACGAATCCGCTGAGATGTCGCCGACCAGACCGTTCCATGAATTATATCAGGCACAACTGGCAAACGGTGGCATTCCGGAATGGAAGCCATAGGACCGGCGCAGAAATAACTGTCGTCTTTGGGACGTGGGGCACGTTTTTAACGTGCCCGGCACGATGAAATCGTGCCCCACTTATTTCTGTCTCAGTCCATAGCGGCGAGCGGCAGGGCGTCAGCCCTCCGAGTTGTCCGCGGCCTGGAGCGTAACGCGGCCTGGAGCTTAACCTCTTAGATTTTCGTCAATTGGAGGGCTGACGCTCAGCCGCTCGCCGATCAGCACTGCCGCTGGCTGTGTTGCCGGATGACAGACAAGACCCCGCAGGTCGCCTGAATCGTGTTCCGAAGTGAGCATCACGCATTGCAGCTCTGCACCAGCACAGATTTGATGGGATTTAATCGGCAATCCCAGCGCATCAGCGGCATCAGTCGTTGCCATCGCCAGCAGTCGCGGAATTGAAATGTCCGGGAAATTCGTCGCCACAAACTGGAGTTCTTTCCAGAGACTCAAATCCGGATTCGAGGCACGGCTGTCTGTTCCCAGCACAACTCTGGCACCTGCGGCGAGCAATTGCCGAATCGGATGCGGAGGATGTCCGAAGAATGCGTGAGTCCTTGGACAGAAGACTGTTGCTACGTTTGCATGACGTGCGACAAATTGAATGTCGTCCTGCGAAAAATAGTTACCGTGGATTGCAAGTGCTCGCCGGGCATGTACAAGCTGTTCCAGGAAGTCGCGAATACTGCGACCGCCGGGAAAGGTTGCCGAATTCCACAGGTTTAAGCCCTTCAGGAAATCAACAAAACGCCCTTTGCCGTCGTGCAGCAATTCCAGCTCATCCGTCGTCTCGGCGAGATGCATGGCGATGACTGCGTTTCGACTGACAGCCAACTCGACAAGTGATGCAAAGAGTTCCGGATGAACAGTGTATGGAGCATGCGGGCTGATGCCACCGACAATTGAGTCGTCGCTGCTGAAACCAGGGTATTCCGACAAATTCGTAGCAGCCAGTGCCAAAAGTTCAGGGATCCGCTCCTGTTGTAGCCCGATGACTTCGTGGAACGAAACGACACTGCAACCTTGGGTGATGTGATCAAGACAGACGTGCGCGCTGGTTGTGATTTCTCCAACGGAAGTGACGCCGTTTTCCAGAGATTCTGCAAGCCCTCGACGGACGGCTTCGCCACGCATCGTGCCACAGTCACGACGCCACCGGATGACCGCGTTGATCCATTCCTGAAAGGGCAAGGCGGGGTGGATCGGTTCTGACAACGACGAAAACTCAAGATGCGTGTGCGCATTGACCAGCGTTGGGATCAGGATCACCGGGAGTACGTCTCGCGCTGAAGCCGACAGCCTGCGGATTTCCGCGATGCGACCGTACTGTTCGACGATCTCCACGTTTTCGAGCGGCGGTTGATCAGGATTGAGCAACCAGCGGACACGAAAAATTCGCTCGCGGCCGATTTGTGACTGCCAGTCGTCTTTCCAGGATCGCAGTATTCTGTTCATTACATCCCGCGTTCGACAGTCATTGTTCATCGGCCTAACGGTTGTATCTGTAGCGACCTGATAACTGGCTGTGCGACAACCGGCTGCGTGCAGTGTTTTCACGTATCGCGTCGGGTTTTGCAATTCCCTGCATTCAAAGATCCCTCCAGCGGTTCAAATCTTCAGTTCAGGGCTTCTCGTTACCCACATTTCGTGCGGGGCACGTTAAAAACGTGCCCCACGTCATGTTTCCCCTATTTTCCTGCTTAATCCTGCCATGACGGCGACCAATTGATTCGTGAATTGCATTGACTACTGTCGATTCGCCAATGTCACTTTAGGGCACTTTCTCAACCACTGCCAGCAAACTCTTTTTTTCAAAAACAGCCTGCATTTTAGGGAAAAGACACCGGCAACCCAGCGTCGTGTCGTTCGCAAAACACGTTCACGTCGCAATTGACGCGGGATTGTCGCTGGGAGTACACTTCGGATGTGATTCAGGCTCAAAAACGGCAGTTGGATTTGCCGTGCAGAATTCCATAAGTCAGGGACGACTCTATGAGTGCAGGTCAATCTCCACGCGATGTCATCTCTTTTGGCGACGTGGAACAGTTGCGTGAAGCACGTCGAATCATCCGCCAGGAAGCCGATGCGCTTGGGCGACTGGCGGACGGCCTGGACCCGAGCTTCTGCGATGCTGTCCGTGCAATTCGAGCGGCGACGGGGGCAGTCATCGTCACCGGGATCGGCAAGGCTGGTCTGATCGGCCAGAAGGTAGTCGCCACGCTGGCAAGTACTGGAACTCGTGCGCACTTCCTGCATCCTACGGAAGCACGCCACGGAGATCTGGGATGCGTCGGGCCCGACGACGTCGCGTTGATTCTTTCCAACAGCGGAGAAACGGACGAACTTGTCACATTGATTCCAGCGTT
>CAMAVB010000072.1 GCA_945861465.1 Candidatus Kuenenia stuttgartensis
GTATTTGAGGTGATGGAACTCACCGATCCGCTGCAGGACGCAGTCCACCGGGGAGAACCATCGTTTCGAATTCGTCAGGAGGCGATTAAGGGCGGCATGATCAGTCTGGAAGATTCGACGCGACGCAAAGTTCTTGATAAGGTGACGTCTGTCAAAGAACTGGAGCATGTCATCACCGACACGGATCGGTCGCCCTCTGTGCGCGACTAAGGACCGTTCGAGAAATAATTGACCGCATCCTCCTCTCCCCTTCAAGGGGAGAGGGCAGGGTGAGGGGTAACGGCGTTAAGAATTTATCGTCGTGTTTTCACCGGTTTTCTCGAAGTCCCTTCTCCCCCTGGCAAGGGGGAGAAGGTGGCCGAAGGCCGGATGAGGGGGTTATTCGCTGATTCTGACGCTATCAAATCCTTAACGGCGTTGGGTGAGGGGTATAAAAAGAGACAGTTATTTCTCGAACGGTCCTAAGCTTCGCGCGGTCATGAGTGAGACAATTGGCGAGCGGCATGCGTCAGCTTGCCGGTATAAAGGTGTCTCGCATCAGCCGCAGTGCGCCAGCACCCGGTTCCTGCGCTACACACCGGGGCTAGTGCTCTGTCACGCATTCATTGATGGGTTGTGTGCCACTGGCTCTGCCAGTGCTCCCCATTTGCAGTAGACACTGGCAGAGCCAGTGGCACACATCAAAACACGAATGACAGCGCACTGGCACGTACCAATCGATCGAAAGAACTGAGTGTCATTCGGCTCACGCCGCTCTGCGCGCCGGACTCATTTCCGGCCACGTGGAGTGTAAGGACTCACATCAGGTCACGACCTGGAATCTCGCTGCCATTGCATCGTGAGCACGATTTGCTTTGCAATCGCATGAGCGACAAGTGGCACAACCGCGTTGCCGAATTGTTTGTACGCTCGTGTGTCGGAGACGACCTGATTGCGGATCAGTTCCTCGGGAAAACCCATTAGCCGCCCGGCTTCCAGAGGCATCAGGCGTCGTGGGTTTTTTCCCGCTTTTTGCGGAATCAGAATCTCCGCGCCGTCCTTGTAATAGCGTGCGCTCAATGTGCGGCTGATACCATCCAACGGTGCAAGCCCGTATCCAAAACCGTTTCCCTTCGCTTCGTGTTTCGCGCGATAGTCCTGCAGGTATTGCCACAGCAGATCCGACAGCGTATAGCGTGAAGGAATCGATTTGGCTGGTTCCAGCACGTCACGAAACTTCGGCGCGGGCCTGCGCGGCGGCTGCGGGAATTCAAACGGCGGTTCGTCGCCATAGAGATCGCGTCGGAAGCCCACGATAAAGATTCGCTCCCGATGCTGTGGCACATAATGCTGCGCATCAATGGTCTCAGCAAAAACCGTGTAATCCAGCTCCTCCAGCGTCTGCAGAATGGTCTTCCAGGTATTGCCGCGATCATGCGACCGCAGATTCTTGACGTTTTCGAGCAGCAGGACCTCAGGACGTCGCGCTTCGATCAGTGTCGCCAGCTGAAAGAACAGTGTGCCTTGCGTCTTGTCTTTAAAACCATGTTCCCGTCCCAGGCTCTTCTTCTTGGAAACACCGGCAATGGAGAATGGCTGACATGGAAATCCGGCCGCCAGAATTTCATGTTCCGGCACATTCTGACCATCCACAAAATCATTGATGTCGCCCACCGGCGCTTCACCGAACCAGGCAGCGTACGTCTTCTGTGCGTAAGGATCGATCTCGCAGGAGAACACACAGCGACCGCCAACTTTCTCCAGGCCAATCCGCAGCCCGCCGATCCCCGCAAACAGGTCGATAAAGCGGAAATTCAGCGAATCCCTGCCCTCTTTTTCTCCAGTGTCGGCAGCGGACAAACTGCGATGTTTTCGTGTCCTCGACGCGGAGGCAGAAAAAGGCAGTGTCTGTTGTTTACGGCTTTGCATAGTTGGTCCCAGCGCCACGGCGCGGTCGGAATACTACGGGCTTGGGACGCGAACGGCAAATGAGCGACCCGCCTGGGAATCCGGCGATCGCACAAACGCCATCAGCAGACCGAAGTGCTCGTCGGTGACGTCGTTCACGGGAACAGGGTACGGCAGCTTGTTGGACGGCGCAACACGGAAATGTGAGCGAGAAGAGTGGTGTGGAAATTGGCAGCAAGCGCGTTATCATTTGGGCAGAAAGCGAGAACGTGAACATGCCACAATACAAGTTTCCTCCATCCGTCAGTCAATTAGTTCAGAAGCAGCTCGCATCCGGCCAATTCGCAACAGAAGATGATGTACTGCTTGCAGCGTTGCAGACCCTGGATGCAGACACCGAGGATTGGCTTGCTGTTCGTGAGGCACTTGAGTCGCTGGAGGCAGGTGATCAAGGGCTGTCGCTGCAGGATGCCTTTGAAGAAGTTCGAAAACGACACTCAATTGCTGGCCAGACATGATTTATCAGGTTCGGCTGCAACCAGCGGCAGTTGAGGATTTGGACGCCGCCTGGGCTGTGCGACAAATAGCAAAAGAAGAATAGGTTACTGATGTGAGTTTTGTTCTGCTTCCGTCCGGTTTATCCGGGCGGGGCAAGCAACCTTTGTAGCTGCCAGTTGTGCCCTCCGCCGAGGCAAGCTCGACGGAAGGGATGGCCCTGAAATAGATGTTTCCCCTGGAACAGAAATGACGTCATGCAATTCGTGAGAAATCGACCAAATTGCTATTTCTCGCACAGCCCAGACGCCGCCTATCAATTGGCAAACGCCCCTATGTGATGTGTTCCGTGCGATTTACACGATCGACGGCGAAACTGTTTGGGTTCTTCACATTCGTCGAGCACAGCGAACGCGGCTGCGTCCCGAAGACATCCGCGAGCTTGAGACTTGATTGTTGCCAAGGCCTGAGTTCTGTGCTCAGTGATGCCTGTCAAGCAGCGATTATCACGCTGCAGCCGTGAGCCGCCGGAGTAAAGGACACCTGGATTTGGGCAAACGAGGAATTCGATCACGGCAGCCAGCGTGAATTGAGTTGTTTTTGTTCTATGACTTCAGAACCTGCGCCGGTTGCAACGTCATTCGAAATGAACCCACACTCGATCACTGCCGCTATTCGCGTGTATTCGCGTCCATTCGCGGTTTAAACACCAGTCCTCCTCCGCGCACTTCATTTGTCGTTGAACCTGATGTTGTGGTTCATGCGAAGGAGGCCAGTGATGGCACGGGCGAATCGGCGGGAAATGGATCTGAATCCGATTGGAGCTGCATTGGCCGAGACGATTGAAGTAGAGAGCGATTTTTACGTCGGCTGAAAAGCGATGTCACGACGTGAAGGTGAAGGTTTAAGTTGGCGGTGTTCAGTTTTCAGTGGAACGCATGTGCAAATTACTTCTCATGCAGCTTGAGATCGAGAATCTCTGCATAGCGTGGGAAGTCTTCATCTGTTGTGAAGATCGTCAATGTGCGGCGTCGGGCGACGGCGCAGATCAGCATGTCCACAGACGATCCCGCGATGCCAGAACTGCGGCATTGATTATGGCATCGAGCGGCCTCTTCATAATCTTCGGTGACGAGTGCTTCATCCGGGAAACTTGCGAGATGGCTCTTGTATCGACGAGAACTTTCACAGTTCGCCCCGGCGACGCGCCTTTTTATAGTTGTACGTTGAATCAAACTCGACAGTGCCGAACATCTCAATAATCGGCTGCTGGCGATGACGTTCGACGTACTCCCGCAAGGCGGCTTCAATCGCTGCTTCTCGCGATGGATGGTTTCCAACCTGACAGGCGGTATCCACCAGCGTCTCTTCAATTGGAAAACTCGCTTGCATGAACGCTCCGGAACTCTCTCGCCTGACCGAAAAGGAATCGGCATCTCACAACCGTGGTATTGCGCATTGTGACCGGTTGCAGCAGCAAAGTCGATGCCAACCAATCCGAATGTCGGAAGCGCATTCCCTATCACGACAATTGTCGTAGACGCGGCTTTGGATTTGCTTCACACTTTCTGCTGCGACGGAGTGTGCTCCTGTAGCGCGCTGTGTGACAACGGTCTCCTGGAACCGTGTGGCAACAGAGGTCTGATGATTTATGAGCGATTCAGAGACCGTAGCCGTTTGACCCGAGCCAGCGGCGAGGTTCGTGCAGGAAGTCCTCGCCGCTGGCTCGGGTTAAACAAAAGAATACACCGCCCTCCAGCATCGTGCCCCTCACAGGAACACGGCTTGCAAGTACTCGTGCATAAGTTCTTTCGTTTAACGGCGAGCCGTAGGCGTAGGGGGACGCATGCTGGATTCGCCTACGCCTACGGCTCGCCGTTAAACGATTTGTGCCAACATGACTCTGACCAGGTGCTTAACCATGAATTGAACACAAAATGGCTCAACAGAAACTGAAGATCGTCATTGTCGGTGGAGTCGCGGGTGGAGCGTCTGCGGCGACGAGGGCTCGACGCTGCAACGAACATGTGGACATTATTCTCCTTGAGAAGGATGAGTTTGTTTCTTTCGCCAACTGCGGCATGCCGTACCACATTGGCGGTGAGATTCCGGATCGCAGCAAGTTGCTGGTCGCGACGAAAGAACTTCTGGAACGCCGGTTTCGACTCGACGTGCGCACGAAAAGTGAAGCGGTGCGGATTGATCGGACGGCAAAGAATGTCATTGTGCGTCGCGTCAACGACGGCACTGAGTACGCTCAGCCGTACGACAAACTCATCCTTTCCCCCGGTGCAGCACCGTTTGTGCCGAAGATGGACGGCACTGACGCCAAAGGTGTTTTCACACTTCGCAATATTGCCGACATGGATCGAATTCGCGCAGCGGTGGATCAGGCTCCGCCCGCAGCACGCAAAGCCGTGGTGATCGGGGCGGGCTTCATCGGGCTGGAAATGGTGGAGCAGCTTGTGGGGCGGGGATTTTCAGTCTCAGTGGCGGAATTGACGAACCAGGTGTTGCCGCCGATGGATCCGGAAATGGTCGCACCGCTGCAGGATGACATGCGAAGTCGCGGCGTTGTTCTGGAACTCGGCAGCGGCATTCGTTGTATTACGAAAGATGCTGTCGGAAATGCCACAGGCGTCGAGTTGCAGAACGGTAAGACGCTGTCGGGTTCACTCATCATCCTTGGCATGGGCGTGCGTCCGAATACACTGCTGGCGATCGAAGCGGGCCTGGAGATCGGCAAGACTGGTGGCATCGCGACCAATTCACATTGTCAGTCATCTGATCCGGACATCTATGCAGTCGGTGATGCGGCGGAATATCTGACCGCACCGCTCGGCCAATCGATGCGCGTTGCACTCGCTGGCCCCGCGAATCGTGCAGGACGTACTGCCGGTCAACATGCAGCCACCGGAACGGCTGCCGCGAGCTCGGCGGTGCTGGGCACCGCGATTGTGCGTGTCTTCGAGTATGCTGCCGGGATGACAGGGTTATCGGCCAAAGCGGCAACGCGAGCGGGACTTAGTTTTCGCTGCGTGACGGTTGTGGCAGGACAACATGCGGGCTACTTTCCCGGTTCGACGCCGATCACTCTGAAATTGATTTACGCTGCGGACGGTGGACGTGTGCTGGGAGCTCAGGCGATTGGCAAGGACGGGATCGACAAACGTATCGACGTGATTGCGACGGCAATGTCGTTCAACGCGACAGTCCGCGATCTTGCTGGTCTGGATCTGTGCTACGCGCCGCCATACGGATCGGCGAAGGACCCTGTTCATCAGGCCGCGTTTGTTGCCTGCAATCAGCTGGACGGACTGGGCGATCTGCTGGACCCGGACGCGGATTTGTCCGGATATCAGATCGTCGATGTTCGCACGGCGGCCGAAATTGCCAAAGCACCGCTGACTGGGTGCGCTGCGGTGATCGCGATTCCCGTTGATGAACTGCGAGATCGATTGCACGAACTGGATGCATCGAAGCCTACCGTGGTCAGTTGCGGCGTCGGGGTGCGAGGCCATGTGGCTCAGCGCATTCTGAAACAGCATGGCTTTGCATCGGTCGCAAATCTGTCCGGCGGTGCCACTCTTCGACGGCGGACCGTTCATTAAGGTCCGGATTATTCACCGACAATGTAGGCCGGACCAAACAAACGCGATGAACGCCGGAACTGCATTCGCTAACCAATCCTGCGATCACCAACAGTCTGTCAAATGCGAAAAATCACGTATGTGTAGTTCCGGCAAGGGCTTACGCGAATGTGGTCCGGCCTACGTGAATAATCCGAATTTAATCGTTGAATCAAACCTTCAAATCCATGATCGAGAAGTCATCATCAAGCACCTCGCCTCCTTTGAGAGTGCGAACATATCGAATCACACGGTCGAAAATCGGAATAGTGCCTGGCGTATGTGCCGGTCTACTTGAACAAGACAAGAGCGACAGTCCCCTCGGCTGGCTGGAAGTCGTGTGGACGGGTTCCGACACGTCCGCCACGCGCTGTTCGGGAGTCTGCAGCGAATCACGGCGGAGCGTCTGGGACTCAATCCAATATTGATCTGCACGGCCAACAGCACCGGAGGTGTGATGGGCAAGATGAACGATGCCCAAAGCATCTTGGTCTCAGCTATGGGCCATCCAACAGACCGGCAACGGAGGACAGATTCTGCGTTTCGTCTTCTGGCGCAGGGTTGTCCTGGTGCTTTGTCAGTGATGGACTAATGGGTTGTGAGCCACTGGCTCTGCCAGTGCTTTATCCCGATGAAGAACACTGGCAGAGCCAGTGGCACACATCAGAGCACGGTTGACGATGCACTATGAAACGTGCTGTTGCATTTCCCACATGAAAAATGGCATTTGGAAAATCGGGGGCTCAAGTAAATGCCAAAGCATATTTCAGATTTCAGCAGTTTCCCGCTTGACAACCGAATTTAGGCACGATGAAATCAACACTCGGGGATTAACACAAAATTCGCGAAGTCACACACCTTCCAACCACGATCAGGAAATTCTTCAGAAATCTTCCCAATCTGGGAGTCTTTTTTTTTTGCATTGGTGCCTAAAAAAGAATCGCGTCAGAAATTTCTGGTCGTGGCGGCGACTCTGAATTACTGTTTTTTAGAATCAGTAAAAGCAGGGATCGGCTTGGAAAAATCGGAAAAACAATCGGTTTTTCGCATGCCTTTACTTTTGGTCCAGGAATTGCGGAGGGAACTTTGACGGCAACCCAATCTCTGCGTTGCGAATGAGTTGGAACCTGTTGACTTTTAAATGGAAGCCATCAGTCGCACCACTGTGAATCTTCTAACACTAAGTGTCCTGTTCGCAATCGGATTCGTTTTCTTTGTTTGAATAGTTTCCGACTGCCGAACTTTCCGTGTTTTTTTTTGTTGCTTTCGAAGGGGAATTTAATGAAAAGATTTTCTGGAAACACCAGCACAGGCAATCGGCGTGGATTCACGCTGATCGAACTGCTGGTGGTGATCGCGATCATCGCGATCCTCATCGCACTGCTACTGCCTGCTGTGCAGCAGGCTCGAGAGGCGGCTCGCCGCACTCAGTGCAAGAACAACATGAAGCAGGTGATTCTGGCGCTGCACAATCACCATGATGTGAAGAACCGTTTCCCGCCAGGAACGAATATCGGCAGGAGCTGGTGGGTCAACATGAACGCGGCACCGACCCAGTATAATGAACCGCCTGCAGGCTATCAGACAGGTTCCAGCTATCCCAATGAAGCACCTTGTTACAGCTGGATGTTCTTCATTCTGCCTTACGTTGAACAAGCCAACGTTTACCAGATCCCCAATCCGAGTCTCAAAGGTGGGGCATGGCCATGGTGGTTGTTGATGCCGGACGGCAAGCCTGTGGTTTCCACGTCGCTGCCGATTTTTCTCTGCCCCAGTGATCCAAACAATGGACAACAGTGGGTGGATCCAGGAAATTCAGTGAACAAAGCCGCTCTCAGCAGTTACATGGGATGCGTCGGGACGCATACTTGGCGCGATGCTCCAACGACTTCAGCTACTGATCCGCGTGGTGGCCAGTTTATCAACGCAAGGGGCCAGGACGGAATGCTGTATGTGAACTCCAAGACATCGTTCCGAGACGTAACCGACGGCACGTCGAACACGATTTTCTTCGGTGAGCATCCTTCTCCGGACGACCGGGAATATGGCTGGAACATGGCTGGATGGGGTGGAGATGGCGGTGGCTTCGGCATCGGTGACGTAGTCATTGGTATGGAAGAGCGAGTCGGCGGGATCAATAGCACGCCTAGCTTCTTCCAGATTGGAAAGAGCAGCAATTATGCGGATCTGTTCCATTTCTGGAGTAAACATGCTGGTGGTGCTCACTTCGGGATGGTGGACGGTTCAGTCCAGTTCATCTCGTATAGTGTGGACAGCAAGGTAATGAGGGGATACGCGACCCGCGACGGCGGAGAAGTTTCACAAGGTTTCTAACGGAGTTTGAAACTCTGTTGTTACAGGATTGTTTTCTGCCTCAACCGCTCCCGGCGGAATCCGGGAACGGTGGAAGTAACACATAAATTTGCATTTCCAGAGAACCCTGATACAGGGGTCTCCTTTTCCCGGGAGGAATTGATGAGAAAAAGTTGTTTTGGTTTACTGTTGTTGAGCCTCATGTGTTCCTCGTTTTCCGGCTGTGGCGGAAGTGTCGCTCAAACTGAAGCGAAAATGGATGGAACCCCACCAGAAGCACAAAAGGACGCAGCCACAAAGAAATTTGCTCCTCCCAGCGAGTAGCAGGTTGAACGTGTTGCTTGCGATGCCGACCAGAGACCTTGGAATTTCCAAGGTCTCTTTTTTTGTGTGGGGCAAGTAGTGAATCAAAGTAGCCGTCACGCTCCGCCGTGACGAGCCTTGGATTTGGCAACATGAATGGAGCTCCAACGCTGATATACCTCGCGCGGTTGAGGATGGCACTTCCAATGTCGCCTTTCGCTCCGCGAAAGAACGCTGCTTTCGCGGAGCGAAAGGTGACATTGTTAAATCAACGGTCCGCTGCAAAGCTAAGCTGAGGAATTCGCGGACGCCACCCTCACTGAGACGTTTTAGAAGCGAGGACGTTCGGGGCAAAAAATGTATGGGCAGAAAAATAGCAGCCATCTTTTTGCCCAACATCTTTTTGCCCATGATTTAAGGCCCGACGATAAATCTTAGCCCGGCAGCGGGGCGTTGTGTTAAATCAACAGCCCGCTGGCAGCGACTCCGGAGAAGTCTCCTCCATGTCGAGCGTCAAATCTTCCGCACGTGGGGCACGTTTGTAACGTGCTCGGCACGATGGGATCGAAAGCAACCAGACGTTGAAGGCCCAACGGGCCGACAGTTCGATTCCGAATGTTGGCCCTTTGGGCCGGAACAAAAGAAAAAGCGGGCGACACCATACATCCCACGCATTTGATTCTGGACGGGTTCTAAGGTCCGATTCACAAACAGGTTAGAGTGTTTCCAGGCTCTGGCGACCTCATGTTGCTCGACTGGACTTCTGAGGCTGGATCGAGTAAGGTGCTCGGTTCCCCGTCGAGAAGGCTCTTGGTGTCGCACATGTGTTGCGACGGTCTCTCGCGTGTCTCTAAGTCGGAATTGTCTGCCAGGTTCGCCTGACGGATGTCCCGTGGTGGATGGAAGTACTCATTATGGTCGATCGTAATCTCTTGCGGGAGTATGGTGTCGAGGATAGCGAACTGGATGCGGTGATGTCCGCGTCGTTCCCGGATTTCGCTGATGACGAAAGCGTCTTTTACGAATCAGAAGCACAGACGTATGCTCTGAATGATATCCTGCACGGGACCATTGTTCGTGTCGATAACGAGGAAGTTGTCGTTGACATCGGCTTCAAGAGTGAAGGCGTCGTCCAGCGTGATGAATGGGACGAGAATGAGCCTCCTCCCGAAATCGGCCAGAGAATCGAAGTCCTGCTCGAAGAGTTTGAAGACTCTATCGGTCTGATTGTGCTTTCCAAGCGCAAGGCGGATCGTGTTCGCGAGTGGGAAAAAATCATCAGCACTCACAACGAGGGCGATGTTGTCAAAGGCCAGGTCATCCGCAAGATCAAAGGTGGCCTGCTCATCAATATTGGCGTCAACGTGTTCCTGCCCGCCAGCCAGGTGGATATCCGCCGTCCGAACGACATCGCGGAATACATCGGTCAGGAAATCGAGTGCATGATTCTGAAGATCGACGAAGCGCGACGCAACATTGTTGTGTCACGCCGCCGTCTGATCGAAGAAGAACGCGAAAAGATGAAGAAGACGCTGCTTTCAAATCTGGAGATCGGCCAGTTGCGAAAAGGCACCGTCAAGAACATTGCCGACTTCGGTGCGTTCGTGGATCTGGGCGGTATCGACGGCCTGCTGCATATCACTGATATGAGCTGGGGTCGCATCAGCCATCCGACTGAAATGGTCAAGATCGACGATGAAGTCGAAGTGATGGTTCTGAATATCGACTACGACAAAGAAAAGATCGCGCTGGGCCTGAAGCAGAAGTCTGCCAGCCCGTGGGCCAACATCGGTACGAAATACCCTGTGGGAGCACGGATCCACGGCGAAGTCGTCAACGTGCTGTCGTATGGTGCGTTCGTCAAGCTGGAAGACGGCATTGAAGGTCTGGTTCACATCAGCGAAATGTCCTGGACACGTCGCGTGAATCACCCCAGCGAACTGGTGGCAATCGGCGACAAAGTCGAAGTCATGGTATTGGGCATCAACGAAGACAAGCAGGAAATCTCACTGGGCATGAAGCAGACTCAGCCCAATCCGTGGGACGAAGTCACTGCCAAGTACCCGCCAGGATCCATGGTCAAAGGCACAGTTCGCAATCTGACAAACTACGGTGCGTTTGTTGAACTGCAGGAAGGCGTCGATGGCCTGCTGCATATCAGTGACATGTCGTGGACCCGCAAGGTGTCACATGCCAATGAAATCCTGAAGAAGGGGGATCCGATCGAATGTCAGATCCTGACCGTCGATGAAGATCGCCGCCGTATCGCGCTGGGTCTGAAGCAGCTTGGCGAAGATCCGTGGGAAACACGAATTCCGGAAAAGTACGCTCCTGGCAAGACTGTCACCGGCAAAGTCACAAAGATCACCAATTTTGGGGTCTTCGTGCAGCTGGAAGACGATCTCGAGGGACTGCTCCATGTTTCCGAACTGGCCGATCACAAAGTCGATCATCCGGAAAACATGGTTCAGGTCGGTCAGGATCTGGAAGTCCGCGTTCTGCGTGTTGATACAGGCGAACGTAAGATTGGCCTGAGCCGCAAAACGGAAGCGAAAGAGACCGAAGCAGCATCCTCAAGCGAAGACGGCTCAGCCAGTACTTCCGTGGCCAAACCACGCGAAGAACTCAAGGGCGGAATGGGTGCCGGTGCTGGCCCCCTGTTTTCACTCGGGGGCGGTGACGAGGCCGCTGCTGACTAACGTGGGTCGGAAAAATAGTCGTACTGTCTGACGGATCAGTCTGATCGGACCGATCCGTCTGCCAACCATATCAACAGCCGTTCCGGGGATTGCCCTGGACGGCTGTTTTAATAACCCGCTTCATTTCTGATCCAGCGGAGGCTATCGACATCGCGAAACCATCCGTAAATCGTTTAACCCGATGCCGCAGGCGAGGAGTCCATAGAAAGCAGCCTCGCCTGCGGCATCGGGTTAAACGGAAGAACAATCCTTTTTTCAAACCTGCTGGCGATAATCGCGAAGCACAAGTGCGAACGCGGCAATGTCGTAGACAGTGTGTGCGGTGATCGGGATCAGCAGATTCGGAGTAGGATCAGCAGCGATCAGAGCTGTGAGATACAGTCCTAAAAACGCCGCCAGAATTCCATACAGTGGCGTGGCCGCATGGGCCGCTCCGAAGGCCAGATTGGAAATCAGCACGGCAATGACGGAATTGAATCGCGCCAGCCACAAGAACAGGAATCCGCGAAACAGGACTTCTTCGCAGACGCCTGCCAGCAGAGCGAGCAGCACAATGTCGTACCAGCGGCATTCGTCCAGCAGATGACCGACCGTATCTCTTTGAAAGGCCCGAACCTTCTTCATCGCTTCCGAACGTGACAAGCCACAGATCGCCAGCACGACGAGCATCGGAACAGTCGCCAGGAGTCCCAGCCCGAAATCTTCGAGCGACCAGCTGAGCGCCGCCGTGGCCGGACAATCCAAAAGCCAGCCGCCCAGAAATGCAGCCACCAGCAGCCCGCCTTCAAAAAGTGCCACGGTCGTCAGGAACTGCGAATGGCCGAGGTCATTTGAATTGTTTGAAATGACCTCGCCTCTCACGAACTGGCGTTGAACAGGGGATGAATGTTTTAGAAGCTCGACCGATCTCTGATTTTGGTGTTGTCGCTCAGGATGAGGATATCCTGGACAATTGAGGCAATGGTTGCAACAACAGAGTCCAAATCGTAATCCACATCGTCGCCACTCGGGAACCTTCAAGGCGTGCGCCGCCGGGCTAAGATTTATCGTCGGGCCTCAACATCATGGGCAAAAAGATGTTGGGCAAAAAATGGCTGCTATTTTTCTGCCCCGAACGTCCTCGCTTCTACATCGTCGTATTGACGATGGCGTACGCGCGAATTCCTGAGTTTAGCTTTGCAGCGGGCCGTTGAAAGTTATGGCATGTCCGAAAAATCCAGCGTAAAGACATGCGACTCGAAGCTGAGTTCCAGCTGACGCTTTGGTGCATCAATTCGCAGCCAGAAATCATTGAGTCCCTGACCGACGTCGTCCTGCTGAAGTATTTCTTTGCCGGTTCTCACATCAATCACGCTGGCTCCATAGACGACTCGACGAGCGCCCGATTCAGGATCCACAGGCCCGCCGCGATTGAGCAGCACCAGAATGGGAGAATTCGGCAGGATCACCCTGTCCTGGGCGAATGCACGGCGAATGTAACGCCGATCGAGTGGCTCGTCCCAGCGTAGCTCCTGCGTCCGGCCATCAATGCAATACATCCGGCCATACACCTTCATCGCGTCCATCACCGGGTCCAGTTCAATCGACGGATCATCAACCGCCTCCGGCAACACCACGTAATTCCCCAGCGTGTGTATCAGGAACAGATCGCGGGGTTTCGGCACGGGTGTGACATCATGGCTGGCCAGTACCTGTCCTGTGTCGATCCGCACCAGCTTCAGTTCGCTCCCGCTGCTCAACGTCGCCACAACATCATTGGCGACGTTTGAAAAAACCGACTGCGCCGGCAGATCGATGGACCATGTTACGGTGCTGGTCATCAGATCCCGGCACTCCAGCGCAGAGTTTGTCGTGCCCCGTCGGAACAGTACACACGACTGGCCCTGCACGGCAATGCGCCACAGCAGTTCTGCGCCGGGTTCGATTTCGAAATCAGACACCGACGAACCAACGTTGCTGATCGCATCGCCCCACCACTTCGGCAACTGCGAAACCTGCAACTGAGTCCCGTCAATCAAACTGCGGGCTTCGATCTGTCGCGAACTTTCTGACAGCACTAACACACTGTCGCGAGTTGTCGATAAGACGGCATCGCGGGCGATCCCATCCAGTTGCCATAACGGCCAGCCAGTCACAGTGTCAAACACCAGCAGCCGCCTACCGGCGATCAGCGCGACAGCCGTCGGTGTTACCGACGCGACGGGGTAATAGCCGGACAACTGCGGGGCGAACTGCGTGACTCGATCCGCCGCTTCCACATAGCTGCGATACTGATCAGCATCCGGATCAGATGTCAGTGAATTGAGTTGCAGCGTCCATAATAGCTCAGGCTCAATCAGCTGTTTGTTACCATCCAGCCGTTTGACCGGATGACTGGTGTCCAGACAAAACAGAGAACCGCTCAGATTCAACAACAGCACGGAGCCGAAAGTCGTGAAGTACGACTCAGTCTTCGGATGATCGCTCAGGCCTTCACCCGCCCCGGCAACTGGAAACGTCCAATGAACGCGACCGTCTGCGTCGTATGCCGCGATTTTTTGTTCCTGCATCAGTACCACAAATGACCAGCCACGAAACTTGCCTGGCGACCCGAAAAACGGAATCGCTTCATTCGGAATTTCGTTAGGAATTTTCCGAGGTGACATCACCGTGCGATGATCAGACTGATCGATCTTCGCGGTCATGCCCCATGCGGATACTTCCGGCGCGATGACATCCGCATGCGCGGCAAACCAGGCTTCGAATACGATCCTGTGGGCCATTGCTTCAGCCGTCACGAGCCGCGCACTATTGAATGGACTGGCTGCGTCGGCAGCTGAAGATTCAGCATGGATCGCCCTGATCATGGCCGTGTCACCGGCCGCCAGCAACTCATCCAACAACGCGGTCACCGATGCTCCGTCGTCTTTCCCGGCACGCATAATCTCAAAGTAGATCTGTTGTCGCACCAGGTCGCAGCGGCGGTCGTCGCCTTCTGCCGCAACGGATTGCAGTACATGCAGAGCCAGTTGGGGCATTTCACTGGCGGCAAGATCCCGTACAAACTGCAACTGACTGACACGATCAGGGGGCAATGCCTCAACACCCGCTTCGCGGAGTTGCGACTGAATGGCCATGCGATCCTCAGGAGTACGGCGTTGCAGCGCATGGCGTATTCCGGAGACAACCGTCAACGACTTGATTTGCCGCAGTGGGCCGGTTGAGATGGCGGCCCTCTGACCGGCGATCAGGTCCGGCAGCATTGAACGCAGGGCATCGGTCAGATCCTCAATGGTGATGGAATCGCTTTCGCTCAACCCCTGAGCAATCAGCCGGCTCAGCTCCGACAGTTGACGCTGCGAACGGCGATTCACCTGTGCAGGCAACAATGCAGCATCGGACAGACTCATCCCCAGCATCAGATGCAGCACTTCGGCAACCGGACGCTCGTCGTCCGCCTGACGGATCAGTTCCCGAATGCGTCCGATCGACGACTGATTGGCCGCATAATCTGTGTGCAGCGATGCCAACAGAACCTCAATGAGCAGATCGCGCGACGCCGTACGACCAGATGTTTCGTTCAATCCCCGCTCCAGCAACGCAATCGCGCCCGGCGTATCTTTCTGAAGCAGGCGCTCCATAGCCTGATCCGCCAGCTGCAGGTCAGCGGAACCCTGTGAGTACGCCCGCATCGAATCCAGATTCTGCGACAGGAGGAGATCGCCGATGATCAGCAGATTACCGGGGGATTGAATGCCACGAAATGCTGCCTGATCGCTGCCGGAATCCGAGAGTCGCTGCGTTGCCAGCCTGCGTCCGGTCTGCACATCCAGAGAGATGATTGCCGGTTCGGACGTTGGTATTTGCAGCAACGCACCATCCGTTGCAGCAAGTCCGCAGACGATGCCGTCCACAATCGACTGACTCCAGAGTGGCTGGCCGTCGTCGAGCCGAAACGCCTGAACGATGCGGTTCCCACACAGGATGATTTTGTCATCGACAATCGCGGCAATACTATGAAACTGGTTACGCCCTAACTTCCAGCGTTCCTGTCCGGTCTGCAGATCCAGACAGAACAATTCATCCGAATCACGCGGCGTTACGATCACATTATTTCCGGCGATGCGAGGCAGTGAATCCGTCCAGCGTGAATCCAGATCGACATAACCGGAATCCCACGGATCGCGTCCGCCAAGCAGCACCAGCGAGTCACCACCAATTTCCTGCCGACGAATGCTGCCACCGTAGCGAAACACCCAGCGCACGGCGTTGTCTTCGGCGGAGACCGCGACGATACGTTCGTCGCATGTCGGACAGATCAGCAAACCATGGGCGTACGATGGCACAAGACCTGCGTGTTTTCGCACCGGATGATCACTCGAACTGGCCTGCGGCTGCGTCAGCAACTGAGAGCGCACGACACGCGGATTGGTCGGAGCGGCGTCGGTTGTCGCCGGCTCAGCAATCTGCAGCAGAAAAATCCCTTCGCTGCTTTCCGCGAGCACATACGTCCGGTTTCCCAGCACCAGCGGTGCCCCCAGAAAATAGAATCCCGCGAGCAGATTGCCTTTTCCTTTGGGCTGCGCGACAGACTGCGTCTGACCACCGACTTCCCACTTGAAAAGACCGGTCTTCAGATCGTAGGCCCGAATAAAATTGTTCTCCGGCTGGTCGATGGATGCCGTCCGAATCATCATGCGATACTGGTCTTCTGCCGTCGTTCCGGATGCAACTTCGCACACAAACAGTGTCGTGGCGGATGCTGCCATTTGAGCCGTCGTGTTCGAGCGCACCAGCTGATTTCGGAGGTTCGTCGCCATGATCAATGATTGCGTCATGGTCTGCATTTCCAGATTGCGCTGCATCGCGGCCTGCGCGTCTGGATTTTCCGGATCGACGGGCTGAATCGTCTGGCTTGCCTGATCTTCAACCGCCTGCAATACATCGCGCATGCGACCGTCAGGATAAACGACCTCCCACACGAGTTCGCCGTCGGTGGCACGCACAGCACGCACGCCGCAAGGCAGACGAAAGATCACCAGCTCACCGACACGCAGAGGTGTCGCGGCTGGGATCATGATGCTGTTCTGCTGTTCCAGAGATTCCCCGAACTCCATCAGAGGTTTTCGCAGTGACTGCAGGATGGGATTAAGACGATCCGAATAAAGCACTTCGTTTACGATCAATGAATCTGAGACCCATGTCTGCTGCAGCCGAGCCGGGGCACGGGAGCGCGATGCGAAGCGGCGATAATTTCCGCCAGGCTGCGTCCATTCCGACGCCCCCGCAGCGGGAACACCTGTCTGTGCAGTGAACCATTTCTGCAAGTCAGTGACAGATCCCGATGCCGGGACGGACAACTTCTGCAACGCGAAAGATTCTGGATCATGGGCCAGCAGATCTGCCAGGCTTTCCTGAGCATCGCTGTTCAGTCCTGCACGCCAGTTGCAAACTGCAATCTGGAGTGACACCTCTGCGGCATCCCTGTTGTTCTGTTTCTTTCCGGTGACCCGCAACACTCGATTCAGCAGCAGCAGCGCTGCTTCCAGATCATCGCCACGATCAATCGACTGTCGAGCCAGAATCCGCAGACCATTCTCCGCCGCAGGACAAAACGCATACCGCAGGGTCAGACGTCGAAGTGTCAAGAAATCGGAGGACGCGATGGCTTCGGAAATACGGGACTCGGCAACCTTTTCGAACTGTCCGCGAAACTCGGTCGTGAATTCCTCGCCAGCCGTTACATACAACTCCTCGAGCCTCGCTCGTCCGCCAGCCAGTCGCTGCGTTTGGCCCGGAGCCAGTTGGTTCACGTCCGCTCCGGACGCTGTCAGCAATGGATCTTCGCGCTCACACGCCCGCTCCCATGCCGCGTCAAACTGTTCGACAGCCCGCAGCCATTGCTTGTCAGCCATTGACTGTTCTGCATCGGAAATCAACTTCAGCAATTCACGCTGCCGAACATCTTCACCATTCTGCTGCGCTATCGCCAGGTGACCCGATATGCACAGCATCACACAACACGCAATCATCACCCCCCGCAACAACTGCGCACATCGATTGATCAACGAGTGCCCGAATACCGCTTCCATAATCAGCAGCCACATTGAAAGACTTCCTGCGATCGTCGTCAGAAAGACGACATCTGTGCCGCGCATTGTCTCAAATCCAGCTGCACCCGTCTATACTCCGCGCGGCCAGGGCTGAGGGACGTGTTCTTGAGTGCGCGTCGAAGCGCATCGAAAAGGGCGACAGCTTTGGTTGCTGTCGCCCTGAATTCATGAGTTGCTTTATCGTTTCGTGGAAAATTACTGATCCCGAGACCACTATTCCGCTGGTGGACGAGTTCCACGGCCCCCGCCATCGCCCCGTTGACGGCCACCACCGTTGCCACCTGGAGGGCCACCAAAGCCGCCACGACCACCACCCATGAGGGCACCCAGATCGAGTTCAAACTTGGCACCCTTGAGTTCGTCGATCACTTTCTTCTGTTCATCTGTCAGTACGGCCATCGCAGCCTCAGCAGACTTCGCGCGGGCAGCCGTCATCTTTTCCTGCATTGCCGCGAATGCCTCGCGACCGCCGCCAGCACCTCCAGGTTGACCACCAGCTCCAGGCTGACCACCACCAGCCGCACGCATTTCTGAAAACATTTTCGTCATGTCGGCTGCTGCTGCTTTTTCTGCTTCATCCAGCTTGGCAATCTGCTCTTCGGTCAGGGAGAGCTTCGATTTCATGTCATCGCTCTTCAACGTCGGCACCGTTGCCATGTTGAGCTTCAATTGCATGGCAATCTGATCCAGACGCGTTGACTGTTCCGGCTCCAGCATCGCGCCGAGGGCTTCGTCCGTTTTCTTGCTCAGTTCTGCGCGTTCTTTTTGTGATTTCTCGAAGAGTGCAGTTCGCTCTTCTTCTGACATTTTGCTGAGGGCGTCGCGATCAGGACGCGGCGCGGCGTTTCGCTCTTCTCGAAACGCTTCGAGGGCCGCATCAATCGTGGCAGCCTGAGCTTCTTCTATCTTGAGTTCTTTGCGGACCTGTTCAGCACGCAGCAACATCGATCGATCGATGCTGAACCCACCACGGCCACCGCCAAACCCGCCAAACCCGCCGGGACCGCCGCGACCGCCGCCAGGTGGTTGAGCCTGAACGAACGCGGAAACCAAAACCGTCGCGAGGCAGATTACAACCGCCTGACGAATAAATCGAATGGACATCATGAACGTGCTCCCAAACAGAAAGACAAATATCCCCAGCGGACAGGAAATGCGGACTCGCAGTGCGCTTCAACCCCCTCACAGCCGTTCAGGATCTGCGAAACTCACTTCCGTTCCGTAATTTTGCGCAAAAAATCGTTCAAATCGATGGCGGCAGGCCACAATTCTTCAAGAAACAAGTGACTTGGCCGAATCCCGGTCGCCGCAATGAACGAAAAAAGGGGCTTGCGGCAGCATTATGCTGCGAACCCGTCTTTTCTTTTTTGCTTGAGACCTGACAGCTTTGCAGATTTCCGTTGGCGGGTAGAAATACCGATTTGAGTCAGGGACGTTCGGGTTTGTTCCCGAGATACACCGTCGCAATTCCGCCTGTCATTTTGCGGAAAGATGTGTTGACCAATCCCGCCTCTTCCATGATCCCGGTAAGCTCCGAACCGCTTGGAAACTCCGACACGGACTGCGGGAGATACTCATACGCCGCCTGCCGATTCCTCACCAGCAACTGCCCCAGCCGTGGCAGGATATTGCGGAAGTACCACTGATAGGCGTGACTCAGCAGACGATTGTCCGGCAGTGAGAATTCCAGCACAAGGACTTTCCCACCGGGCTGGCAGACGCGCGTCATTTCCTTCAACCCGCCGATCGTACTGGACACATTCCGCAGGCCGAACGCCACAGACACGACCTGAAACTTGTCCGAGGGAAACGGAAGTGAAAGAGTATCAGCTTCCAGAAACACGACGTCCCGATCGGACCTTTTCACTTCCGCCAGTTTAAGCATCCCGTGCGTGAAATCGGTCGCAAATACGGTCGCAGTGCCATTCAGCTTCTTCCGGAACGCAAACGCCAAGTCACCCGTGCCTGTGCAGACATCCAAAATCGGTGAATCATTAAACGGTGACGCCATGCGCACGGCTTGCCACCGCCAATACACATCCGTGCCGGCCGACAGAAAGTGGTTCATAAAGTCATAGCGTCCGGCAATCTCACCGAACATCTGCCGAATGCGTGAACCGGATTTATCAACAGGCATTTCGAAAACTCAACCATTTCAACAAGGACAAGGACCATCACAAAGAGGATCGACAGAGTTTACCCGTGAATCCGCGTTTTCGACAGCGAGTTAACTTGATTGAGAGGAACGTCGCCTCAAGGATTGCTCGTTGCTATACTGATCTCGGTGTCGAACTCGCGAATTCAATAATGAGGAACGATCAATGCCAATTCACGATTGGACCCGTGTTCCGAGCGGTCTGTTTCATCACTTTCATCAGGACTGGTCCGTTGAGATCGTCCGGACCCTCAATCGCGGTTGTCTGCCGCGGGGCGTGGCGGCTCTGGTGGAACAGCGAGCTGGTATCAAAGAACCCGATGTTCTGGCAATTCAAGCTCATCGGCGAATGCACAACATGACGAAGGAAACGTTCGGTGATAATCAGGGTGGCGTTGCGACCGCACCTTCCATAGGGACTCAGATGGTCCGCCGCAGTTCGAAAGAGATCTATGCCGCGCGCGCAAATCACATCGTAGTTCGGCATCACCTGGGGCGGATCGTGGCAATCATCGAAATCATTTCTCCGGGAAACAAAGACAGTCGCTCGGCAATAGGTGATCTTCTCGAAAAAACGATCGATTTCCTGCGGGCCGGCGTGCATGTTTTGATCGTCGATCTGTTTCCACCCACCCCGCGCGATCCGTTCGGGCTGCACAAAGTGATCTGGGATGAAATTGAGGAAGAAGTGTTTCAATTTCCCGCAGGCAAGGATCGATTGCTCGTCTCCTACGAAGCCGGTCGAGAACGTGTCGCCTATATTGAACCGCTGGCGGTCGGTGACCCCATGCCCGATATGCCACTTTTTCTGACGACCGACCTGCACGTCAAGGTTCCGCTGGAGGCGACTTACCAGGCCACATGGAACGCTTTACCAGAAGAAATGCGAACCGCAGTGGAAACCGGCGAATTGCCAGATCCGGATCTCCAAGAGACCACTTCCTAGCGCTGCGAACATCCCGAATTCCGGCAAACCCGCCGCCGCATTCGTTTCGCACCACATCCTGCCCCAGTTCCCGGAAACTTTCCGGAATCGCAGGTACTGTTTGTCAGACAAACGGCAGACGAATGCAACCGACCGCGTACAATGAAACTGAGCGTGCCTGCACTTGCCGTTGAACTCACTCGACCGGAATCGTGTACATGACATTACCTGATTCGCATGAACAACCATCCGATCCGCCGTTACCGGACACCACCCAGCGGCATCGCGGCGGCGTGATTCATACCTACCAGCAATATGACCCACAGGCTTTCCCGTCTCCTTCGTCACCACCGCCCGATCTGGTGTCACCCGCGTTTGAACACATGCTGACATACGGTTCGACACGCGAATTCACGGAGGAAGAGCTGGCGAATGCCATTCGCCTGGATCCCGGACAGTTCGCAGGACTTGGACCCAGCCTGGACGCTCTCCTGAAAATGCTGCAGGAACGCAAAGCGAAAATTCTCAGCAAATTCGAAACCGACACCGTTCAGAAAAAGGCTCTCCGCCAGTTCGCCACTGCCGCGAAGCAGACTCAGCCACCTGCAAAATTCTCGAAATCGTTCTGGCAATCTGTCAAAGAGGAACAAATCTACGCTCTCGAAAATCTCTGGTATCGCGCGGAACGAACCGACCCGGACTTTGCCGGGCGACTTGTCGGCCTGATGGAAACACTCGGTGAAAAGTATCAGGTGGACCATCTCGCGGCGAAGTACGACTTCACCGGACGTGATTCGATGTCGGTGCCGGAAGCAATCGAGATTCTCGAGGAACTCAGAAAAATCGATGACCTGCTGAAGCAACTGGAAGACGCAAAACAGAACGCGCAACTGGCGATCATCGATCTGGAAGATCTCAGCGAGTTTGCCGATCCGGACGCGATTGCCAATCTGAACAAGTTTCAGGAACAGATTCAGCAGTACCTCAAGGACATCATGGAAGGGCAGGGTCTGGCAAATCAGCATGGCAAAATTCAGCTTTCCCCGAAGGCGTACAAGCTGTTTCAGGGACGCCTGCTGCAAACGATCTTCAGCAATCTTCAGGCATCGCGTTCCGGTCGGCATCAAGGGCCGATTGATGGCGAAGGTGTTGTCGAGATGCAGCGGACGAAGCCTTACGAATTCGGCGACTCCGTTTCACAAATGGACATCCCTGCGACCTTGATCAACGCGATGCTGCGACAGGGCGACACACGTCCCTTAAGGCTGCAACAACGCGATATCGAAATTCACCGATCCCGCAACAATCCAAAATGCGCAACTGTCGTGCTGATGGACATGAGCGGTTCCATGCGCTACGACGGCCAGTACATCAACGTGAAACGCATGGCGTTGGCGCTGAACGGGCTGATTACGACTGAATATCCAGGTGATTTTCTGCGGTTTGTGGAACTCCACACGTTTGCCAAAGTCGTGTCGGCAGGAGATCTTATTACACTGATGCCGAAGATCCCGACAATCACGAATCCCGTGGTCAGACTGCGGGCCGATATGAGTCGTGAGGACGTGAGTGAAATCCACATTCCGCCGCATTTTACCAACATCCAGCACGGGCTGCAGTTGGCGCGGCAGTTTCTCTCCGTGCAGGATACACCAAATCGTCAGGTGATTCTGATCACCGATGGTCTGCCGACGGCCCACTTTGAAGCCAGCATGTTGTATCTGCTCTATCCGCCCGATCCTCAAACTGAAGAGGCGACAAAGCGCGAAGGCATGCTGTGCAAACGGGATGGAATCACGATCAACATTTTCCTGCTGCCCAGCTGGTCACAGACTCACGAAGACGTGCAGTTCGCCCATCGTCTGGCGGAGAACACCGGCGGGAGAGTCTTCTTTACCGCCGGCAAAGACCTGGATCGTTATGTCGTCTGGGATTACGTTAACCATCGCAGGGAAATCATCGGTTGAAAAATGCTCCGGGCGGCCACAAGTGATGTGCAGGCTCTGTCACGCATTATGGATGGGTTGTGTGCCACTGGCTTTGCCAGTGCTGCTCATGCGCAGGAAGCACTGGCAGAGGCAGTGGCACACATCAGAACACAACTGACAAAGCAGTCGTGCTCTGTCCAGCCTACCACAAAATCAAGTCACTTGGGTTTCGCGACGCGATCGGCAATGTGATCGAGGTCTGCAAACTCGGCCTTGTCTGGAGATTTGTTTACGAGATCGCAGATCAGATCGATCGTGCGAAATTCGGGATCAGTCACATACAGGCACGACGGATGAGCCAGAAAATCGAAAGTGGCGCGATGCTCGATCGTCCAGCTGACGGCTGCCTGAATCGCTTCCAGAAACTGGTCGAGCTTCCATTGATGGGCACGAAAGGCTGTGACATCACTGATGGGGCTCATGGGGATCTCGATAAGTCCCGACGGATAGACGAACGGCTGAGACGCCTGCTGCTGAGCGACGATGTCGGCGCGCACTTCGTTCCATGTCGCGTCGTCGGTAATCGCCGCGCGGTGCGACGGATACAGGCTGCTCACCCAGCGGAATCCCTGATCGATCAGCAGTTGCTGAATCTCGGGAACGTCGTGTAGTCCGTTGTTGAATCCGCCCGGCGTGCGAAATCCGGCGGGTGACACATCGATGCGGTTCTTCATCGCTTCCGTGGTCAGACGAATGTTTTCCACAATGACGTCGTGAGTTGTTCTCCCTTCGATCAGCCACGGCGCGCGGCGAAAACGGAACTGCAGATCTTCCGGCTGCTGCGCTTTGACATTGACATGGTCGTACGTGTGATTGCCCACCGGATGGCCAGCCGCGACGATCTCGCGCAACCAGTCGATGTTCTCCTGCTCGAACACACGTCCCACCACAAAGAAGTGCAGCGTACCGCCCGCCTGCTTGACGCGGCGCGCTGCTTCGACCGCGTAGCGTTTTGTTTCCTCATTGAGATTCCCTTTTTCAAAGTTCCAGTGGACCTGATCCTTCGTCGGGTATTGAGCGCTCATTTCCAGATCGAGCGTGATGGCGATCATGGCACGCTGCACGGAGCCATCCTTGCTCTCGTCCGGCCTGGCCCCCAATGCCGTGACGCGAGACAGGCCGAGCATTGCCGCAAGTCCCGCAGTCTGCCGGAGCCATTTGCGACGATCAATGACGGAAGTCACCGACGTTGTCGAGGAAAAATTATTCATTGTTGTGAACTCCAATGTTTTGCATCTGAATTCGCGAATGAGCCTTGTTGCGGGCTTCGCACGCAACCCAAAGTAGTCGTCACTCTCTGAGTGACGCAATGCGATTCATTTTGCAAGTTCAGACAGGCTCACGTCCTGGCTAATCCGCCTAATCCCAACAAATCGCAATTCATCACTCGGAGAGTGATGGCTACTTTGTACTCAACCAAGTGTTCTACTGCTGGCCAGGATAATTCATCTCAGAATAGCAACATTCTTATCGTTTGCAGAGCGGGCTTCAGGAACTTAGTAGTCGGAATGCCTCCCCTGCGAATTATCAATTTGCCGAGGTTCGGCCATGCGAAAGGTCAGGAGGCCGCCGCAGGCGATTGTGCCGCTGACGGCCAGAAAAGGCACCTGCCAGGGAATGTAATCGATGATGGCACCCAACAACGGGGAAAGCAGAAAGGGAATCGTGTAACAGATCGTCATAGTGCTCAGATACTGCGGGTGCTTTTCTCGGGGAACCAGTTCCAGCGTATAGTTTGAGATCGTCTTCATCGTCACGGGAGTAATTCCGAGGAAGACATAAGTGATCCAGAACCATTGACGACTGAACGGAAACCATGATGAAGCCAGCAGGACGGCGATAAGTGGTGTGAAGGCGGCCAAAAAGGCCGCGATGCGAAGAGCCATTCGGTTGCCGTAGCGGTCAGCAATGCCGCCGAACACAGGACTGAAAATACCGACGCTGATGTTCTGCGCGATCACCCACCAGATGATGTCCAGGTCGGATGTTCCGAGCATCTCCCGAGCTAGCGCCTGGTAATGCGGAAACAGCAGCAGCCCGGTCATGAACAGAGTTGCCATCCAGGCAGCTCGGCGAAATCGCTGGTCGTCGCGGAACGTGTGCCAGGCACGGATAAACGGAGTCCACCACGGTGGTCGAGCGGGCCGGTCAGCAGGCGGCTCGTCGGGTCGTTCGTAACACAGATTCGCCATCAGTCCTGCGATAAAATAGGCCGAGCCGTTGAAGAGAAAGATGTAGACGAAACCGTCGTGATTCGGCAGTTGAATCCAGGGTCGCAGCAGAAAGTAAGCCGCACAAACCGCACCCGTTGAACCGATGACACCCGCAATCCCCAGCAATCGACCGCGACGTGTCGGGCGAATCAGTTTGCCCTGGAGCGTGCCATCCACCAGTTGATTCAGGCCAGTCGCTGAGAAGAACAAAAAATACAGGACCAGAAAGAGTCCGATGAGCCACGGCTGACGACGATCATCCAGCCACCACCACACGCTGGCCAATGTCAGAAACGGCAACGCCATCCCCAGTGTTGTGAAGATGAGTGCCCTTTTCTTCAGTCGGATGTCGCGGATAAAATCAGCGGCCAGCAGTGGCGGTAGACTCTGTCCCAGTCGATTGAGGACAGGCAGAAATCCTCGAGCCCACGCGGCGTTGCCGGAAATCACATCCAGCACATGCGGAATGATCACGCTCTCCGTTTTGAAGATCCAGCCGATCCGCATGATGATCAACTGAGCCGCGATGATCCCGATGTTGGCGGATTCGTGCCGCTCAGCAGACAACTCATCCGACTCAGGCGGGCTGTCGTTCGGTGAAGTCATAAGGCCGCAAACTCCACCAGTCCCTGATCAGACATCAATGCAGTGAGCAGTGTACTCCAGGTCGAGCGTATTGTCACGAGGCTTCGGCGTTGGGCTTGCAAGGGCGCAGTCGCTGATTTCAGTAGGTCCTGCTTGCCGAGCAGGACTTCGCGGCCCCGCCGCGACCAGCGACCAGACGAGGCGGAAAGAAGGGCAACACGGCGACGTAGAGCGGACATGCGTCCCAAAGCGGTTCGCATTGCGGCGAAAGTCCTTTCCGGCAGAAAGTGATCTGTAGGGTGTGACAAGCAACGCGAAGGCACACCGAATCACAGACATGGTGTGCCAGCGCGGGCCCTTGTCACACCGAATCACAAACATGGTGTGCCTGCGCTGCCGCTTGTCACACCCTACAAATTCACAAACCGGACAATGAAGATCGATCATCGATCGACTTTGGCTCGCAGCGTGTCGAGGAACTGCATGTCCTGCGGCGAAACGAACAGGCCTTTTTCCACCATCGCCGTCAGTGTGTCATGCGCTTGTCGCCAATACTTCATCGCCTCGTCCGATCCCTGCTGTTCCAGCACGCGGGCCACGTGCCAGCAGGAAACCCACAGGTCGCGCTGCCACGCGGCGTTGGCCGGGTCGGACTCGGCCAGCCGCTGCATCGTTCGTCGATAGTTGTCGTACGAATAGTGAGCTTTCTCTAGGTTACCCTGGGCGAGATGTACGTTGCCAACCCAGCAATGCGATTGCGCGAGGTCGCGCTGCCACGCGGCGTTGGCCGGGTCGGACTCCGCCAGCCGCTGCCGGATGCGGAGCGACTCGCCGAAGAGCCGCTGGGCCTCGGGCAGATTCCCCTGCGCCGTCGCCAGCGCGCCGAGCTTGTTGAACGACACCGACAGGTCGCGCTGCCAGGCTGGAGTGGCCTGTTCGATATCGGCCGCGCGTTGTTGCCATCGCAGAACGGCTTCCACTGCACGGCGGGCGAAGTCGAGTCGTCCGCGACGGATGCCGATGGTATCGCCTCCGTGGTGATTGAAGAGCGACTCTGCGACCGGTCGGAGCACGCATTCAACTCCATCGTGATCGATCAGTGAGGTCGCATGGGCGAGTGCCAGATCAAGGGGCTCGGTCCCTTCCAGTTGGCAGCGGGCATCGGCAGTCGTGATTTCGACGATGGCCTGCCGACCCAGCGTGGCGAGGAGTCCTTCTGGCAGCGGAAGCTCGCGGGCAAACTGCGCGGCGAGGGCGTGGGCAAACTGCCAGCCGGAAGAATCGCTGCTCAGTCGCAGAAACGAGAGTTGCACGAGTCGCTGCAGGTCGGACTCTGTGCCGCCCGAGACGACGGCCCAAGCGTCATCGAACGGTTCGGAGATTCGCGACACGGCCGCGAGGACCGTACGCGTGGCATCGCTCATCAGCCGGACACTGCGGTCAAACATCCATCGCAGCGAGTGCTTCGGGTCGCCTCCGGGTTCAGTCAGCTTCGTCATTGGCGAAGCCTCAAGGTCGCGGAGAAACGAGGCGGCCGGCTGCGTGGCGTCACCCAGTTGGCTGCCAGCCCACGTCAACGCCAGCGGATGCCCGCCGAACCGCTGCTGTACTGCCTCCAGGATCGCTTGCGGCACGGCAGTTCCCGCCAGATGCCGCAGCAGTGCGAGTGCGTCGGACTGGTCCAGGAAGTCGTCGAGCTTGATGCGGCGACCGGCGGCGGTTTGCGATTCTTCCCGCGTCAGCACCAGCAGTGTGGACTCCGGTGCAATCACCGTGAGAAACGTCTCCAACCGATCACGCAGTTCCTCGGCACCTTCCAGGATAATGAGTGCCCGCCGACGAGCGCAGGCCCTGGTGGCCCGAACCGCAGCCGGCATGTCGGTGGGAAGTGAGTCATCAAAGGCGTTGGCCAGAGCCTGCCACGCCGTTTCCAGATCCTTGTGCCGGTAGAGGTCCAGGAACACCACGCCGTGCGGGAACGGGCTGGAAGCGAGGTCCGTCGGATCGTCGCCAATGATTGAATTCACGGCTTCGGCAGCGAGTGCCGTTTTCCCCATCCCCGGACCACCCCAGACGTCGGTTCTTTTCTGCTTTCGCAGGCGGCTGGAAAGATCGGAAACCAGCGAGTCACGACCGAAGTATTGGGATGCAGCGGTGGGAAGCTGCCGAGGGGGAGCGGCTGCGACCGAAGGTAGCGGCCGGGCCAGAAGCTGGTCGAGCTTTTCATTCACCGTGCCGACACCGGCCTTGATCTCGGCGAGTTCGGCGGCACCCACACTGAGTTCGTGTTGCGCCTTCGCACAAGCATCCCGGTCGAGCTTATGCAGCGTTCCAACGGCGGCAACTACGGCTGTCAACAACGCAGCGACGGAATCGACAGATTCATTGCTGGTGCGCTTTCGATCGGGCGTCTGCAATGGCGTGTTGTCGAAGGTTCCATTCTTCACTCGTTCGCGGTATTCGTTCTGCAGCCGCTGTTTGCGTGCGATGTCGGCAGCGTCGATGCCCTTCTCGACGAATCCCGGCATCGACAAGCTCGGCATCGACAAGCTCGGCGCACAAACGAAGGCGATGACTCCCGTTCCTTCGCTGTGCCCGTGGTAGTATTCGAACTGCGTCCACGAGCACTGAAAGCCGGGTTGATCGGGAAACGGATCGCTGGCGTCAGAACCGTACCCCAGGCCCGCAAGATGAATGATGCAATCACTGCCAGCGATGGTCTCGACCAGCAGCCGCTTCACATCACCGGGCGCAGAACGCAGGCTCTTGTCCTGTGTCAGGACGTGAAACCCACCTCGCCGGAACGCGCCATCAAGCACTTCCCGCCATTCCTTGAGATCAACCGTGGCGGCACTGAGAAAGACGGTGGGAGCGGACATGGGAATGTTCGTGTCCTGAATCAGGGCTATTTCGAACGCGACCGGGTTTTCGAGGCTGAGTGTCTACAGATCTTCGTCGAACGAAACGCGGTTGGCAGCGTAAGAGTTCTGTTCCTGATGTCCAGCCGTTTGCAATTGAGTAGTCGTTGATGTCCTTATCAGCGACTTTCTGGTAAGAGTTCCGTTCCTGATGTCCAGCGGTTTGCCAGCCCGTTGGGCCTGAAGAACTTGCGTGGTGCATGAAGGAATTCGCGGCAGATGGTGGACGAAACGTCTCGGGACCTGGTAGATTTTCCTTGAATTCACTCTTGCTGATCGAACCGAACTTCGCGCCTCTACCCTTATTGAAAGGAACACGCCGTGCCACAGTCTTTATCTCAGGTCTGGCTGCACGTTGTGTTCAGCACGAAGGATCGTCGCGCGTTCCTGCAGAACCCGGAGTTTCAAGATGAGATGTTCCGGATGTTGAGTCACCATGTGCAGGAGGCTGGCTGCTTCGCAAAACTCGCTGGTGGCTGGGTTGATCATGTTCATCTCGTTTGCGGTCTGTCACGAACAGTGACGATCGCCAAACTGGTCGAGGAAATTAAGACAGAGACCTCGAAATGGGCCAAAAAGAATCCACGAGGTTCGCGGGCGTTTTCGTGGCAGGCAGGATACGGAGCGTTTTCCATCAGTCAGTTGAACCTTGATCGAGTCCTGGCTTATGTGGAGCAACAGGAAAAACACCATCGAAAACGATCATATCAGGATGAGTTTCGCGAGTTGTGCCGAAAGCACAAAATAGAAATCGATGAACGGTACGTTTGGGATTGACTGTGTCTTGCGGAGCGATGGTTTGCGATTTCGGCCCAAAGGGCCAGCAATTCCAATAGCCTGGGCCAACGGCCCAGGAATTTGGCATCCCCACCATTTTCCAGGCCCAACGGGCCGGCAGTTCAATTGGCACGGCGGTGAATCGAACGGTTGGCCCGTTGGGCCGTAGGTTCGTGTTGGGGCCCGTTTTCCTGGCCCGATGGGCCAGGCTATTTGAACGGATGGCCCTTTGGGCCGTGACGCATCGAACACGGCCCGTCCAGGACCGCATTTTATTCGCATCCGGTGACAAATTTTCGGAATTCGTCTAAGGTGGCTCATGCGTTGTGCGTCATCTGGAATGCATGACATTGCCGCGCACGAAGGGAGAACGATGAGAAAGTCTCAGGACCACGATTCAGTGCCGGAGTCCGTCTCCGTACCTGATTCGGAGGCTTTTGCGGGGTCGG